>DATMUM010000118.1:0-52079 GCA_035564175.1 Mobilitalea sp.
TATTTAAAATAATTACCACTATATTAGAAGAAAAAGAACATGACCATCAGGCCATGCTCTCAATTACGTCGTTTCTTTTTGGGGTCTTCTTTCGGTGGGGTTTTTCTCTTTTTTCCTACAGAAGGATCAATACTAAAACCATCCATGAGTCGTAGGAATTCTTCTCCTGAAAGAGTGCGGGCTTCTTCCTCTGTCCTGGGCCATTGAAAACGACCATCTGCAAGTCTGATGTAAATCATTACAAACCTGTCTCCGGTCCACAGAATCCCTTTTATCCTGTCGCTTCTGGTACCGCAGAAGAGGAAAAGAGTATCCTTCTCCAGCGGATCAAGATCATATTTCAGTCGAACCATAGCAGAAAGACCATCAATGCCGCGACGCAGATCTGAATTTCCAACTGCGATTATAATCTTCGAAAAGGTAAGTCCGTTCTCAGTAAACATTAGCCATCACCTTTAAGACCTTTGAAAGAAGCATTTCATTGACATCATCCTTCAGGTCTACCACGAATTCACCGCATCTGATGCTGATGGATGAAGCAGGGGTAATATCACTTGATCTGACACAGCAAGCATTTAGGCTGGATCGTACCGTAGAACTAGCTGAAGCTAATTCTACAAAGTCAGGTGCCGGGTGTACCGCTAGCTCAGTTGAAATCTGATCTCGAGACTTATTTTCGTTCTTTTCAAGAAGATATTTACGAAGTTCTCTCTGCCATTTGAAGAAGGCAGCACGCTTTACCTCATTCTGTATGCACCATTCCTGTTTGTTCAGGCCACTCTTGGCCTGCTCCTCAAAAATTGGCATCCATTGCTTAAGCCGAAGCTCCATTATTTCTGAATCCAATATAAAAACCTCCTGTACTGATAGTATCTTTATCAATACTATCAGGTACGGGAGGCGTAAAAAAGACGTTGTTTATTTGCCGCTTACAGATTAATTAAAAAAATGCTAAAACAACTGGAGTTGTTTTAGCATTTTTTATGCCTTAATCACTGATGCCCATCTTCTGCATCATACGCCATAAGGTGGTTCGGCTGATATCTAGTTTCTTGGCAACATTACTTTGGTTGTTCTTTTCTTCGTTCAGTAAAATCTTAATGATATCCATATTGATCTGCTCCAGGGACTGGTTCAGATTAACGTATATTTTCCCGTTATCGTTCAGCACGGTATCAGAAAGTTCCTTGCACAGGATGCTTGATACTGCTGAAGTCGTTATGTAGGAAGAGCTAGCAGAGCTAACAAGCTCATTGAGAATGCGTTTAAACTGGTCGTAGTTAAAAGGCCAGTTATAATTCTGGAGAAGCTTCATGGCATCCGGTTCAAGACCTACGATTTCCTTGGCAAAACGCATATTCAGCACGCTGATATACAGGCTGGCAAGATTGGGGATATCCTCTTTGTGCTCCCTGAGTGGTGGAATTCTTAAGGTTAGACAGGATAAATTGTTGATAACTCTTTCGCAACGCTGGAGGGCTTCTTCCTTCTCGACAGAAATAGTAAACAGAATCCGGTTCCTGTGATGCAGGTTCAGATCCTTAATAATGCTGATCAGCTCGGAAAACTGCGGGTCGGTCAGGCTGTCCATATTCTGGATGTGGATTGTGGTCTTGGTATCGCTGAGAGGTGAATTGTTATCACCGGTAAGAAACTCCCAGCTGCGAGGGTTGATTCTGGCGCAGTCTATGATGGTCAGCGGTGAGTTCTGCAGCTTGCTTTTGGCGTAAAGAAGTCTTGCCAGCTGTTCCTTGCCGGTACCACGTTCTCCCATGATCATCACGGGGTAAGTGCTTTCCGCATATTGCTCAATGCTCATGAGGTTATTCTGTGTCGATTGTGTAATCCCATAGAAGCTGTTAAAGAATTTGTCATAGGCTTCCTCTTTGCTTAAATGGTAGATACCGTTTTTCGTCAGCGCAAGAGGTACCTTACGATGGTTTATGTAGTAGATCAGATAAATCTGGTCATCCTGCGTATGCTTATTGCCATTCAATACGTAGAGAAGACCGGAATATTCTATGTAGGATTTGTGGCTCCCTTCATTCAGGACAGTTGGAAGGTGTTTTCTTATTTCCTCCATGACAGGAACGGGTTCCGCTGCTTCCCCGCAATAGTAGACCTGTTGAAATTTTTCGTCGAATACGACAAAGGGCTTCGGTGTATTCTCAAGCACCATCTTGTAGAAATTGACATCCTGTTTGATCTTGTTCATGGCCTTTGACATCTGGATCGCAAGATCAAAAGCGGCTTCTATGCTCTCGGATCCTGAGGTGATTAAGATGGCGGTCATGCCTAATTTCTGGGCAAGGGAGCTGGTAATCATATCGCACAGGACCATATCATAGCCTTCGGCACTTAACTTCTTCAGAATCTCGGAGGCTTCCTGCTCATTGTGTATCGTATAAATATTGATGTTATATTGAAGCATGTCGCAGATGAAATGGGCATTCTTTGTAATGGCAGGAAAGCCGATAACAACATACTTATTCGTAGAGTTCTCAGCCAGCTTAATTGATCTGAATATATCATATATGCTCAGGGTGATGTCAACAACCGGAAGTTTACAGTGCTGTCTTATTAATTCTGCGGTACCACCTCTGGATACGATTACATCGTAACCTGAGTATTCATATCTTTGGGCGATGGCAAGACCCTCATTCAAATCGCCTGTAAATGCATTCAGTTCGATATCCTTCCGCTTTTCTGCAATCTGAAGCATCAATGATTTTATTCCATCATAGGGTGCTATTCCTAAAATCTTAACTCTTTCCATATGAATTATTTCCTTCCTTTCCCGTATTCTTTTGTTTCTCTGAGTATCAGGAAATTCATTCCATCCGAATTAGCTTAATGGTATCATATGTGAACATAAAAATCAATGGAAAATATTAATGTTTCAAATTGCAACGATAAATCATAAAAATTATACAAAAAAGCTATTGTCACAAAGACTTTATACTGTTAATATAGACATATCGATGAAGCACATAGGAAAAATAAATGAGCTTTACAAAATCACATCGGCATAATGTTCATTATTGAAACAGTTGGGAGTAAATAGGATGATAAGGCTTTTATTAATAGCAGACGATTTTACCGGGGCTCTAGATACAGGAATTCAATTTGCCCAATACGGAGCAAATACAAAAATAATAACAATTTCTGATGCCACGGACTGCTTCTATCGAAAAAATGGAGTAGAGGTATTGGTCATTGATGCTGAGACGAGGCATCTTACCGGTGAACAGGCATACAACAGGGTATACAGACTGGCAGCAGAAGCAATTACTGCAGGCGTAACCCACATATACAAGAAGACGGATTCCGGTCTGCGTGGAAATATAGGTAGTGAATTAAAAGCTTTATTGGATGCCAGCAGGCAGACCTTTCTGCCATTTATCCCGGCTTATCCACAGATGAACCGGGTTACGATTAATGGGTATCATTATGTTGACGGGCAGCCGATCCAGGAGAGTGTCTTTGGCAAGGATCCGTTTGAGCCGGTTGTCTCTTCGGAGGTACGGCAGCTTTTTGACAGCGGCACAAGAATTGAGCTTCTTGGACGCAACGAAGAATATCATACGGAATTTAACGAGCCGACTATCGGTATTTTTGATGCACAGTCGGATGAAGATATTAAGAATATTGCAGAATATTTAAATAATAAGGACCAGCTCAGAATAATTGCAGGCTGTGCAGGCTTTGCATCTTTTCTCCCTCAGCTGTTAAAATTCAGAAGGAGAAAATCGAGTGCACCCCAGCTCAATCAGACCTTGCTTGTAATGTGCGGAAGCGTTAATCCGATTTCCATGGATCAGATCGAATATGCGCAAATGGCTGGCTTTCGGAGGATTGTTCTTACGCCGCAGCAACAGCTTGAGGTAGGCTATCTCTCCTCCAGTGAAGGAATGGAATGGATGAATCAGCTGGAGAATACATTTCATAATTATCCGGTAGTCATGCTGGATACCGGAGTGTCGGAGCAGAATCAGGTCAATACATATATTGAAGAAAATCATATGGCATTGAATGAGGCGAGGGTCAGAATCGCATCTGCCCTTGGAGAGATTGTTAAGAAGCTGCTTGACATTAACCGGAATCATACCCTGATGATCATAGGAGGAGATACACTTTTAGGCTTCTTCAAACAGATTCGCTGCGATGAGATCTATCCTGTCACCGAGCTTGAGACAGGTACTGTTCTTTCTTATATTAAATACAAAAAGAAGAAAGTATGGATCATATCAAAATCCGGCGGTTTTGGAAAGCCGGATATGATCTGGCAGATAGCAAAAAAACTGAATGTTATTGAAGGAAAGTAAACATCCTTAATCACAAATACAATCAGCTTTTCGCTAATGGTAAGAGGTGCTTAAGATTAGCACCATAGAGGTTGGAGGTAATTATGCTGGAACAATATAAACTTAGCATGCCGAAGGCAGTATTTAGCGGCAGTAATGCAATAGAACAGATAGAAACCATTGTAAATGGGTATTATCGGAAAGTTGCGGTATTTACTGACAAAGGGATCCGTCATTCTGGAGTAATCGATGAGCCACTCGCAATTCTGAATCGATGTAATACGGAAATTGTCATATTAGATGATCTGCCTGCTGAGCCGACCTATCTGGAAGCACAGAGCGTAGTTGATGATTTTAAGAAGTCCGGAGCGGATTTCATCATAGCCATCGGCGGAGGAAGCGTCATGGATATGGCAAAGCTGGCCTCGATTGCCTGCACCGGAAGCTATACCATTAAGGACCTCTTAGCTGATCCCC
This sequence comes from Mobilitalea sp., assembly GCA_035564175.1. GTDB lineage: Bacteria > Bacillota > Clostridia > Lachnospirales > Lachnospiraceae > Mobilitalea. The sequence continues at coordinate 4,782 of DATMUM010000118.1, forward strand.
TGCTGGGAAAGAAACTGGTCAAGACATTAATGATTCCCACGACAGCGGGTACGGGCTCGGAGGCAACGCCGAATAGTATCGTGACCGTTCCCGAGCAGAATCTGAAGGTTGGAATAGTAAACGCCGAATTAATTGCAGATTATGTTATCCTTGACGGAAGAATGATCCGGAAGCTTCCTAAGAAAATTGCAGCAGCGACCGGAATCGATGCATTGGCACATGCAATTGAATGCTATACCTCCAATAAAGCGAATCCGTTCAGTAATATGTTCGCAATGGAAGCTTTAAAGCTGATATTTGCCAATATTATTCCGGCTTGTGTGGATGCAGGTGCTGAGCAGGAGAAGAACAATATGCTTCTTGCTGCCTTCTATGCAGGAGTTGCGATTACGGCATCCGGTACGACGGGCGTTCACGCATTATCTTATCCTCTGGGCGGCCGATATCACATACCCCATGGTGTATCCAATGCAATCATGCTTCTTCCTGTTTTAAAATATAATAAGGAGGTCTGTCTGGAGGAGTTCTCGTCTGTTTATGACATGGTCGCTGGACCAGATCAGCATAGCAGGGAGGAAAAAGCTGACTGGATTCTGGGGCAGATTCATAGTATGATAGATCGATTGGAGATTCCCGTTTCACTAAAAACCTTCGGAATTGGGGAAGCTGATCTGAACGACCTGGTTCATGATGCCATGGAAGTAAAACGGCTCCTTGCCAATAATAAGAGAGAAATAACCCCGGAGGATGCCCGCAAGCTTTATCTGGAGATTATGTAGGATTCAGTATGGAGGTAACTATGGATTTAGCAAAAGGAATTATTGCACCGATTATTACGCCTATGTTCGAAGACGAAAGCATCAATGAGCGCGAACTTAAGAATCAGGTAAACCGTTTGATTGAAGCAGGAATTCATGGAATTTTTGCATTCGGTACGAATGGTGAGGGCTATATATTAAGTGAAGCAGAGAAAGAGCTGATACTGTCGGTGGTCATTGAAGAAAATGCAGGGAGACTTCCGATTTATGCCGGGACAGGCTGCGTAAGCACCAAAGATACGATTCGAATGTCAAAAATGGCAAAAAGGTTAGGGGCTGATGTGTTATCAATAATTACCCCTTATTTTGCAAAAGCTTCCCAGGAGGAGCTTTATGAACATTATGAAGCAGTTGCGAACGCTGTTGATCTGCCGATCGTTCTGTATAATATCCCGGATAGAACGGGAAATGTCCTCCTCCCAGACACAGTAGCAAGACTTTCTGAGATTGATAATATAGTCGGGGTCAAGGACAGCAGTGGTAACGTTGATAATATATTCCAGTATATTGAAAAAACTAAAAACAGGGATTTCAGCGTTCTATGCGGTAGTGATTCTCTGATTCTCCAGAGCCTGATGGCAGGAGGCACCGGGGCAATCTCCGGATGTGCCAATGTCTTTCCACGAAATATGGTAGGCATCTATGAGAATTATATCAACAACAACCTAGAAGAGGCACAAAAATGCCAGGATAATATCAAAAGCTTCCGGGGCTGCTTTCAATATGGGAATCCGAACACGATTGTCAAGACGGCGGTATCAATGCTGGGTTATCCGGTAGGCAGCTGCAGGAGGCCGTTTCATCAGGTCTCGCCGGAAGGAAGAGTTGCAATTGAGAAGGTGCTGAGAGAGAACGAACAGCTGGGAATCGATTAATGGAGGAGCGCTATGGATAAAAGACCGGTGATAGGGATTACGATGGGTGATCCGGCTGGAATCGGACCAGAGATTACGGTAAAAGCCCTGAGTAATCCGGAAATATATGAAAAATGTGTTCCAATCATTATCGGAGATTCTGAGGTACTTAAAAAAGCAATAGAGGTTACCGGACACATAGAGCTTACGCTTTATCCAATCAATACTGTGAAGCAGGCGCAGTCCACCTTCGGGAGGATTAATGTACTAGATATGAAGCTGGTTGATATGGAGAGGTTAAAAACCGGTGCAGTATCTGTAATGGCAGGAGAAGCCGCTTTTCAATATGTCAAAAAGGTAATTGAACTCGCTCTGAACCAGGAAGTGGATGCAACTGTCACGAACGCAATCAATAAAGAGGCAATCAATCTGGCAGGCCATCATTATTCGGGACATACAGAAATCTATGCTGATCTTACCGGAACTTCAAAATATACGATGATGCTTGCCTACCGGAACCTGCGGGTCGTTCATATATCGACCCATCTATCACTCAGGGAGGCATGCGACAGAGTTAAGAAGGAAAGGATCCTGGAAGTAATTGAAATCGCACATAAGGCATGTACTGACATGGGCATTACAGAACCGGTCATAGGAGTTGCAGGCTTAAATCCGCACTGTGGAGAGAACGGTTTATTCGGTACAGAAGAGATTAAGGAAATTACACCGGCGATTGAAGCTGCCAGGGCAAAAGGGATCAACGTCCAGGGACCGGTTCCCCCCGACAGTATTTTCTCAAAAGCGATTGGAGGCTGGTATGATATTGTTGTTGCAATGTATCATGACCAGGGACACATTCCACTGAAGGTCAAAGGTTTTGTGTATAATCAGGACCGGAAGCAATGGGATGCTGTAGAAGGAGTTAATATTACGCTTGGGCTGCCGATTATCCGGACGTCGGTAGATCATGGAACAGCTTACGACCAGGCCTGGACAGGCATGGCGAATGAACGCAGTCTGGTAAATGCAATTGATTATGCAGTCAGTCTTGCCGGCGGAAAAATTACCGGGTTGCCTGATCATAATAAATAATGAAGCAAAGATAAGGGAGGATATGTTACATGAAAAACATTAAAAAATTCGTAGCCATTTTATTAACACTTGCTATGACTACTGTTTTAGCAGGATGCGGTTCTTCTTCAAAGAATGACAGCAGCGCAGAACCTACTGCCGCAGGCACAGATACTGCTGCGCAGGCAACTACGGCACCGGATGCTTCAGCCGATACATCAGCAAATTCCTATACCATGTTTATGCGTTCCCAGTATGTTGACTGGATCAAGGAGCTGAAGTGGTATGATGCGGCTGAACAGAATACTGGTATCCATGTTGAGTATGTTGCAGGACCGGAAGAAATCGCAGATACTTACACAGAGGTTGATCAGAGAATTGCCAGCGGAACACTTGCGGATGCAGCTATGGTAAACCTCGCTCAGGCGAAGGTATATGGCGAGCAGGGTGCATTTGTCGATCTTGCTCCTTACATTGCCAAGTATGCCCCGAATCTTCAGGCATATATTAATGCAAATCCCAGCTATAAAGCATATGTAACCAGTGATAACGGTGCAATCTATGGTTTGGTTAAGGAAACACCAATCTTCGCAGACTTAATCGGTTACCGTGCAGACCAGTTTAAGGAAGCAGGAATTGATGCAGCTTCTGTTAAGACTGTTGATGACTTTACAAATGCGTTAAGGACCTTAAAGGCTTACTACGGAGCAAACGATTCTAACTACTATCCGTTATCCGGACGTGACAGTGCTCTTCGTTTTGCAGCTTGGTTCAATGCAGCAAGCTATGTTGACGCTCAAGGTTCCGGCGGTGTATATTATAACCATGAAAAAGACGGCAGCTTCAACATCAAAGCAGATGGTGCATATACCTGGGTTGAAACTATGAAGACCTGGTATGATGAAGGTCTGATCAATCCTCTCTGGGTAGCCGGAACGAATGCTGAAGGTGACTGGGAATCCCAGACGCTGGAAGGCCAAGCGAGCATATTCTATGATTATTATAACCGTGCAGAATGGTTCATGGAAAATGGCGGGCCTGACAATAATTCTAATTATGACATGCAGGTACTTGATTTCCTGAAGGATGCTAATGGTAAGACAATTCCTGTTACCACCTCAACCTTATATCAGAGCGGCTGTGTTACAGCAGTTAACTCCTCCTGTGACGAAGCTAAGATTGCAACAATTCTTAAATTTATTGATTATTTCTATAGTGAAGAAGGTATTACTTTAGCGAACTGGGGTGTTGAAGGCGAGAGCTTCCAGACAGCAAGCGACGGATCCAAATCCTTCATTGCCGACTATACAGCAGAAGAATCCAAGGCAGCTGGCGAAAAGAAATGGTCCTTCTTAAGTGACAGATTTACAGTTACCAAGCCGGTTGATCAGACTGGTTTCTACAGCTGGAACACCAAACTGATTTCAGACGCTGCTAACAAGAACTTTGTAAGTGACAATTTCCTTGTCAGACCTACCTTAATCTATTCAACAGAACAGGAAGAGCAGCTCACCACACTTGTTGCTTCTGTATTTGAAGCAGAATGTGCAGGAATAACCGAATTCATCAATGGTACAAGAGAACTTAACCAGGACAACTGGAAAGCGTTTATCCAGGAAATGGATACCATGGGCTTAGCTGATATCGAGAAGATCCAGGCGGAAGCTTACAGCAACACCTTTAGTAATTAAATCTTAAATTATTCTGACATAACTCTGATGATAAACTGGTTTGGTTTGGGCTGCCTCTCCCCAGAGGCAGCCTGTCAGAATGAGAAAGAAAGGAATGGAAATGTTGAAAAATAGTAATAAAGAAAATATAATTCCTTTAAAAAAGAAACCGCTGAATCAGCGTATCATGAAAGATCTTAAGAAGAATAAACAGCTATATATGCTTCTGATACCAGGTATCATCAGTCTGATATTATTCAAGTATGGCCCTCTTTTTGGAATGAGTATCGCTTTTGAGAATTTCAGTGCCTTCAAAGGTATTTTTAAGAGTGACTGGGTGGGATTAAAATGGTTTATCAAGATATTCCACGATGCCTATATGCTGAAGCTGATCAAAAATACCATAATCCTGGCTGTACTTTCCCTCGTGGTAGTATTTCCGATTCCGATCATTTTTTCATTATTTTTGAATGAGATCATTCATAAACCAATCCGCAGTATTGTCCAGTCCTTAAGCTTTCTCCCCTATTTTATATCCTCTGCGGTTATGGTCAGTATTACTTTTACGATGCTGTCACCTACGAACGGAATCGTGAACAATCTGATTAAGTTTTTAGGCGGAACGGCGGTTAATTTCCAGGCAAGCCCGGCATGGTTCAGACCACTTTATGTATTCCTGCAGGTATGGCAGACGTTTGGTTATTCAGCTGTCATCTATATTGCAGCGATGACCTCGATTGATCCGGCTCTTTATGAAGCTGCGGAGGTTGACGGCGCTAACCGCTGGGTAAAGATGTTCCAAATTACTCTGCCCTCCATTACCACTTCCGTAATAACGATGTTAATCATCAGCGTTGGCAATATTTTTACAGTGGATCTGGACAGAATCTTATTAATGTACAACCCGAGCGTATATTCATCAGCCGATGTAATTCAAAGCTATGTTTACCGGATTGCATTTGAAAGTACCGGCTTTCCGAATTACAGCTACGGAACAGCAGTAAACCTGTTGAAATCAATCGTTGCTTTTGTTCTGGTCATGCTCACGAATAAAGCAGCCAATAAATATGCAGAAACAAGATTATTCTAGGAGAAGGGATGTGAGCAGACTATGAAAAAAACTATATCTGAGACAAAAACCGGTAAAAAGATGACGCTGTTTGATATCATTAATAACACAGTGCTATTATTCGTCTCTTTTGTCTGTGTATACCCTTTCCTGTATATCCTGTTCATTGCCTGTAGCGATGGCAGATACCTGACGCTCGGACAAGTCAGCTTTTTCCCGAAGGGTTTTAATATAGAATCCTTCGTATATGTACTTTCTAATTCGAAATTTAATATATTTACAGGCATTAGTAATTCCTTCATCTATACTATCCTTGGAACCTTAATCGCCGTAATATTTACTTATATAACGGCATATGTCCTGTCGCGGTCGAGATTCAGACACCGCTATGTCATAATGGCTTTGTTTGTGATTACCTGGGTATTTGAAGCAGGAATTATTCCTCAGTATATCGTCTACAGCAAGCTTGGCTTTGTAGATAACCTGTGGGTTATGATTATACCCGGAGCAATTAATACACAGTTTCTTCTGATAACGAAGGCATTTCTGGACGGACTGCCGATTGAGCTGGAGGAAGCGTCCTTTATAGACGGAGCAACCGATTTCCAGACCCTATGCAGGATTTATTTCCCGCTTTCCAAACCGATTATTGCGACAATCGGATTATTTAACGCAGTCAGTATCTGGAACCAATACCTGATGCCGCAGATGTTCTTAAAATCCAATAACCTGAAGACAATACAGCAGTTATTGAAGAGCGTGGTCATAACAGCCAGTGATTCAGGTACAGTATTTACGAATATTACCCGTAACGGAATTACACTAAACCAATATAATATGAAAGCAGCCGCTATCTTCGTAGCAATGGCGCCTATCGTCTGTGTTTATCCTTTTGTCCAGAAATATTTCAAGAAGGGTATCCTGATCGGCTCCGTAAAAGGCTGACGGAAGGAAAATGAATATGAAAAGAGATTATATCAATATAGATATCATGGAGGAGAACGGAAAGCTGTACCGGAATATGCTGATGGACACCGTAGAATCACACATTCCGAATACTCCTTACAAGAGCTGCCATGCCGTTGACCTTCTGGAGCTTCCGAACAAAGACCTGCTTTGTTGCTGGTTCGCAGGTTCCGATGAAGGCAATGCAGATGTGAGCATTGTCTTATCCAGATTGAATGCTGATTCGAATGCCTGGACGGAGCCCGTTATAGTTTCCGACGACCCGACCCGTTCGGAGCAGAACCCTTCCCTGTTCTTAACCCCGGAAGGCGAAATATGGCTTATGTATACTGCACAGACAGCACGGAAACCGGAGACGGAGGAAGGCTTCAACCTTCAATATACCGCAGAAATCAGACGTAAGATATCAAAGGATAACGGATATACCTGGGGAGAAACAGAGACAATGTTTCGCAGGCCGGGATCCTTCTGCAGACAGAAGATTCAGATACTGTCGGATGGACGATGGATCTTTGGTAACTGGATCTGCTTCAGCGACAACAGCAGAAATGGCAGTGACATCACAGTAATGCAGATCTCCGATGACCAGGGTAAGACCTGGAGAGAAGTCGAAGTTCCCGAGAGCCAGGGCAGGGTGCATGCTAATATAGTAGAGAAGGAGCCAGGGAAGCTGGTGGCAATCTTCCGCAGCCGTTTTGCCGACTACATCTACTTATCCACTTCAGAGAATAATGGTGATACCTGGACCGTACCGTTTCCTACAGAGCTGCCCAATAACAATTCCAGTATCTCTGCAATCAAGCTACAAAGTGGAGCAATTGCTCTTGCTTATAATCCCGTAGCATTTAATGAGGATACTTCGAAGACGGTATGGCCTGACCAGAGATGTCCGGTAACACTGGCGATCTCCGAGGACGGAGGAATGAACTGGCCGTACAGAAGGATCGTCGAAGCTGGTGAAGGGTTTACCGGTAAGTGGAATGACATCAATAACGGCAGATACGAATATCCTGTGATCATGCAGGGAGCAGATGGCAAGATCCATGTTGCTTACAGCTGGGGCAATCTCAAGTTCGGTAAGAGAAAATGCATCAAGTATGTAAGCGTTGATGATCAATGGATCCGCGGTGACAGAGTTTGTTATGGGGCAGAAAATGATATTACGATGCCTTGCAGGAGAGGATAAGCCCCTACATTTATCAGGCATTAGATCAGACGAATGATTAGAATAGAATAGGGATACAGAGGTGTTGCCATGGCAGGAATAACTAATAAAGTTATGCTGATTACCTATTCGGATTCGATGGGTAGCAACCTAAAGGATTTGAATTATGTTTTAGAAACCTATATCAAAGATGCTATCGGAGGGGTGCACCTTCTACCCTTCTTCCCATCCTCCGGCGACAGAGGCTTTGCGCCGATGGATTATACCAGGGTGGAGGAAGCCTTCGGAACCTGGGAAGATATTGCGAGCCTCAGCAGGGATTATTACCTGATGTATGATTACATGATTAATCATATCTCCGCTCAAAGCAGCTATTATAAGGATTTTCTGGAGAAAAAGGACGCTTCTGCTTACGAGGATCTATTTATCCGGTATAAGGACTTCTGGAAAAACGGAGAGCCTACGGACGAAGAAGTGGACATAATCTATAAGAGAAAGCCACGCGCTCCTTATACGGAAGCGCACTTTGCCGACGGAACAACCGAGAAGGTATGGTGTACCTTCGATGAAGAACAGATCGATATTAACTGCAATTCAGTAGCAGGGAAGCAGTTTATGGTGGATAATCTGACTGGGTTGGCAGAGCACTACGCCTCAATCATCCGGCTGGATGCTTTTGCATATGCAACGAAGAAGGCCAATACAAGCTGCTTCTTCATCGAGCCGGAGGTGTGGGAGCTGTTGAAGGAAGCGGAGGATAGTTTATCTCCTTCTCATGTTACCATTCTCCCGGAGATCCATGAGCATTACACGATGCAGCTTAAGATTGCGGAGAAAGGCTTCTATGTGTATGATTTTGCTCTGCCGATGCTGCTCCTGCATGCATTGTATTATGGCAACAGTACCTACCTGAAGAACTGGCTTGCAATCTGTCCAAGGAAGCAGTTCACCACACTTGATACCCATGACGGGATTGGGATTGTCGACGTCAAGGACCTTCTTCCTGATGAGGAAATCATCAGAACGAAGGATGATATTTTCAAATTCGGTGCCAATGTCAAGAAGATTTACAACACGGCTGTCTACAATAACCTGGACATCTATCAGGTGAATTGTACTTACTATTCTGCATTGGGAGATGACGACCAGGCTTATCTGGCAGCCAGAGCGGTACAGTTTTTTGCGCCTGGAATTCCCCAAGTATATTACGTCGGAATGTTGGCAGGCAAGAATGATCTTGAACTTCTCGAAGAGACGAAGGTAGGCCGAAACATTAACCGTCACTACTATACCACGGATAAAATCGGACAGGAAGTCGAAAGACCGGTAGTGAAAAAGCTACTGGAGCTGATGCGGTTTCGTAACAGCCATCCTGCCTTTGACGGAGAATTTGTACTGGAAGAGAGTAATGAGCATACCCTGGTCATCAGACGCAGAAAGGACAGCGAATATGCTGTACTTAAGGTTGATTTCGTAACAAAGGAGATTACTATCACCTATAGCAGCAATGGCAGGGAAGTATGGGAAGAGATCCGATTATAAGAAAATAATATATTCTTCAAGTTTACATTCACAAAAAATAAGGCAACTGGGCTGGTTTTATACCTCCAGTTGCCTTTTGGTGTATCTTGAAGCATACCTCATAAAAATTGTGGAACCGAGATGTGAAAAGTAATAAGTAAAGGCTAACAATAATTTTTATAATGATTATTTCATTGTAATTGGATCAGTTGTAATACAATAATAATGAATAAACATTAAATAATAAAATTGGAATAAAATTACTTGACTTTTCCCCTCGTGACTGCTTACAATTTGTGTAAGGAATATGAGGGGAATTTTTATGCCAAGACGAGGATACAATTTAACTAAGGAGAAAATTACTAAGTTAATTTGGGTCGCTATAGGAGCTTTATTTTCTATTTTTTTGGTTTGCTCTAAGGAAGAAATTAAAGTTAATAAAGACGATTATCCGTTGAGTATTGGAGAGGAAAATAAACTTGTATTTAATACCGAAACCGGCCTTATACTTACTCTTAAGGAAGGAACACTAACTCCAACGGGGGCTACGTACATCGTAAAAAATGAAGGAGCAGACGTTGTATACTTTGGAATGAAATATTTTCTTCAAATCCTACTTGATGAAAAATGGTTTAATATTGAAGGAAATCCCTTTTGGACTTTAGAACTAATACACCTTAATCCTGGTGAGGAAATAGAACTTCTCGCTGATTGGAGCAATTTTTTTGGAGTATTACCTCCCGGTAATTATCGTTTCGTAAAGGAATTTCATTTATCGGAATTTCCATCAGGCAAAATAATATATTTAAATTCTCCATTTACAATAAATAAAAACCAATAAACGTATACTATTTAAGATTAAGTAAGTAAGAATATCGCGGAGATAATATATCTATCTTAAAAACTATCTATGTGTTATGTAGGGCTAGAAAGTTGATGAATGAAATCAGGAAGTGGGCTTTAGATGAAATTCAATCAGAAAATGGCTATGATTACAGGAATCCAAATCATAGATTCTTATGTATTGATAAGCTTAATCTTCGTGATGGAAAAATTAATGAAGATAATTACAAAAGAATGGCAGCTATACCTGCAGGAGGTGTTATATGTCTAAGAAAATCATGTTCACATATTTCATTATAATAATTTCTATATTTGTAATTGGATGCGGAGTAAAAGATAAGTCTGATGAAGTAACGTTAAATACTTCGGATGCAATTGGAACATCCCAAGTTGAAGTAACGGGTGCACCGCAGACTGAAGAAACGATAACATCGTCAGCTGAAGTAACGGTAGCACCGTCAGCTGAAGCAACTATAACACCGACAACTGAAGCTAAGCAGGCAGATCCAATTGAGCTTAGAGCTATGCAGGAAGCAGAACTATGGACGGGCGGAAAAATGTTTGAAGATGTATCTGAGAGCGACACTAAATATTTTCTGGATAAAGTGTCAACGCTGACAATACCAGATGCCAGAAAAGGAGAAAGAGCTGCAAATATTCAGGATCAAGATTGGAATAAAGGACTTGTTTTTCTGAGTTCCATACCGGAAAAGAATATTTATCTTTATGGATTTAATGACGAAAAGCTTTATGGATTTGGTCTTATTCTGGATATAGGAAAGGAACAGCATATTTATACTTATCCTATTCCATATATGACATCTCATGCTATAGCACCTGCTATAAGTTCCAGTGAGGACGGAAATACAATATTAATTTCATGCCTTACCGGAACCGGAACAGGCTTGTCGGTATCTCAATTATATGTAATACAAGTTAATAATGATAAGGCAGAGGCTTTTTATGTGGATGTTGACCATTTGATAAAACTTCTACAGAATAAATTAAGTATGACGTATGATGCTAAAAATAACATTGTAACAATCAATTCGGAAGGTAATCAGATAGCAACAGATAGTCTGATTGGGGCTGAGGGTATACCGAAGGGATTTTACTGTGGGAATTTTATTGATTACAGATTAAATAATGAATCAGTTAGAGTAAACAGCCAACCGGTTTATATAGATAAGGAACGAGCTGGGATAGATAATTATCTGGAGAACATTTCGTTGGAAGCTGATATCAAGTTTGAATATGATAGTGATGGAAAGATTATTGGATTCGACATAGGAGAAATAACTGCTGTCAATAAGACACAACAATAAATTAAATATACCCAGTCCTGCAAGGATCTTAATCATTATGCAAGGGCTGGGTTATATTTTTGAACTTGAGCACATCATTTTATGGTGGATTTTGTATTGTCTGATAAATCAATATTAACTGTGGAGTTCTGTGTTTTAACAATTCAGAGAATGCCTGGTATCAGCCAAATCTCTTATAGTTATATTAAAAAAGATGAATTGACACATTCCAGTATGTGGATTAAGCTTGTATTGTAAAGCTGGTGTTTTTAATATGGAGGTGAAAAATGTATGAAAATGAGAATTATATTACGAAATAGTTTAAATCAAGTATTATCCCATGCAGAGTAAGCGATAGTAACTATTCTGTATGGGTAAATAGATTGCTGTCTGCTGGCTCTGCACTTTATTTATAAACTATAAATAAGGAGCGGACTTTTTATGAAATATCTAAATGCAGCAGAAGTATTACCGGAATATCTTTTAATCGAGATTCAGAAGCATATAAGCGGAGAGGTTTTATACATACCCACTGGAGATGAGCGTTTCAAGTGGGGTGAGAAGAATGGCTCAAAACGATACTTTGAAAATAGGAACAAGCAGATAAAACAACAGTATCAAATAGGTCATACCATCGAGCATATATCTCAGGAATTTGGATTAGCATATGAGACGGTTCGAAAAATTGTATATAAGGATTAAAAAGAGGAGGGCATGGTTAATTCTGTGACCCTCCTTTGCTTTGGTATAGAATGATTATAGATAAAATCGGAATTCCTTTTCAAGCTTATGACATATATAATAATGCCAAAAAGGAGGGTGAGTTTATGTCGGTGCAACTTAGAAACTATACACAACAAGCAGGGATTACAGAGGATTATTATAAAGTAAGAGCATTTTTTGTCAGGTTAGGATATGCAGAGTATACATATGTTAGATGGGATTGGATGACGACTCATGGATATCTTGATAAGTCTTCGGTTGGCAGGATTGGGATCTGGGAGGCTGATAACGAAATTGTCGGGGTTGCAACCTTTGACTGTCGGTTAGGAAAAGCCTTTTGTTTAACCCTGCCGGAGTATACATCCCTAAAAAAAGAAATGCTGATATATTCGATGGAGAAGCTTTCGAATGATAGTAATTTTGGTATTGTTATAAGGGATAATGATTTGTCATTCCAGGATATCGCCGCTCAGCTAGGATTTGTAGCCACAGAGGAAAAAGAGTGTGATGCAGCTTTTTATCATGATAAAACCTCTACAGATTATAAATTACCGGAAGGATATCACATAACTACAATGAAGGAAACTTTTGACCTATATAAGTATCGACGTGTTTTATGGAAAGGTTTTAATCACGAGCTAAATGGTGAGGGTGAATTCAGCTTATCAAAAGAGGATGAGCAGGAAGTAAAAGATGAAATGATTCGTCCGAATGTTGATTTGAATTTAAAGGTTGCTGTTGTAGCTCCTGATGGTAATTTTGTATCCTATTGCGGTATGTGGTATGATCCGGAGGCTGGATATGCAGTTATTGAGCCGGTAGCAACAGATCCGGATTACCGAAAAATGGGGTTGGGTAAGGCTGCCGTTTTAGAAGGTATACGACGTGTCGGTATACTTGGTGCAAAAGTAGCTTTCGTAGGCTCTTCGCAGCAATTCTATTATAGTATTGGATTACGTCCCTATTCCACTGCAACTGTATGGAGGAAAAAGTAGAATTAAATAATGCTTTATTGTGTAATCATAGTAATAGTTTTGTAACTAAGCATTAATTATTTTATATAATCCAGCACACGCTGAGACAGTAGTTTAAAACTAAAAAAATTAAGTGGACTATAATATTAAATTGTCTTAATAATTGAATAGTAAATTAGGTAATTGCGAAACTCAATAAATAAAACAGTTTATCACGCAGTTAATACAAATTCTGGAGCGGAAGTAAAGTTTTAAACGCTTGAGCATACATGTGTTGGAGCGGAGTAATTCGTATTGATTGTGAATACCAATTATGTAAATTAAAATCAGATATTGGTGAATAATGGATAATTTAATATTGTGTTCGATTGTAATTATATGGTTGTTGTGATAGGCTGAACATAGGAGTAATCGTGTACAGGGTAGTGTTAGCCTCCCGGAAGGGAGGTGGTGCTGATGCAGTATGTTACATATAGTGATTTATTTACTTTTGTACTTATGGTCATTGCACTGCTTACCTATTTAAATAATAGGAATAATAAGCACAAAAAATAACTGCCCCCTGACTTAGCGGCTCATTGGGCAGTTAAATGAACATTGAGGCTAACCGCTTTGTGGGCGGTTACTCCTTTTCTTATAATTAATATAGCATTATTTTTAATAAAAGTAAAGCAATTTAGTTCGTTGTAGTTTACTACTGTGAATTATAATATTTATATAAATTTGAATACGGCGTCATATATTTTATTGATTTTCTTAATAACGTGACGGTAAATGTCTTTGAAAAAGATTGTTATAATGGTAGAAATTTTGATACTTACTGTTCTAGTAATTTACCTATCGGTATTGAAAGATAACGATGCCCAGAATGAAAGCAGTAACAGTTCATCAATGAAAGAAGCATATCGTATAGCCTATAAAGCAATATTAAAAGAAATCAAAATGTACTTTTATATTCTATGGTAAGCACAGATTCAATTGATAATCCTGAAGATACAACAGCCGGTAAATCAGGTTTACGAAAATACTGGAATTTAGTTTTTGCTGTACCCAATACATCAGATTACTGGTTAGTAATGATAAGAAATAAAAAAATAAAAGATATCATTAAAGTAATGGGGGATCCACTGGATAAAACAGACTTTATAGACAATATGGATTCCCTTATAAACTCAAATGAAGCTCTGCATATCGCAAAAGATGAAGCTTCATTAGCTTCCAGTGTTAGCATCATAAGTGGCCTTTCCAAAATAATTTAGCGTGATAATAAAAATTATATGATATAATGATTCCATCATTTAATAAGGAGTTTTTCACATATGAATTTTTACTTCGCACCTATGGAGGGTATAACCGGGTATGTCTATAGAAATGCCCATTATACTTTCCTTAAGAATATAGATAGATACTTTTCACCTTTTATTGTTGCAAATCAAAGTGACGGTTTTAAAACCCGTGAGATTAACGATATTATACCTGAGCACAACGAAGGGTTAGTTTTAATTCCCCAACTGCTGACGAATAACGCCAAAGACTTTATACATACCTCAAAGAAAATAAAGCAGATGGGATACGATGAGATTAATTTAAATCTCGGATGTCCTTCCGGAACCGTGGTTTCAAAAAATAAAGGTTCCGGATTTCTTGCTCAAAAAGAGGCATTGGACGCATTTTTGGATGAAATTTTTACTGCCTCTGTTACCAGAATTTCAGTGAAAACAAGAATTGGAAGGGATAATCCTGAGGAATTTTATAAATTAATCGAGATATTTAACAAATATCCGATGGCAGAGCTTATCATACACCCCAGGATACAGAAGGATTTTTATAATAATAAGCCTAACCTTAAGGTTTTTCAGGATGCTCTGGTGTTAAGCAAAAATAAGGTATGTTACAATGGCGATATCTGCTCTGTGAAGGATTATAAAGAGTTTACAGCCAGCTTTCCAAGCGTAGATACCATCATGATTGGAAGAGGTTTGATAGCCAATCCCGGACTGGTCATGGATATTACTGATCATATTCCTATGAATAAGAAGCTGCTGAAGGCCTTCCATGATAAGGTTTATGAAGATTATAAAAGTGTTATTTTCGGAGACAGAAATGTATTATTTAAAATGAAGGAAATCTGGTTTTATATGATACCGTTGTTTACCGATAACGCAAAATATGCGAAGAAAATTAAGAAGTCTGAAAAATTCAAAGATTATGAAGAAGCGGTTTCAAGCCTATTCGAAGAGCAGGATATGATATTAAGCATAGAATAATTTTCAGGCTGGTATGTAAATAGTCTAGCGGTAATATGTAAAGACGAGGAGGTTCTGTATGGATAAATACTTAATTAAGAGCACTACCAGAGAACACAGAGAGCAGATTGTCAGAGAATCCCTCGACTGCGGCGGAGGCGGATGTGAAAATTGTTCTGCCTGCGGTGCTTATGGAGCAATCGATCCATATGTAATGTATCAACCGTACATCGACGGTATCAAAGAACTTTTTGAAATTACCCAGGAATTTAGCGCAAATTATATTCGATGATATTGACAAGCATCTACTTACAGAGCTGATCTCAGATTCTATTAAAGCTTTCTATGAATATGATGAGCCCGCTTGGCGATGGACAGTTTTACATTCAGTCTGTCTGCCGCCAGGGAAGCTTATTCTATCATAGAAAGCCTTCATAATTATTATTAGATTATTAGATATTAACGGCAAAAGAAAAATAGCCTCTATAATGATTACAAATGATGTACACCCACTTAAATTAAATCCAATTATCCCTATCACAATTACGAGAATAGTTATTGCCTTTCATGTGCTGATAATCTCTTTAAAGAAAAGGATACCAATCACTTATAACACCTTTTTCAATCCTATTATCTCTCCTGATAACCTTGATTATAATATCGTGGTTTACCTTTTGAATTATTCTTGTATTCAATCGCTTCCGTAGGACAACCGCAGATACATGCCATGCAATGTGTACAATTTGCACCCCACTGCGGCTTGCCCTCCGTGAGCTTAATATTATTCAGCGGGCAAGATTTTACACATTTTCCACAACTGTTGCAGGTATCTTCAGTATAAAATCCTTTGGTGCTTACATACATCTTATAGAAGATAGGATTTATCATACTGCTCACAAGTTTTCCTTTCAGGGTTACCTTTTCCTCTGGCAGGATCTGACCGTTTTTCATCTGCTCGGCAACCGTTTGAATCTGAGGGGAGGCCTTTTTTATAATAACAGCTGCCTTTTCTTTGTCCGGTGCATCAAACATTGCTATATAGTTTTCAGGCATTAATACACTTGAAAGTCCCATAAAGTCAAATCCCTTTTCCTTGCAGATTTTCTTAGTGTATTCCGCTGCATTATATGTTTCGGAGCCGCAGGTTAAGATAAAATACGCTTTCTTATTTCCCTCAAAGCGAACTTCTCTTATGTAGTCATCAACTACCTTGGGTATCCTCCAAGCGTAGGTTGGGCAGACGAATACGAAGGGCTTATCTGATTTGATTGTATCTTTGCTTCCATTTTTCAGAAGCTCATTGATGGAAACGATATTATCTCCTGTTACCGACGAAATTACTTGTGCCACATAGCGGCTGTTACCTGTTCCGCTGAAATATAATATCATAGAAGACCTCCTAAATTATTTTAATTTTCATATTTTATTTATACTGTCCTGTTATAATGTTCTATTTCTTCTTTAGTCATATCATGAATAATCTCATTGATATGCTGCAGGAGATGATAGATTTTTCCCCACTGTGTTTCGCTTGCATTCATAAAGTAGAAATTCATGGTTCCTTCCCGTCTCATATTAATAATGTTTGCCTCTTTCAATATCTGTAAGTGGTGAGAAACGGCAGGCCGTGAAAGATGTGTCTTTTTTGTAATCTCACCTACCCGCATACCGTGAGAATCACATTCCAGCAATGTAATAATGATCTGCTGTCTGGTTTCGTCTCCGATTGCTAATAGAGCTTTCTGACATTCCTTAAACTCTTTCGATAACTGAAGCCTGCATTCTTGGCATTCGTCCATTCGTAGACCTCCTTTTTAAATGAATGGTTTAATTGTTTAAACCATTATATCATATTAATTTCAAAATAGCTGAATGGGAAAGAAAATCGATACGATTAAATTAACAGAACAGATAATAGGGTACTAAAGTGTGAGTACAAAGTAAAAAGGACAATCAAATAAGGAATTACTGAAAGCTCCATCAAATATATTTTACTAATATAATTTGATGGAGTTTTTATGAGGTTTTTTAATCTGATCAAATCAAAGAAAACCATTATGCTAATCTTTGTATTCACGCTTCTGTATTTCCTCGGGGGCGGTATTGCGATGATTTCAGATGCGTATGCCAGAGATAAAATAAGGGAGTCCTGCGGGGAGAACTGGGGTCTTGGATTTTCTACGGAAGGCCGGCCCCCGACGGGTAATGCAACCACATCGGAATTAAAAAAATATGATGCTTACTATATTGGTGACACCAGTCAGAAGGTAATCTATTTAACGTTTGATGCAGGGTATGAGAACGGTTATACCTCTACGATCCTTGATGCTTTGAAGAAGCATAATGTCCATGTTACCTTTTTCCTCGTAGGGAATTACATCACCTCCAGTCCGGACCTGGTAAAAAGGATGGTGGCAGAAGGGCATAATGTGGCTAATCATACATATTCGCATCCGAACATGTCCAATATTTCCTCGATGGATTGCTTCCGTAAAGAGCTGGAGGATCTGGAGTCGGTATTTGAACAGACAACCGGGCAGAAGATGGTGAAATATTACCGGCCGCCGCAGGGCAAATACAGTGTGAACAACCTGAAAATGGCGCAGGAGCTTGGATACAAAACCTTCTTCTGGAGCCTTGCCTATGTAGATTGGTATAATGATAAACAACCGACGAAGGAGCAGGCATTTAAAAAGCTGCTTGGCAGAATTCATCCAGGTGCAATTGTTCTCCTTCACAGCACGTCTAAGACGAATTCAGAAATCCTCGATGAATTGCTGACCAAGTGGGAGGAGATGGGTTACACCTTTGGTATGCTGGATGATCTCGTTCAATGAATAAAGTGACAGAGAAAGTTCGTATGCAGCAATTGCTGCAATCCTATGGTAATCGGGTGGAAATATTTTGCTATAATAATTCGTTGACACTCTAATTAACATCATGGTATACTTGCTTCATTAAAAGGGAGTAGCTTAGAAGCTATAAGGTCAACAACCGGCGAATACGATTGCCTGGCTTTATACTCCAGCATTGGATAGCAAGACTTTTAATATAACTTAGCGCAAGCATAAGTTATATTAAAAGTCTTTTTTTTATATATTTACTATTGAGTTATTACCGTAAATATAATCCGACATTACGCTGGAATATAGTATCTTTTCATAGAAATCAGCTATACCTTTTAAAGCTAGAATGTAGGTTATCTATTACACAATTATTAAGGAGGAAAATTAATTGTCTACAAAAAAAGCATTGTACTGGGTCGTTTTTTGGGGCGGATTAGCGTTATGCTTTAATGCCGGAATCTACTTTTTTCAAGGAAGGGAAAAGGCATTGGAGTTTTTAGGAGGTTATATTATTGAGCAGAGTCTGAGCGTGGATAATCTGTTCCTGTTTATCATGGTATTTTCCAGCTTTGGCATTAAGCTTGAATATCAGAGAAGAGTACTGAATTACGGAATAGCCGGAGCAATCATTTTAAGATTGATCTTCGTTATACTCGGAATAACTATTGTAAATATGTTCCACTGGGTACTCTATATATTCGGGGGTATTCTTATCTTAAGCGGTGTGAACATGATGCTGAAGAAGGAGGAAAACGACAATTACAAAGACAGCAAGATCATTCGGCTCTTGGGAAAAATCATTCCTGTAACCGATAAGCTGGAAGGAGACCGTTTCTTTGTCAGAAAAAATAAGGTTCTCTATGCAACGCCCCTATTTGCTATCATTATCCTGATTGAATTTACGGATATTATTTTTGCGATTGACTCTATCCCTGCGATCTTCTCCATTACTACGGATGCCTTCATCGTTTATACCTCGAACATATTTGCCATTCTGGGACTAAGAAACTTATACTTTGTACTTGGAAAATTACATGAGAAATTTAAATATGTGAAATACGGAGTTGCAGCGATTCTTACCTTTACAGGAGTTAAGCTCTGTATTGTGTTTTTTGATATCCATATACCGGTGGAGTGGTCTCTGCTTGTAATCTTTACTCTTCTAGCCGGAAGTGTAATCGCATCAGTGGCATTTACGAAAGTTCCATTGGAGAGCGAAGCGAAATAAGTAACCACAAAATCTGGTGCAGGCGGATATAATAATGTATTTAATTAATACTATCATATATTATTGGAATGTGCCGTAGGATAATTATTAGCCCAAAATTAATATAAATCGTAAATTTGTTCAATTTTAAGCATTTCTTAATTTGACGATTGGAAATCTGAGTGCTATAATCTTGCTGAATGTAAAAAACGTGTAAAACGACTTTTTGTTTTGCATAAGTAGCAGGGATTGTCTTCAGGAAAGTGAGTTTAGATCGATATGTCACGTCAATTGAAAGATGAAGCAAAAAAAAATAAAAAGAAAAATCATTTTCAACTGGGATTAGATTTAATGAAGCTGGAAAAACATCAGATTCTTCGATTAGTCATATATTCAGTTCTGATGGTATTCGCGTTAGAGATGCTGAGCCGACGTTCTGTTATGAAGGGACTGGGCTTTATCATGGCGAATCCATTGATGTTTGGATGTAATGTATTGATTGTTTTATTAACACTGTCAATATCAATGATGTTTTCCAAACGAAACTTCATGCTGATTCTAATATCAGTAATATGGCTCGGACTGGGCGTAACTAATTTTATTATACTATGCTTCAGGTCCACACCGTTAACGGCCATGGATTTTTATCTTTTAAAATCCGTATCGGGAATCATACACGTATATGTTGATTCGATTAAGATGATTCTGATTTCAGTCGCTCTGACTGCTATCCTGGCAGCGATGTTCCTCTTATGGAGGAAAGTAAAAAGGTATCAGATACAGATAAGAATTCCTTTGTTAATCATAGGGCTTTCCTCCGTATCTATGCTTCTTTTGTCAACCTTTGCCCTTAAGGTAAGTGCATTATCGGATGATTTCGGTAACCTGCCGGATGCATATGCTGACTATGGCTTTGCATATTGCTTCTCTAACAGCGTAATTGAGCGTGGTATCAAACAGCCGGATAATTACTCCCAGGAGCAAGTGGATCAGGTACTCAATGAGATTGACAATGGCTCTGATAAGCTCTATACCAATAATGAAACGACAACACAACAGACGGATCAATCCGGTCAGATTCAATCCTTTAACATAAATGAAACAGAGAATACTCAAGTAAAACCGAATATTATCATGGTTCAGTTGGAATCCTTTTTCGATGTAAATAATTTACTTGATTATTCCTTTTCCGAAAATCCGGTTCCTAATTATACGAAGCTGAAAGAAAATTATTCTTCCGGTTATCTTACGGTACCTGCATATGGTGCAGGCACTGTGAATACGGAGTTTGAAATTCTATCAGGTATGAATCTTGAGTTTTTCGGAACAGGAGAATATCCATACCGGACAATTTTACAATCTACGACAACGGAAAGCATCTGCTATAACTTGGCTGAGCTTGGCTATCACAGCTATGCAATCCATAATAATACCGCTACCTTCTATAATCGAGACAAGATACTTCCCATGCTTGGCTTTGATAATTTCAGCTCCCTGGAGTATATGAATAATATAGAATATAATCCTACCGGATGGGCAAGGGACAATGTGTTAACGGATCAGATTTTATCAGCATTGAATGCGGATGCTACACAGGACTTTGTTTATACCATAACAGTTCAATCCCATGGTAAATATCAGGATACCATAACGGAAGATGACAGAATTAAAGTCAGTGCTGATCCTGAGAAGAGAAAGAGCCTGGGTATTGTCAGTGATACCGGCTCGGAAACTGACGGTAGTTTGAATATCAACACGGATGAAGCCTACATGAATGAGCTGGAATACTATGTAAACGAGCTTTCACAGACGGATCAGTTTGTTGGTGAATTGACGAAGGCATTATCAGAATTTAAAGAGCCTACCATAGTTGTATTCTTTGGAGATCACCTTCCACCACTTAATTTCCAGAAAGATGACCTGATTAACGGCAACACCTTTCAGACAGAATATGTAATGTGGAGCAATTATCCGATGGAGAACAAGAAGCTTGATCTGGCAGCTTACCAGTTAAGCCCCTATGTAATGGAACGTGTCGGCTATGATAATGGTTTATTGACGAAATTCCACCAAAGATGTGTTGATAATCCGGATTACCAGGATGACCTTAAGCTCCTGCAATACGACATGTTATATGGAAAACAATACGTATATAATGGCACAAATCCATATGTAGCGCCACAGATGAAAATGGGCATCAAAGATGTTAAGATTACGGATGTGGCACTCAGAGGAGATTCCATTTATGTATACGGAGAGAATTTTACTCCCTGGAGTGTAGTTAATATCAATGATAAGTCCAAAGAGACGACATTCATTGATGAAAATACTCTGTCGATTCCATATGAAGATTTAACGGATGCTAATATTACGGTAGCTCAGGTAACCGATAGCAATAAAATACTCAGTCAGAGTGCAGTTTATACGAAATAATAATACAAATGGGTCTGCCGCAAATTTAGTGTTAAGCTAAATTCCGGCAGACTCTTATCTATTTATTTAGACGTGCCAACCTGACCAGGAGAGGCATGACATATGGGTAAACAGCTAAATGTTATTTCCGGGTTAAATCTTCTATTATCTCTGCCATCGGCATGTTCCATTCATTACTTATCATAGGCTTTGTTTTTTCAAAAAATTCCTTATCATGAGGATGCATGCATACCTGCTGCTTCTGGAGTAATTTAATACAGATAAATACTACGGATTTATCAGTAAATTCCTGGAATACTTCTTCGTTCTTAAAATCATCAATCGGCATTCCTACATGATCAATATCTGCGTCAAATACTGCGGTCCATTCAAGCTCACAGAATACAGGCTCATTGAGGATTTCAACATCTGATCTGTCAGCTTCTCTGATGTTCTTACCCATTCTCTTCTCGTCAAAATATCTTGCTACCATTGGAGGTAGATTCGGCATAATTTGCGGTTTCTCACGGAAGTCTACTTTTGTAAATACCTTGAATGGAATATGAGCGGTGGTGTCTTTAATTGTTCCGCCTATTGCATTACCTCTGCTGCAGGTCTTAGAGGAATATTCAATATTCTTACGGATAAAGCCTTCAAGGAAAACTTTATTGGTCGGCGGAATGAATCTACATTGATTTAAGAATACTTGCTTTTCTACTCTTTTGATTTCAAAAGCAGGATCATTTAATCTGATTACAGCTTCTGAATCTATCTGTACAACAAATTCCGCAAGAACCTTTGGAATTTTAAATTCGCCGCTTTTTACAGGAAAGTTTTCAGCACCCGGAAGGGTATCGAAACTAACAACGGCTGCATCGCAATCTGTGTCACATTCGTGACTTGCATGTGAAGTTGAACTTAATACAGAGGCATGATTAGTATTATATTTATCCATTATTCATTTCTCCTTTATTAATCTATGGATATTTTCAATTCATATCCTACTATATACTATTCATATGCTGTAATATTGTGATAGATTTTAATAA
Source organism: Mobilitalea sp. (assembly GCA_035564175.1). Taxonomy (GTDB): domain Bacteria; phylum Bacillota; class Clostridia; order Lachnospirales; family Lachnospiraceae; genus Mobilitalea. The sequence continues at coordinate 27,520 of DATMUM010000118.1, forward strand.
ATTATGTCACATGAAGTCGAAATAATTTACGTCTTCAAGATGAAGTACCTCTGAAAAACAGCTGGATTTTTTCTTTCAATGGTAGTCAATGGAATTTAGAATTGTTATAATAGGATAAATGAAAGTTGTAAAGTAAATAGCTGCATTCATGATGTTTACCAATACTAATATTTGAATATAATACGGAGGGGTATCATGAAAGGGAATGATAAGTTAAGAATTCAATCGGTATCTGAAATAGAACATATAAAGCTTCACGGAAGAGGAACCGGGAACTTATCCCCTTTGACCCTATTCTGGACAGGAAGCGGGATTGAGCTAAATGTGAAGGCTTCTGAATTATGGGTTGAAGTAGAAGCCGATTATGATTTGTATGAGCCTTGGATCAGCATCCTGATTAACTCGGTACCGGTAAGCAGACAGATGCTGACAGCAGGCAGGTACTGGATCTGTATTTTCCGTGGCATGAATGAAAATATAGTGAAGAATGTCAGAATCGTAAGAGATATACAGGCAATGAGCGGAGATCCGGGATGTATGCTGCAGCTTCATGCAGTAAAATGCGACGGTGAGTTCATGCCGATAGAGGATAAACCCTATAAGATTGAGTTTATCGGAGACAGTATCACCTCCGGAGAAGGCGCAATCGGTGCGAAGCAGGAAGAGGACTGGATTCCTATGTGGTTCAGCTCTGTTTATAACTATACGGCTATGACGGCTGCTGCATTGAATGCGGATTACAGGGTGATTTCCCAGAGCGGCTGGGGAGTTCTCACCAGCTGGGACAATAATCCAAAATGTAACATCCCGGATTATTATGAGAAGGTTTGCGGTGTCCTTAACGGCGAGAAAAATAAAGCTCAGGGTGCATGGGAAATGAATGATTTTGCTTCCTGGAAGCCTGATGTTGTTGTTGTTAATCTGGGAACGAATGACGGAGGAGCTTTCCATTCACCCGAGTGGAAGGATGAAGCAACCGGGGAAACCCATAAACAAAGACTGAAGGAAGATGGAACCTTTCAGGAGGAAGACCTGAAGGCTTTTGAAGAAGCTGCAGTCAATTTCCTGATTAAGCTTAGAAAATATAATACCAATGCACAGATTGTATGGGCCTATGGTATGCTTGGTATTCCAATGATGCCGGCAATCAGGCGCGCTGTTGATGCATATGCTGCTAAAACAGGAGATAAGAAAGTATCTGTCGTTGAGCTGCCGGATACCACACAGGAAACCGTTGGTGCGAGACAGCATCCCGGAGCACCGGCACATGAGAAGGCAGCAGAGGCATTAACGAAACATTTAAAACAATTATTGTAATTGACGATAAGGATAAGGAGGAAGTATAAATGAAAATACTGATTGTATATTACTCATTAGAAGGGAATACCGAATTGATTGCTCAGAAGATCGCTTCCTATGTTAATGCTGATGTGTTGCGACTGATTCCTAAGAAGGAATATCCCTCCAGTGGCTTTAAAAAATTCTTCTGGGGTGGAAAAAGCGTTGTATTTGGGGAGAAGCCCGAATTGGAGACGTATCATGTTAATATTGATCAATATGATAAGATTATCATCGGGACACCAATTGGGCAGGTTCATATACTCCGCCGATTAAGACATTTTTAGCTCAGAACAAGCTGGAGGGCAAAGATATTTATCTATTTGCCTGCCACTCCGGTGGTGGCGCTGATAAATGCTTCAGTAGGCTGAAGGAAGAATTAAAAGCAGATACGGTCATGGGAACGGTTGATTTCTTTGATCCTAAAGTTAATCAAGGTGGGGACATTGACTCAAAGGTAAAGGAATTTTGTAAGAAAATCATGGAAGGAAATCAATAAGGTCAAGGAAGGCAACGAAATCAAGAAAGGCTGCAAAATCAAGGGAGGCAGCAAAATCAAGGAATATAACAAAATCAAGGAATATAACAAAATCAAGGAACGTAACAAAATCAGGGATTAATAAAATTAACAAAATCAAGGAACGTAATTAAAAATTCCTTGGTGAGAAATTTTATATGAAGTACAATAAGTGCAAGCTATAAATTATATAGAGTAATCGACCTCAAACATTTTTAAGAAAATTGTTTGAGGTTTTTTCTTGGCTCAGCTTATGATATTCTGGGATAGGGAATAGAAAGATGCTTTAATAAAAGTTTGAAACTGTTGTAGCGTGAAGAAAAACATCTTCACAAAGTGAATTGAAAAATACTTAATTCACCTCTGGAAAGAACTCTAAAATGAATTTCATAGGAAATTCATTTTATACTTCTTTAAAGTTTTGTGCCGCCGCAAAGCGGCGAAATGTGCGCTAATATGAAAGGAGTAAGTTATGACGCCCACTAATTGCTAATATAATGCGAATTAAATATGTTCGATACGAACGGAAGGCCGGATGAAACAGGCTTTCTTTGTATGGGATACGGCATTAGAAGGTGGCTTACTTTACCAATATTTCATGATCATCAACACATGTCATAACACGCCGGTATTATTTCAGTGATACAGAAGCAATATTGCAGGTATCTGTATACCGGCTTAAAATTACAGATTTGACATACTGATAATGTAATGATAACAGACTGGACTGTAGGAAGTGGTACTTCTTACAGTCTTTTTTTGAAGTTTTTGTAGGGTATTTTAAAAGTACGGACCTTATGCCGTATCATGATTTCATTTTAAGAAGAGAGGATGAAGAATATGTCAGATGTATCATTAATCGGAGTTAAAAAATATATGGATGCAACCTTAGTTCTGAAAAATATCTCCTTCCTGGTAAATGAAGGTGAAAAAGCCGGTATTGTAGGTGAGAACGGAAGCGGTAAGAGTACGATACTGAAATTAATTGCAGGGATAATAACGTTAAATCACTGTGCCGGTTATCCAAATGCCCCAACACCCCTGGGCTATGATGAAGGCTGGGTTGTACGGCCTAAGGAAGCAACCTGCGCATACCTGGACCAGATACCTGACTACCCGCAAGGGGTAAGGGTAATCGATGTGCTAAACCTGGCATTTGAGGAGGTACACGGCATAGAAAAAGAGATGCGAAGCCTGGAAGAGGAGATGATGACCTTGGAAGGCAAGACCCTGGAAAGAACCCTTCGTAAATACAGTGAGCTTCAGCAGCTATATGAAGTAAAAGGCGGTTATGGGACCGAAGAAAAACTAAATAGAGTCATTAAAGGACTAAACTTTCAGGAGAGTTTTCTTAACCAGGAATTTCAACTTCTCAGCGGTGGTGAAAAAACAACCGCTGTGTTAGGAAAGCTTCTGATTGATAATCCGGATATCCTGTTATTGGATGAACCAACGAATCATCTGGATATGGGAGCAGTGGAGTGGCTGGAGGAATACCTGAAAAGCTATAAAGGGACAGTGATTATCGTTTCCCATGACAGATATTTTCTTGACCATGTGGTAACTAAGATTATCGAAATCGAGGATAAGGAAAGTGCCACCTACCAAGGGAATTATTCTGATTATGTCAGAACGAAAGAAGAAAATATGAGGATCCAGTATGAGCACTTCAAGGAACAGCAGAAGAAAATTAATTCCATGGAGAAATCCATCAAGGAGCTTAGGGATTGGGCCATGAGGTCAGATAATAATAAATTCTTTCAGAGGGCGGCCAGTATGCAAATCAAGCTGGATAAAATGGAACGGATCGAGAAGCCTGCCCTTGAACGGCAGAATATGAAGCTGAACCTGAATACAACGCAGCGGTCCGGTAATATTACAATCAAGGCTATCGGACTGTCAAAACGCTTTGAGGATAAAGTAATTTTTCAGAGTGCTGATCTTCTTGTCAATTACGGTGAAAGGGTAGCACTGATCGGGTCGAATGGTAGTGGCAAGACGACATTTTTACGAATGCTCATTGGAGAAGAGGAGCCGGAAGCTGGGACTGCCAGATTGGGGGCGAATGTAATGACCGCATATCTACCGCAGAAAATTACCTTTACGAATGAAGAGCTTACAGTCCTTGAATGCTTCCGGGAGGATTTGTTCATCCTGGAGGGTAAAGCACGGGAACAACTGGCGAAATTCATGTTTTACGGCAGTAATGTCTTTAAGAAGGTAAGGCATCTGTCCGGCGGAGAAAGGGTCCGCCTCATGCTCAGCAAACTGCTCTATGAGGATATAAACCTGCTGATTTTGGATGAGCCGACAAATCATCTTGATACTGCTTCGATTGAGACAATTGAGGAGGCACTCCAGAATTTTAAGGGAACGATTTTCTTCATCTCCCATGACAGATATTTTATCAATAAAATCGGAGAAAGAGTGATTGCCATCGAAGACAAAGGTTTCCAAAGCTATGATGGTAATTATGATTATTACAAGAGTATTCAGGATGAGAAACATCTTCAGGAGATGGATCCGGTGAATCAGATAAAACCGTCAGTTAAAACGGATAAGAATAGAAATAATAAGGAAGCCATGGGAAATAAGAAGGAAGCCATGGGAAAAGAGACGGAAGCCATAGAAAATAGGAAGAAAGCCATGGAAAATAAGACGGAAGCTATTGAATATACCAAGGAAGCTATAGAAAATAAGAAGGAAGCAACGGAAAATAAGAAGGAAACAAAAGAAAATAAAAAGTATAAGATAGACGAGACGCAGGTCTTAAAACGGATTGAAATTCTTGAACGTGAAATCAAGGAAATTGACGCAGCCATGGCAGAAGCTGATCGAAGCTATGAGGAGCTTAACAAACTATTTCTTCGGAAAGAGGAACGAAACAAGGAACTGGATACAGTCATGGAAACATGGCTCACCTTAAGTCATTAAGATGACAGGGCATTGTAGGATATGGTAGTGTCCTGTGGCTGCCCTGTTCCTGGTTGAGCAGCTCGTAAGATAGCTGTTTTCTGCTTCATAAACGTTTCCATGTATTGATAAATAGCAAAAAAATTAATGAAATTAAAGTGTTATGGGTAAAATATGGAATAAGAAACTTATAAAAAAGGTTTGACAAGTATTGCTTATGATATGATAATGTTGTAATAGCTATGGAAGAACACCTTGATGAAATGAGGAAGAATGAATGTCAGATGATAATAATTTCCCTGAAGAGTATGAGTTAGACGATAACCCTGAACAGGATGAAAGTGAGTTGGATCTGGAAGGTGAGTATAAGAAAGCAATTCGTATCATGCAATGTATTGATTGTATGACGGATTGTGATGATAAAGCAGATTTATACCGCCAGACGGCCAAATTATTTAATAAAATGAGCGGCTATCAGGATGCAGGCCGTTATGCTGAGGAATGTAAACGACTGGCAAAGCTGTCAGCCGATGATGTAAAAAGAAAAATATATCAGGAAGCTTTAAGTAGGAAAAATACCGCAAAACAGCCGGAAGAATACCAAAGGGCAGCAGAAGGCTTCCGAAAAGTAAAGGATTATAAAGATGCGAATGATTTAGCGGATCAATGTGAATTACTAAGAGACAAGATTGAGAAGAAAGCTACCGTTAAAAGAATCCTCAATAATGGATTACTGATAATCTTATTGTTGGCTGTTATCATCTTTTCCGCAACCTCTCATGCCAAATATTATTATGCCAATGTATGTAAGCTGACCGGTTCCTATGAAGCTGCAATTAAGACATATAAGAAGCTCGGCGCTTATAAAGACTGTCGGGAACGACTTACAGAAACCCGTTATCAGTATGGTGTTCAGGCTGAGAAGGATAAGAATTATGCGCTGGCGCAGAAAGAATTTACCGCTGCCGGTGATTATAAGGACAGTGTGAACAGAGCAGTCAGCATGGAGAAAGCCCTAATTGGTAAAAGTAAGCCCGGTGCAGTAATTCGGATAGGGAAATATAACTGGATTCTGCTGGATACTGTTAATAACAATGCGTTATTGATAAAGAAAGCTGCAGTGACGGGAAAGCCTTATCAAGTTAACGCAGGAGCTGTGACCTGGGAGACTTCTTCCCTTCGTCAATGGCTGAATTCGGAATTCCTGGATACGAATTTTACAGCTGCAGAGAGACAGCAGATTGTTCAATCGAATGTGACTAATAATGATAACCCGCAATATGGTACATCCGGTGGTAATGTTACTCAGGATTACATTTATATAATAAATGCCGATGAAGCCAAGCAGTATAAAAAGAAGCTTCCGACTTTTAAAAAAGACAGTTGGTTACGTTTACCTGGTAACAGCCAGGATACGACCGCTTTCCTTACAGTGAAAGGCTCCGTTATGACTTATGGCTACAGCGCAGACAGTACAGAAATGGCAGTATACCCTCTGATGTGGTTCAATTATAAATAGGCGCTTGAAAGGCTTCAAGTCAGAGAGTTATTTATAGCAGCTTTATATGAAATGGAAGAGAGTATGGATGAAGTGCTTTCGGATATCAGATCATCTGATCCGGTATCTGGAGCTGCTTTATCCATACTCTCTTTTTGGGTATCGGAAGTTACTCAGTAAATGGTAGTAGTTGCTACTTATCACAAATTGAAGAAAATATTCTAAAATAAATAGTTGTTTTTGCATAGTTTTAAAAAGATATTGATTAGAAATTTATACCAAATTATATATAATATACTTACTAAGGGCGGTAAAAATATATAAAATCACTAAAATTGCTAAAATAACACGAAAACTTAGGCAGAAATCAGAGGAGGTTTATTTATGGCAATTAATAAAACGGCCATGCTCAAGGTTAAAAAAAAGAGCACCTTAAGAAATGCTCTTAAGAGGGACTGGCAATTATATCTGTTACTATTGCTTCCGTTATTAATGGTTGTAATTTTTAATTATGCAGCTTATCCAGGTTTACGGATGGTTTTTATGGACTTTAAGCCGGCTAGGGGATATGACGGCAGTAAGTGGGTCGGGTTAGAAATCTTTGCTAAGATCTTCAAGGATTCGGATTTTATACGTGCACTCCGCAATTCTGTAGTATTCAATCTTCTGGATCTATTGGTAAGTTTCCCGGTACCGATTATTCTGGCATTAATACTGAATGAATTACGCTTTCCAAAGTTTAAGCGAGTAACCCAGACCATTTTATATCTGCCACATTTCTTATCCTGGGTTATTATCGGTAGTGTTGCTTATACAATGTTCAGACCAAGTACAGGTTTGGTGAATATGGTATTACAAAATCTGGGACTGATACAACAAGGAATTCCTTTCCTTACAGATAAATGGGATTGGGCAGTGACATACCTGATGATTGGTGTCTGGGCTGGAATGGGTTGGGGTACCATTATCTATCTGGCGGCCATATCCGGTGTCAGCGGTGAGCTTTATGAAGCGGCAATGATTGACGGAGCAGGCAGATGGAAGAGGATGTGGCATATTACCCTGCCGGGTATTAAGGGAACAGTGGTTACACTGTTAATTATGAATCTAGGACGTATTATGGGAAGCAACTTTGAACGTCTTGATGTATTAGGTAATACGCAGGTGAGAGATTTTCAATACCAGCTGGCTATTTACATATATGAAAAAGGTCTTGGGGGCGGTAAGTTCAGTATGTCAACGGCAGTGGGACTCTTCCAGTCACTGGTGGGACTTATGCTGGTATTGCTGGCTGATAAGGTGGCCAAGAAGCTTGGCGAAGACGGATTAATTTAGGATTTTTCACACGCAGATCTGTGCCTGCGGCCCAAAGTTTGCAGGTTTTGAAGAAAGGCATGGTAACTATTATGACAAAGAATAAAGAAAAGTCAATTCTAAAAGAAGAGGGAGTATCTGACGGCAGCAGAGCTATCAGCAAATTCAGACTCAGTGATGCTGTGATGATGTTCATACTGCTTATCCTATGTGCGACCTGTATTCTTCCCTTTATACATCTGGCGTCAAAGTCTATATCAGGTAACGCCTATGTTATTGCCAAACAAGTGTATCTATGGCCAAAAGGATTTAACGTTGATGCGTATATCTCAATTTTTAAGGACGGTTCCATGTTATATTCTATGGGTTATAGTATATTTGTAACATTAGTCTTTACTATACTTGGCATGCTGTGCTGTATCTGTGCAGCCTATCCTCTCTCCAGGAAAAGATTAAAGGGCAGGACTTTCTTTACTTTCCTGTTGATGTTCCCTATGTATTTTGGTGCAGGACTTATTCCGTCATATCTGCTGTTGAAGAGTTTGCATCTGTTGGATACAGTATGGGTATTAATTCTGCCTTTAATATATTCACCCTATAATATGCTCATTATGAAGACATATTACCAGTCAAACATACATGACAGCTTAGAAGAATCAGCTTTCTTGGACGGAGCGACTAATTTTCAGATTTTAGGTAGGATAGTACTTCCGTTATCCAAACCGATTCTGGCTACCTTGTCATTGTTCTATGCAGTAGGACGCTGGAATCAATATGCGGATAATAAGTTCTTTATTAAGACAGAAGCCCTGAAGCTTATTCAATATAAGCTGTATCAGATGGTAGCTTCTGCAACCGAGGCACAGACAACTTCTTTGTCTGAAGCAGCAGCGGTAATTAGTACACCTGAGGTGTTGCAGGCGGCAGCGATTATGTTCGTAACCATACCTATCATCTGTGTCTATCCATTTTTACAGAAGTATTTTGTTAAAGGGGTTATGATAGGTGCGGTCAAGGGTTAGTACTGATTGGGATATGAAAACTGTATCCGGCTTATAGGTCGGTCTTGCAGATTGACATATATATTTTCAAAATTATGAAGGAGGATTTGTTATGAAAAAACTTAACAAAGTTATGGCTTTTTTCCTTGCAGCTGCTATGATATTTGGTTCTCTGGCAGGCTGTAGTAAAGCAAGTGACAAAAGTGGGGAGAACGGAACTCAGACAACATCGGCACCAACCACTGCGGCGTCCGCTACCACGACAGAAGCTGCAGCAACAGCTACCCCTGCAGCAGGTATTGATAGCTGGACAGCATTTGGCAGCAACGTTACGCTAACAATACCCGTTTATGACAGGGGTGTGGAGGGTGTACCAACTGTAAACGATAATTATTGGACAAAATGGATTCAGACAAATTTTGGTGATAAGTATAATGTTACAGTTGAATTTGTTCCTATTACCCGTACAGACGTTATGACAGACTATGCCTTATTGGCTTCTTCAGGGGATCTTCCGACAATTTTAATGGAGTATGACTACCCTAAGGTTTCACAGTGGGCAAATGATGGGTATTTAACAACCTTTAATATGGATGATTTTGCACAAGTAGCTCCTACCTACTATAATAGGATGGTAGAACTGAATCAACTTCCTTATACATTAATGAATGGGGAAACTTACTTTGCCTTAGCGGAGAGACCTTATTATAATACTGGATACAATTTCCAGACTTTTGTGCGTATGGACTGGTTAAAGCAGGTAGGATATGATCATGTTCCGCTTACCCGTGCCGAATATGTGGATGCCATGACCAAAATTCAGAAGGCGGGCATAGCAGAACATCCTGCAGGAGGTTCCATGGTTACAGGTGTAGGTTCTGACCCGAATTACGCTTTTAGAACATACCCTCAAAATGAAGAAACATGGGTTCAAGCAGGCGATATCAATATTCCTACGCTTGGTTCAGATGCCAACTATAAACTGCTTAAGAGAATCAACGAGGATTATAATTTAGGTTTTACAAATCCTGAATACTATATTACGGATTCTGAGACCGACAAAGCTGCGTTTATCAATGGTGATACCTACGCTTATGGTGGGTATATCTCTGCTAACATGGATTGGCTGAACTCCTTCTATGCTCAGAATCCGAATGCAGAACTGGCAGTTGCACCTGTAGGTATTGTAGATGAAGCGGGAGGCACTGTTCCTGCATATCGTACCAATAATCCTTTTGGTATGATTATCGGTTTTTCTTCCACTGCATCAGCGGATCAAATAAAGGCTGCCTGGATGTATATGGAATGGATGACTCAGGATGATGTACTAAAAACGATGCAATGGGGTATTGAAGGAGAGAACTACACGGTTGATTCTGCATCCAGCCAACCTGTTTCAGTTGCTGAATATGATGGTGAATCCAAGCAGGGATTCAATAATAACAAGGACTACTGGTGTGTAACTATCGAAGCAAGAAAGGCAAATAGCATTGAGGATATTATCAAATCTTTAACTCCGCAGGGATTGCCTCAGGATTTCACACAGGATATCATTGATGTTTACTATGGACAGAAGGCTTTGTCTGAGCAGGGTTATGGCTGTTTAGATGTATTATTCTCAGTACCTATTGAAGCTGAGACCGAATACAGTGGTGTTTTAACAGAAAAATACAAAGAATACCGTGATAAACTCACAATGTGTAAACCGGAAGAATTTGATGCCCTGTACAAGCAATATGCTCAGGAATATTTAGATGCCGGATATCAGGCTATCATGGATGAGAGATTACAGGCATATAAAGACGGACATAGTACAAAGTTACCTGATAATCAGAAAGAAAATTAGGGAAATAAACCATATCCCCCAATGAAAGTTGGGGGGTATTTTATTAAACTGTCTTGCTAAAGTTTCATACAGGTTAAAGACACTTTACAATCTCATGATTACCGGCACTGACAGTCAGGGCACGTTAATTTGTGACTGGGATAGTATGCGGGTCCGGATGAACAGAAATTTTATGGAGGAATAACAGTGGACCTGCGGAAGATATGCCGGGACCAATGAAAGAAAAGATAGAAAGGAGATTATATGAATGATAAGAGGCTTTAAGATGAAATTATACGAAGGAATGGAAGCGGAATATGAAAAACGCCATAAGGAACTTTGGCCTGAGATGCAGGACATGATCCATGAGCACGGAGGAAAGAATTATACGATATTTTTAGATAGAGATACGAATATACTATTCGGGTATACTGAGATTGAGGATGAAGTCTTATGGGCAAAAGGAGCTGTTACATCCATCAACCGCAAATGGTGGGATTTTATGGCTGATGTTATGGAAACGAATGAAGATAACAGTCCTGTGTGCGTCAATTTAAAGACGGTTTTTCATTTGGATTAAGTCGTCAGGCTGGTAAAATCATTGGTTGGTTCGGGTCATTATGTCAAGTACATAATAACCTCTTTCTGTTACCTTATCCATCCGGTGAATTTAAGAATGGAGGCTTTCGTTGAATTTGCTTCGGATAGAAGAGTCTGCTTTCTCCAGATTCTGGGAGAAGTACCCATGAGCTTGGTGAAGCATCGGTTAAAGCTTGAGATAGAATGGAAGCCTACCTGCTCTGATACGGTTAAAATGGATGCCTCAGTACTTCGAAGTAATTTGCAGGCTTCATCAATCCTTGTACTATTAAGAAAATCAAGTGGTGCAGCCCCAATAATATCATGGAAGGTTCTTCTAAAGTGACTCTCACTCAGATGGCAAAGCTTGGCAAGCTCTTCTATTGAGACCTGCTTCATATAATTTTTATGTATGAAGTCTAATGCAATACTGATAACGAGAACATTATCCGCATCCTGTTTTGGTTCTTTTAAGGTAATATTTCGACTGTTATTATACTGAATTCTTAAAAGCTCCACATAAAGGGAAAGCAGCAGACCTTTTACACTGGTTTGGTAATCAGGCTTTTGCTCCTTCACTTCCTCAATAATAGAGTAGACCAGAAAATATAGTTTCGAATAAGCTTCTTTGTTCATGATGAACTGATAGTTTTGAGTATCTAGCATAGGGCTTTCCAAATTACGTAAGGAGTCGTGAAATATATTCCCAAATAATTCTTCCGGGTCTACAAAGATATAAGACCATAAGCTTTCGGTGCCCTGATCGCTATAAGTGGTATGTGGAATATGCCTTGGGATACAGGTGATATCGCCTGCCTTATAGTTTAATTGCTTGTCCTCAATCTCAATGATACCGCTGTCTGTATGACAAAGACCTATTTCAAGACAATTATGAAAATGCAGTCGTCCACTCTTCTGGTCAGAGATTCTCCAGCGTTCACCGGTTAGTAAAAGGACGGGAAAATTGAATGGAAGTGAATAATGACGATATTCAGTCACTATTTTTTTGTGTCTCATCATGATAGGGCTCCTCTCTCTGATTTATGTTATATTATAACATATAATAGTTTAATTTCAATCATTTATATCGAATTTGTATTAGAGAATATGTGCATAATGATGGAATGAGAGATAACGGGAGAAGTAATAATTGTGCATATATTACACAACGGGTGAATTTTGAATCTTAAAAAAAGTCTAAAATGCTATCTTTTATATTTGAAATGATTAGAATGTGAAATAGATATAAGGTCTAATAGTTCTTCACTTTTATTATATACTATGGTTTACATATAATGGTTCGTTTTCAAAAATAATTGTGCGGAATGTTGAATTAAAGATAATGCGAAATCACTTAGATCATTGATTTGTATAAGGTAATGTTTTTATCAAAATAAATATAAAAGTCGAAATTGCAATCTTTTATATTTAGAATGATTAGAATATGATATAGATATTTAGTTATAATTTGGTTAATTAAATAGGATGGTGAATCTGCTTTTCTTTCATGCATCAATTGTATTTTTGAATATGAAGCTAATATTAATAAAATTAATGTGTAAGTTGATCCAGAATAACTTCCCGGCAAAAGGGTAAAAGTGAGGTATAGCATGGTAATGAAGAATTATGATGAAGCTAAGATTATTCAAGTAATTGATCATGTTGTCAAGAAAACAATGACAATGGATCTGACCTGGGATTGGCCCTGCGGAGTTGCCTATTATGGGGTAGCGAGCGCATATGAAATAACCGGGAATAAAGAGTATCTGGAGATGCTTGAGAACTGGACAAACGAGTATCTGGAGCTGGGGCTGCCGGCTTGGACCGTGAATACCTGCGCTATGGGGCATGTGCTGATAACCCTGTTCGAAGCTACGAATGATCAGAAATATTGGGATATTGTTATGAGTAAGGTGGATTATCTACGTAACAAGGCCCTTCGATTTGCTGATGGGGTACTTCAACATACGGTTTCACCGGCAAATGATTTTCCGGAACAGGCTTGGGCAGATACCTTATTTATGGCAGCCTTCTTCCTGCTTAGGGTGGGGAATAAGCTGCAGGATAAGGAAATCATCGATGATGCTCTTAAGCAGTATTATTGGCATATCAAATACCTTCAGGATCCGGCTACCGGGCTATGGTATCATGGCTATAATCATATCAAGGGTGACCATATGTCCGGTTTTTATTGGGCCAGAGCGAATGCCTGGGCTGCCTATACCATGTCCAGGGTTAAGCAGATTTTAAGTAACTGGTATCATTATCCGGAGTGCATGGATATTGAGTGCTCCCTACGGGATCAATTATCAGCGATTAAGTATTTACAGACAGAGAACGGCTTATGGCGCACTCTTCTTGATGATGAAGAAGCTTATGAAGAGGTATCTGCCTCTTGTGGTATTGCAGCTGCCATGATAAATAACAATAACCCCTTACATAGTAAGTATATTCAAAAGGCATGGAACGGTATCATAAATAATATCACTGAGGAAGGCAGAGTCCTGAATGTATCCGGGGGAACTGCTGTAATGAAGGATAGAGAGGGTTACCGTAAAGTTCCGAGGGAATGGATGCAGGGCTGGGGGCAAGGACTTGCACTTGCATTTTTAACGGATCTTCTTAAGTCAATTAGAGCAGGTCAATAGGAAGAAACAGTTCAAATATTATGCTGACGCCCAAGTTCGTGGTGTTTCGGCAGAATGGAGATCAATATGACGGAGTATAGTAGATGGGGCAGCTTTACCTTGCCTGGAGAAGCAGGATATGAAGAGCTGACCCTTCAGATGGCTAAAAAGTGGGGAGCTGATGTCATAAGAGATTCTGATGGGACAGCCCTTTCCGATGAAATATTGAATGCTGGTTATGGTATTTATTCAACCATATGTATTATAAGGGATCATAATATATGGGCAAAAGATAATCCAGGTAAGCTGCAGCAATGCTTTCTTATCACCAGTCCCATGGTCGCAATTAAAGATTGCTTAACTCTGGAACTGCTAAAAGATTTTTTTCGAGAGCAATTTCGTATCAATGATTCCTCCTCTTCGATGAAATATTGGCAGGTATATGACCGAACAGCTAATCAGGAAGTAAGTAAGGACAGATGGTATTATGACAAAGAAAAAGAGCAGGTTGTATTAACGGACATAATTCCATGGCACAAATACACAGCTAGTTTTATTGCCTACCGGGTATGGGAAGAGATTTCAATGTACAACCATACGACTAATCAATGGGATAAGGAGCATCTGATGCAGATTGACCCGATGCATCCAGAGACACAGGAATACCTGATCAACTGGCTCGAGACCTGGTGTCAATCCCATCAGGAAACAACTGTAGTTCGTTTTACTTCATTGTTTTATAATTTTGCCTGGATCTGGGGAAGCAGCTTGGAAAACCGTTATCTGTTTTCAGATTGGGGTTCCTATGATTTCACGGTCAGTCCTCTGGCCTTGGACAAATTCGAAAAAAGATATGGCTATCACCTGACTGCAGAGGATTTTGTAAACCAGGGTAAATATCAGGTGTCCCACATCCCCTGCAATATTAGAAAAGCGGACTGGATGGAATTCATTAATGATTTTGTAATTCAGTTTGGTAAAAGGTTAATAGATATTGTTCATAAGCATGGGAAAAAAGCTTATGTCTTTTATGATGACAGCTGGGTAGGAATGGAACCCTATAACGGCAGATTCCATGAATTTGGCTTTGATGGTCTAATTAAATGCGTATTTTCCGGTTACGAAGCAAGACTTTGTGCTGATGTTTCGGTTGATACTCATGAGCTAAGGCTTCATCCGTACTTGTTCCCGGTTGGACTGGGTGGTGCACCTACCTTTATGGAGGGTGGAAATCCAACCTTGGATGCGAAAAAATACTGGATTAACATACGAAGGGCGTTACTTAGGGTTCCTATTGAGAGGATTGGTCTGGGGGGATATCTTCATCTTGTGGAACCCTTTCCGGATTTTTGCGATTACATAGAGAAGATAGCTGATGAATTCCGCTTTATGAAAAGTCTTCACCAGGTAGGGAAGCCCTTTGTCATTAAGACAAAAGTGGCTGTACTACACAGCTGGGGTAAGCTGCGTTCCTGGACCTTATCGGGGCATTTTCATGAAACCTATATGCATGACCTGATCCATGTGAACGAGGCACTGTCCGGGCTACCGGTAGAAGTTAGCTTCATCAGTTTTGAGGATTTGAAACAGGGAGTCTTGAAGGATATAGACTTTGTAATCAATGCCGGCGGAGCAGGAACCTCTTGGAGTGGTGGATATCACTGGCAAGAAGATGAGGTGGTTGAGACCTTAACAAAATGGGTACATGAAGGCGGTATTTTCCTTGGTATCAACCAACCTTCAGCTGTGGAGGGCTATGAAACCTACTTTAGAATGGCTCATGTACTGGGAATTGATGAGGATACAGGAGCCAGAGTGTGTCATGGGAGATGGAGTTATTCGGTAGAAAATGAGCCGAACTTATTACCTGAGAATTGTTTTATTAATAATCATAAAAAGCTTTATCTGACCGACGGTCAGGCGAAAGTATACATGGAAGAGAATCAGCTTCCTGTATTAACGATGAATTCCTTTGGTAATGGTTATGGTATCTACCTGGCTTCCTTTGAGTTAGACCCGGAGAATACCAGAATGTTATTTAATCTGATCTGTTATACGGGAAAGGATGGACTTCAGGGAAACTATATTACAGATAATCCAAGCATGGAATGTGCGTATTATCCGGAGAGTGAGACTCTGGTGGTTGTAAATAACAGTGACCGTCAGCAGACCACTATAATCTTAACCGATGCTCGTCCTGTAACGATAACTTTAGAGCCTTTTGATTATAGAAAAATTGTGCTATAACAAAAAGGAGCGGATTATATAAAAATAGAAATATAATAAGGTACGGATACATTATATCTGGACCAGATGGGGCAGCCAGTGGGTATTCTTCATGGCAGCAGCATTTTCCATGGGAAACCTGTATGTTGCTTATAAGGTACAGCCGGAGAAGGAGAAGGAGCTTGCTGAGAAAATGCGGGGGCTGAATCAGCCAGAGGCAGCATAATTAACAGCATTTTGATGAGCGAATGGAAAAGGATATGGGCTTGAACAAATATCCCGGCTGTGCTAAACTATGCTTGTAACTAAGGATAATCGTGGTTGAAAATCAGTGATAATTACTGACTTCATGAAAAATACGTATGTATAAATAGGAGAGATGATTATGTACGAAATGAAACCAGAGTATTATACGGGAATTGAATTTATTGATCAGGAGCATGAAAAGCTATTTGAAATAGCTAATAAAGCATATGAGGTGCTGACGAACGACTTTATACCGGACAAATATGATTATATCATTGAAGTAATTAATGAGTTAAGAGACTATACCAAGTATCATTTTTCCCACGAAGAAAGTTATATGAACAGCATTTCTTATAAAAGAATATTCTCACAGAAAGTATCACATAATGAATTTATTGAAAAGCTGGACGAATATCAGCTTGACAGTATTGATGAAAACCAGAAGAATACGCTTCTAGGACTTTTGGATTTCTTAAATAGCTGGCTGGTGAATCATATATATAAATCAGATAAATTGATTGCTGAATAGGCAATTATGAATAGAATAAAGCATTTTACGCCAAATCTGATCCTGTAAGGAATCCCTGACAGGATGGGGTTTGGCGTATTTCGTGCGAGTCATCTTTTCTTAAGTAATTGTGCTGCTGAGGGGCGGCGGAATGGAGTTAGATATGAAAAGCGTCATTGTGATTGGAGTGGCGGGAGGTTCGGCTTCCGGAAAGACGACCGTTGCAAACCGGATCAAAGAGGAGTTTAAGGACAGCGTAGAGTTATTGAATCATGATTTTTATTATCTTCCTTATGATGAACTGACCTTTGAAGAACGGCTGAAGCTGAGCTATGATCATCCGAATGCTTTCGATACCCAGAGGCTGATCGAGGATATTAAGAAATTAAAGCAGTGTATACCGATTGACAGACCGGTCTATTCTTATACTGAGTATACCAGACTTGCTGAGTCAGTTCGGGTAAATCCTGCGAAGGTAATCATCGTGGAAGGCTTTCTGATCTTTGAAAATGCAGAGCTCAGGGAGCTGATGGATATTAAAGTATTCGTGGATACGGATGCGGATGAAAGAATTATCCGCCGTATTATCAGGGATGTCAAGGAACGCGGCAGGAATCTGGAATCTGTGATTAACCAGTACATTACGACTGTAAAGCCGATGCATGAGCAGTTTGTGGAGCCGACGAAAAAGCATGCGGATATCATCATTCCGAGAGGCGGTAAGAATGATGTCGCTATCGATATGCTGCTTCACCGGATTAAGGCAATTCTGTCAGAGGAATAAGGTGGAAGAATTTTGAAAGCTGTGCCGGAATCTATGGCGACAGGTATCAGGAAATTGGAAGGCTGAGGTTAATAAGTAATATCTGGCTATCTTGAAATTATATAACAGTATCTTCTTATAAAGGTCCTCGAATTCCGAACAGGAATCCGAGGATTTTTGCTGTCTCAGGAAGAACCATGAATCTCCCATGTTAAAAATATTTTAAAATAATCCAAACTTTTTCGCCTGTAAAATTATCTATATAGTGTAAGTAAAACATACGAACTATGAGCTCATAGGGGAGAAGAACATGAAAGACTTGAATACAACTATTTATGATAAGCTGGTAGAACATATCCTGGAAAATCAGAACAAATTCTACCGGATTGCTTATTGCTACGTATATCAGAAGGAAGCTGCTTTGGATATTATCCAGAATGCGATCTGCAGAGCGCTGGAGAATTACCCTGGCCTGAAGAATACGAATGCAATAAAGACCTGGTTTTACCGGATTCTGATCAATGAATGTCTGCAGTATCTGAACAAATGCAAAAGGGAAGTTCCATGCGAACCTTCCGAGCTGAAGGAAGATGTCTATTATGAGGAGGCATATGAACCAAAGCTGGAGGTATATCAGAAGGTGTGTGAATTGCCGGAGCAATTAAAGACGATCGTTATCCTGCATTATTTTGAACAGATGACCTTGAAGGAGATATCCCAGACAATTGATGTAAATCTTAGTACGGTAAAAACCAGGCTTTACACTGCTTTACAGCGCTTAAAGAAAGAGATGGAGGTTGAAGAATGAGCAAATTAAAGGATGCCAAGGAGATATTTGATAAGATAGAGATTCCAAAGGAGCTGGATCAGATTGTGACAAATGCAATCAAGGATCATCCTGCAAACAAGAATGATATTCAAAAGTATAACGTAAAAAAAAGAAACGGCTATGTCATCAGACGTGCTGCGGCTGCTGCAGCAGGCGTACTGATCTGTTTTACAGTTGCTTTAAACTCCAGTGAAGCCTTTGCGAAAAGCATCGGAAAGCTTCCGGTAATCGGGGGCTTGGCGAAGGTGCTGACGGTACGTTCCTATCATTCCTCGGAAGATAATAAAAACATCTCAGTAAATGTCCCTCAAATTAAAGTTGATGGCACCGACAATAATCAGGACGCATCCACAGCTGCTGCACAAAACCAGGATACTTCACCAAAGGATGTCTCTCAAGGCCAGACAGCGGATCAGGCCAATGCATCCGCAGGTACCGGAGCAGCCACGTCCGAAGAGGGCACGAATCAGTTTGTTGCCGACATCAATGCGGAGATTAATAGTATAGTAAATACTTATATGGAGGATGCCAAGAAGAGAATGCAAGCTGACAAGGATGCCTTTCTTGCAACTGGAGGAACAAAAGAAGAATGGGCAAAGCGGGACCTGAATATCAACGTGGATTATGAAGTGAAGTATCAGCAGGGTAACCTTCTTTCCCTGATATTGTCCGCTGACGAAAGCTGGTACGGAGCATATGATTTAAAGTATTTTTATAATCTGGATCTTAAGAATAATAAGAAGCTAACCCTGAAGGATATATTAGGTGAGGATTATGTAACGATTGCGAATGACAGCATAATCCAACAGATGAAGGACAAAGCGGCACAAGATGAGAATATTGTGTATTGGGGAATTACCGATGACGGTAAATCCGGTATTGATGGATTTACCACAGTGGATGAGAATACCAAGTTCTATCTGAATAAAGATGGTAAACCGGTCGTATGCTTTGATAAATACGAGGTTGCCCCTGGCTTTATGGGGGCTCAGGAATTTGTGGTTGAGTAACAGCTCCAGGTATGCAAGATAAATAGAAATACGAATAAATTAAACAATTAGAATAGTGATAAAAATATAACCTCCAGGGATATGAATGATACCTTTGCAGCATTATTGGGCAGAAGATATATTCAAACCTGGAGGTTTACTTTATGAAGTTTATCTCTTAATCATCGTAGCCAGGCAGCTGTTTTGCTTGAAGAAGACCCTTTCCCAGATAATAACGCCTGAATTTGTGATATAACTGCGCCTTAGTAGCTTCTTTATAAGGGGCTACCCAGATGATTTCTGCAATACCTAAGGTTAATAAGGATAATAATTCCCATAGTATGAAGGAAAGATCCAGCACAAATACATCCCACTTATTACCATACATCATCTCTTTGCTGATACGGAAAGCTTCCTCCGATGAGATATCTGGATTTTCCGAAAGAATATATGGAATCATCATATACTCGTAGGCTTTAATTATTCCGGGGATGATCAGCAGTAAAGTCCACAGCAGGGTCTTTAATTCCCTTATGAACATAATCTTTACAACGGGGATATACCTACCGCCTCCCAATCCATAGAATATGGCCTTGAACTGGGTCTTGCCACTAATATCTGACATGAAGAAACGGTTTAGCCCAACTATGTAGGGGTTGATAAGCAGTACAGTGATAATAAATAATAACAACGAAGCTAACATTACAAGATGCTGTAGCTTATGAATATCAGGATTCTTAAGGATTGCTTTCGTTAACCAGCCAATGCTTAGATTCAATTTCGCCGGAGCGGATATGTGGTCATCTGTGGTATCATATTGTCTGGTTGCATCAATGTAATAATAATGAACAGGGCTGCCGTTTTGATCAGTAAATGAGAATACGGGACCGGCAGGTGTAGGCCGGCTGATGGTGAACCTCATGTTGATAAAGGGACTGATCAGAATGCAGGCTAGAATCGCAAGGAAAAGCATGGAGCGCAGCCGTGATCTGGCATTACTTTTTAGTTCCTTCCGAGTCCAGTCCATGATATTATTATCATATACATAGACAATCGGGGATACAGCCCAGCCTCCGCATTCACAGCTGGATTTTTCGTTTTCAAGTGGTTTATTACATTTCGAGCAGTAAAACTTTTTTTGAAATTCATGCTTACATTTAAAACACTTCTCAACATTATCCCCTAATAATTCATTACAAACAGGACAATTTTTCATGTAACCTCCCCCATTATACTACCAGGTAATTACGAAATTCTATCAATGTATCAATTAAGCAGTAATTAAAAAGTTTCGCAATTACTTAAATATTCTACAGGAAAATAATAACAAATATTAACTGATTATGCAAGAAATAACACAGACTAGACAATATCAGGGATGTAAACATTTGATAATTAAAAGAGGTGTAAGAAGAGATATAAGAAGAGATATAAGAAGAGATATAGAAAGAGATATAAAAATGATCTGGGTGCCAAAAGTCTTCGTGACATCTTAACGATGAATATGTGTGCATACATATTCATCTCTATAGCCTAATCAGACTTTTGACTCCCAGATCAAAAAGAGATATAAAAAGAGATATACCATCTCTATATTGATATGCACCCTGTGACAGACAGTTCATTAATCAAACACCTTACAGAAAGGATAAGCATATCATATCAAGAAGATATATCTCTTTATTTATAGGTTATTTATTCGCCTTTATAACATTACCAATCATTGCTAAGCTAATCTTCTGACCACTATACAGGATAAGTCCCTTATAGATTCTTGCGGATAGCATAATAACTAATAAGGAGAAGAGGGTCAGTAAAACAAATGATATGGCTCCCGGTACCAGCCCAATAGTGCCGGTAATCAGATCCACCGGTACACAGAAGGGAGCGGTAAACGGAACAAATCGGGCAATTCGGAGCACTCCTTCATTGCTGGCTGCGGATGCAATATAGCAGATAAGCCAGCTAATGATAATCGGAAATGTGAAGACTGCCTGTGTTGAAGAAACATCCTCCGGTTTAGCAACCAGACAGCCTGCAAGCCCTGCGATTACGCAGTAGAACAGGAAGCCGACACAGAAGACAAGGATTGCTAATATCACAGCCGGGAGGGACATGGCGGTTTCTCCGATGTTATCCTTTAAGAAATTGATTATTGCAATAACCGAATTCTGATATTCGGGATAGAAGTAATGAGCAACTGCATTTCCTCCATATAAACCGACTACGGCAGCGACAATCCAGGTTAAAAACTGCAGAACCGCTATGGTAGTAACGGCAAGTACCTTACCGGTGATCAAAGCGTAGGGATGAATGGAGGTTAATAAGGTCTCCATCAGCTTGGAAGTCTTTTCTGTAGATACGGACTTACTGATGGTCTGGCCATATAACAGAAGCATCATATACAATATAAGACCGAATAACATGGGCGCAATCATCTTAATGACATAGGCGATTTGGTTGGTGTTCTCCCCGATGTTGGATTGGGAGGTCACAACCGGCTTCAGTATGGTGGTAAGCTGCTGGACGGTCAGTCCCGACTGCATCAGCTTACTCGACTCGAAGGCTGACTGGATTGGAAGTAGGACGGCTTGTGCCTGATCTTTTATTATGTCTGAGCCTGACGGAATCACTGCCTCAAGCTCATAGCTTTTATCAGCTTTGGTTATGATCACAGCGATAGATACCGTTGAGTCAGCTAAAGCAGTTTTTACTACTTCCTCGCGGGTCTGGTCCGTTACATTTACAAATGCAATATTCTTGAATTGCTCTTCGGACAGCTGGGGATTCAATGTCTTATAATCAGTAGGCTGTAACCCACTTTGGTCTAATACAAACACCGTTTTAATCGGTGAAATCACTATTTCATTTTCTTTATCCGGTTTTGCTACAATTACATTGATTATAATTAATGCAGCAATAATCAGGATAGTTACCAGGGTTGTCACCAGCCGAAAGGCCATTCCCTTCGTGGACTGACGAAAGGTAAAGCCGAATACGGTGGTCCACCCTCTAAAATTATGTTTCATATTGATTACCTCCATCATGCCGCTTGGCGGCATATTGTTGAGCGTAAAGTGCACTCGTATGGTTTATGGAAAGAATAGCATTTTCTATGCTGTCTTAGAAATCTTAAATACATCACTCATCTTGATACGGTTTCCGTTGTGAAGAATCAAGGTCTCAAACACCTTTGCTACGAATTGGAATAACAGCAGGATAAATAGGAGCTGTAATACAATTGCTACAATTATCATTACCAGGCTGGCCTTACCGATTAATATTGCACCGGGCAATACGAAGGGTGAGGAAAGCGGAAATAGAAAGGCAAAGTTAACAAAAGCATTTTCCCCTGCTCCCATTAAAGTACCGGCTGCACCTATTCCGATATAAACACCGACCAGGTTAGTCATGGTAAATAAGGTAAGCCCTTCACTGATTTCTTCAATTCTGCTGACGGTAGCTCCGGCAAGAGCCGCTAAGGTTGCATAGAAAATCATTCCGAGTGCAATTAAAATAAAACATAAAATAATATTGACGATATTCAGGTTCTGGAAGGTATTCTTAGGCAGATACTGTGAAATGATATCCTTGCCGTTGCTTGATAATACGGCTGCCGTAATCTTGTTAGAAAGGAATACCATAATAACCATAGAACCCATCTGGAATAAAACAGCTACAAGCATTGCCAATATCTTACCAATCATAAGAGCCAGAGGCTTCACGGAGGTTAGCAGATATTCAATGACACGGGTAGATTTTTCCGTAACGATGGAGGTAGCGATCTGTGTACTTGCCATCATATTAACCATCAGTACGACGAACAGGATACCATAGATAAACCAGTATTCCGTCATGGAAATGGAGGTATCCACCTTCATAACCGGATTACCATTCACATCTGCCATGGATACGACGGATTTCACAGGAGCCTGAAGCATATCGATCTGTTCCTGGGTGATACCGAGTGTCTCTATACGCAGCTGCTCAAACTGCTCTGATGCGGCATTACTCAGATATTGCAGGCTGCTGTCATTCACGGAGCCATTGCTTGCTTTTACAAAATTCAGGGAGTACATTCCCTGATCTTCAGATATGGTTAAAATTACCGATGTATTCTCATCATTTTCAATACGCTTTGATACGGTATCGTAATTCTCATTCATTTTCTCAAAGGCAATGCTTTTCAGGGATTCATCTTCATTTAACTTCGAAAAGTCCATATCAGGAAGTGTTGTCTGATTATTGACATATACCTTCTTTATCGGACTTGCCGTATTCCCTGCTTCCTTAGTTTTATCTGCGGTCAGAAGATTAATCAGCGGCATTGAGACCAGAACCAGGGTAAGAAGGATCACATAGGAGATAATAAAGGCTTTACTTTTCAGCGTCTGCACCAAAGTAAAGGTAAAAACATCCTTCCAGCCGGCTATTTTAGTTTTCTTCATTTCCATCTCCCACCTTTTCAATAAATATTTCGTGTAAGGACGGTTCACGTAATTCGAATTTAACAATCGGGACCTTATCGGCAATCAATCTGGTTAAGAACTCCATTGCCTGTTCCTCTCCGGTAACCTTAAGGTGGTATTCACTGGGGGTTTTATTAACTATCTTGAGTCCGAAATTAGTAATGTAAGGAGCTATTTCGATGTCACTCTTTACGAAAAGGTTGACGCGGCCATAGCTTTTCTTAATCTCATTCAAATTTCCCTGAAGGACGGACTTACCGCGGTTTAATATGGTTATGTCAGAACAGAATTCCTCGATAGTCGGCATCTGATGGCTGGACATAATCAAATATTTATTCTTAGCAATTTCTTCTTTGATGATCGACTTAAACAGATCAGTATTCACCGGGTCGAGTCCGCTGAGCGGTTCATCCAGGATGATTAATTCCGGATCGGAGATTAAAGCTGCCATCAGCTGGATCTTCTGCTGATTACCTTTGGATAGCTGGTCCGCGCGGTTTGCCTTGGACTTCTTTCCTTTAACCTTAGGTGGGAATACATATTCATTTACAACCAGACGATCCGACCAGTATTTAATTCTCTCCATTGCGGTATGCTTCGAAACATTACGGAGTCTAGCGAAATACAGCAGCTGGTCAAGCAGGGAATACTTCGGATATAAGCCTCGTTCTTCTGCTAGATAGCCAACATTCGTTTTAACAGCATCTAGCGGTTTGCCATTCCATAATACTTCACCGCCGTTTTTGGCAAGCATACCTAAAATAATTCGTAATGATGTCGTCTTGCCGGCACCATTGGTTCCCAGAAGTGCATATACTCCCGGTTGGCTGATTTCAAAACTTAAGTCATCTACGACTACCTTGTCGCCATAACTCTTTGATAAATGATTAACATTTAAAGACATGATACCCCTCTTTC
>DATMUM010000119.1:0-5644 GCA_035564175.1 Mobilitalea sp.
ATCGGATACGTTCCGCAAAAAGCAGTTATGTTTCGGGGTACAGTAGGCAGTAATGTCGGTTATGGAGACAACGGTAATGTGCGAGCGGATATTAAGGAGATTAAAACAGCTGTGAGAATCGCCCAGGGAACTGAATTCGTAGAAAAGATGGATGGCCAATACGATGCGGAGATTGCTCAGGGTGGTACCAATGTTTCCGGTGGTCAGAAACAGCGTCTTGCTATTGCCCGTGCGGTCTATCGTAAGCCTGAAATCTATATTTTTGATGATAGCTTCTCTGCATTGGATTACAAGACAGATCGAATCCTTCGCACAGTCCTCAAAAAAGAAACCGCGGGAGTAACCAGTCTGATTGTTGCTCAGCGTATCGGAACAATCATGGATGCGGATCAGATCATTGTATTGGAGGAAGGAAGAATGGTCGGAAAGGGTACGCATAAGGAACTATTGAATACCTGCGATGTTTATAGAGAAATAGCCATGTCACAATTAAGTGAGGAGGAATTGATATCATGAGTGAACATAAAATAAAGCCAAATTCAGCAAGAGGACCTATGGGAGGAGGACCTATGGGAGGAGGCCCCATGGGCGGTGTGGCCGAGAAATCAAAGAATTTCAAGGTAACAATGACTAAGTTATTAGGGTATTGCAGAAGCTACCTGCCGGTAATCATAATTGCTCTGGTTGCCGCAGCAGCAGGAACCGTTCTTCAAATTATCGGACCGGATAAACTCAAGGAACTGACGAACGAGGTGATGAAGGGTCTTCCGGCACTGGTAAACGGCACTCCGACAGTTGGTAGCATTAATATGGATACGGTTGCGAAAATCGCATGGATCTTGGTATTCTTCTATGCGGCTGCATTTTTACTGAATTATCTTCAGAGCATTCTTATGGCGACCGTAACACAAATCATTTCCAAGAAGATGAGAACGGATATTTCTCAGAAGGTAAATCGTCTGCCACTGAAATATTTTGACTCCACCAGTTACGGTGACGTGCTCAGTCGTGTTACCAATGATGTCGACGCAATCGGTCAGACCTTGAATCAGAGTATCGGAACCTTAATTTCTTCTCTCACCATGTTTGTCGGATCTCTCATCATGATGTTCTACAACAATTGGATTATGGCATTCACTGCGGTCGGCTCCAGTATCATAGGATTTGTACTAATGACTACAATCATGACGAAGTCACAAAAATATTTTAAGACACAGCAGACGGAATTGGGTCGCATCAATGGGCACATTGAGGAAATCTATGCCGGTCATAATGTGGTAAAGGTTTATAACGGAAGCAAAGAAGCTAAGAATGTGTTTGAGAATATTAATGATAACCTATATAAAAGTGCATGGAAATCCCAGTTTTTATCGGGACTTATGATGCCGCTTATGGGATTTGTGGGTAATTTTGGATACGTAGCCGTTTGCGTGGTTGGTGCAGCACTTGCCATGAATGGTACAATATCCTTCGGTGTCATCGTCGCATTCATGATTTACATCCGATTGTTTACTCAGCCTCTGTCACAAATGGCGCAAGCTATGAATAACCTGCAAAGAACAGCGGCAGCCAGCGAGCGTGTGTTTGAATTCCTGGAGGAAAAAGAACTGGAGGACGAAACTGGTAAAAGCAAAGACCTTAAGCTAGTGAAGGGTGAGGTTGAATTTAAGAACGTGAAATTCGGATACTCCCCGGAGAAGCCGGTAATTCACAACTTCTCGGCAAAGGTCAAAGCTGGACAGAAGATAGCAATCGTTGGTCCTACCGGTGCGGGCAAGACCACTATGGTAAACTTACTTATGAGATTCTACGATTTGGACAGCGGTGAAATCCGCATTGATGGAATACCGATCCATCAGGTACCTAGAGAAAACGTACACGAGCAATTCAGTATGGTACTGCAGGATACCTGGCTTTTTGAAGGAACAATCAAGGATAATATCGTATATAGCAAACCGGGAGTTACCGATGAGGAGGTGAAAGCAGCCTGCAAGACTGTGGGATTGCACCATTTCATCAAATCATTGCCTGAGGGATATAATACCGTGCTGAATGACAAGGCAAGTTTATCTGAGGGACAGAAGCAGCTGATTACCATTGCAAGAGCGATGATTCAAAATGCTCCGTTGTTAATTCTGGATGAAGCGACAAGTTCTGTGGATACTCGTACGGAACGTATCGTGCAGGCAGCGATGGATCAATTGACCATCGGAAGAACTTCCTTCGTGATTGCACACCGGTTATCTACCATTAAAAATGCAGACCTTATCCTGGTAATGAAGGATGGGGATATCATCGAAAGCGGTAGCCATAACGAATTACTTGCCCGTGGCGGCTTTTATGCAGAGTTGTATAACAGTCAGTTTGAGGTGGCATAAGGAGTAATAAATTCGGATCAATAGCTAGGTCAAATTCATAATGGTATGGAAACAAAATGGTATAGGAGAAACCTTTCTATTGGTAATTCATACTGAACAATCCTACGTTGGTGGTGCGCAGCACAGGCAGTATTAAACAACAAATAGGGGTTAAGACCCAAATGGCTGAAAAGCCTTTAGAACTGGTCACTTTCTTGATTCGGATGTGTTACTTATCAGCGTATAAGAAGTACCATCAGGAGACCAAAAAAGTGAATGTCTGGAAAGACATAGTCTTAATTATTACTTTTTAATAATAGAATTTTTAATCGGGAAGCGAAGTTATTCGCTTCCCGATTTTTTCGGTTTTTAACAATTTCAGAAGATCAACTAGTAAAACTATTAATCAGAGATTATACCATCAACATTAATATGAGCATTGGAATACTTAAGTTGATTATTTCATTGCTCATATTTTATTATCCAAAAAACCCCTTTTACATATATAACTTTTGATAATTATTGTTAATTCTGTAAAATATAATATCTATTAATGAAAAATCTACGAAAATTATATCAATATATTAGAGCATAAGTAAATAAAGTGGAATACGATTTGTACACTTTTATGAAATAATAAGACTAATTCGAGAAAAGATTAATGATTTTCTCTAATGTGAGAAGCGTTCAAGATTCGTTCGGATGAATTAAACTAATATGGGGGGATAATCATGGCATAATGTTTTCTTGAAATAATTATTTACAGTTGAAGGTTATTATGAAAAAGGGGTTATCAAATTAGGGGTTTGCTATATTGACTACAGATTAGATGTCTAGGGTTTAAAGTTAAAAGTTAAAATATTATAAGGTATGGCTTGGATATATTTAATTAATTTAGCTTAAAATGTGCACAAAAGTATTATTATTTGGGAGGTATACCATGAGGAATAAACAAGAAGGCTCTATTACAAAAGATTCTTCTGCTGTTTTATTAAGCCAGGAGGAAGCAATACAATCTGCACAGGTGAGTAACACGAATAAGAAAAACGAAAAAATAGGCTTTGGAAAAATGTTTTTTTGGCAAAGTCGAGCAATTTCTTTGGGATGTAACATGTTGATTATGGGATTTTTATCAATTTATTGTACAGACACGTTAAAAATGCCAGCTGCTTTAGTAGGTACTTTACTAATGGCTAGTAAATTATGTGATGGACTAATTGATTTATTAGCGGGGTATCTTGTTGACAAGACTAATACAAAAATCGGACGCGGTAGACCATATGAATTATGCATTATCGGTGTATGGATCTTTACAATGCTTATGTTTTCATGTCCCCCTGGACTTAGCATCTTTGTAAAATCTGCATGGATTTTCATGATGTATGTTTTTGCTAATTCAATTTTTGCCACATTTCTTAATGTAAGTAATACTGTATATATGGTACGTGCATTTTCAAGGCAGGAAGATTATGTAGCTGTTTCCTCTTATGGTAGCCTTATCGTTATTCTTTTTGTGGTAGCGTTTAATGTATCTTTTCCTATGGCAATGGCAAAGTTAGCTATCTCTGCCGGCGGATGGCGTGCATTAATTGCAATATATGCAATTCCTTTATTATTAATAGGATTATTACGTTTTATTATGATAAAGGAGACAAATGATGTGGATTCGGCGACATCTGAGAAAATAAGAATGAAAGACGTGTTTACATTATTAAAAACGAATCATTATATTTATGTTGTAGCTGTCATGGTATTTGTATTTAACTTTATTACTAATATGGGAGTCGGAACCTATTATTATACATATATCGTAAAGAATATAGCGTTGATGGGTCCGATCGCCTTGACCAATATTGTTGTTTTACCAATATTGTTCTTGTTCCCTCCTATAATAAAGAAATTTTCTACTACTAAACTTATGATAGCGGGCCTATTTATCAGTTGTATTGGATATGTCATAAATTTTATAGCTCTAAACAATTTTGGTCTTTTAGTACTTGGAAGTATTTTAGTCGGAGCAGGAAATGTTCCTATTAGCATGTTGAGTGCACTAATGATTATTGACTGTGCGGATTATAATGAATGGAATGGAAGACCTCGTATGGAAGGCACTCTTGGATGTGTAACTGGATTTACTACCAAAATTGGTGCTGCATTAGGTACAGGGGTGATGGGCGTTTTACTTGGCTTTTCAGGATATACAGGTGACATCTCAACACAACCTGATTCAGCATTATTTATGATACGATTGCTTTTTAGCATTATTCCAATAGTTCTGTATGCGGTAGTAGCTTTTATTTTAACATTCTATAAATTGGATAACCTCATTCCGCAGATACGTAAAGATAATGAGGAAAGGCGTAAGCAATTTTTGCATTAACCCATGGAGCATATTCAGTCGAATCAAATATGGGATGGAGCTGTTCCCTATGTAATTGGTTCACCGGTTTCTTTACCAAATTGCCTGACAGTGCATGTTCATGGCATGCGGGTATTAAGGAATAGATTTCAACAGATCGCTGATGCTCTGGAGCCTGGTGGCAGTGGTGATATGTATGAAGGCTTAAATGAGGAAGAAACTGCAACATTAAAGGAAGTTACTAAAATGGGCTTTCCTCCTCGTGCATGGTTTGAATATGAGACGATTGGTGACGGATCCCTTACAGTACTGGCGCCAGGTGTAGCCATGGCTGATCCGGGATATTTTCAGGATTTCTGGAAGGTTCCAGGATATTTAGGCGCTGACCCTTGCAGTAGTGCGATGCTAATAAAGAAGGGAATGTATTAAATAGCATCTAATTGAAGCAGTATTATCTTACATACGTAATGATACGATGAAAACAGGCTGTGAATAAAATGCATTCATTGTAAGCAGAGATACAGAATGTGTCTCTGCTTACATTTTTCAATTCAAAGTATATGGGAGGTCAGCTAATCAATTAATGGTTAGCCGCCTACTCGATAGTGTAAGTATGATTTTAGATACTATGCCACTTATAAGTGCCTTCTTGCTTAGAGGAAACCAATTAATATATTATTTATTTGTTTATATTATTTACAAGTCATAAAAAGGGGCTTGTAAATGTAATATCCGAGTAATATAATGTATATTAAAATAGTAGGAAATAAATAGCTAAATTGCTCTCGTTTATAAGGAATGAAAGGTAATAGGTGATGCTATGTCAGAAGAATTATTGAAAATAAGTGGACTCAGGGTGAGTATAGATAACAAAGATATTTTAAAAGGATTGGATCTCAGCATTAAAAAAGGTGAAGTCCATGTCATC
>DATMUM010000120.1:0-4067 GCA_035564175.1 Mobilitalea sp.
CTTCTGCATCAGATAGAATTTCGTATCAAGGGAGACTTCTTTCTTCTCCTTCAGTTCGAAAAGAACCTTCTCATAATCCCTCGGATCTACAACAACCGCAACATCCTGATAGTTCTTAGCTGCGGAACGAAGCATCGTTGGGCCGCCGATATCGATATTCTCGACTGCCTCTGCGCGTGTTACGTTTTCTTTTAAAATTGTAGCTTTAAATGGATATAAGTTTACCACTACAATATCAATCGTCTCTATATTTAAGTCAGCAAGCTGTTTCATATGGGAAGGATTGCTTCTCATGGCGAGTAATCCGGCATGTACTGCGGGATGCAGCGTCTTCACCCGTCCATCCAAGCATTCCGGGAAGCCGGTAAGCTCTGATATCTCAATCGCAGGAACTCCTGCATCCTTTAGTTTTCCGTAGGTGCCGCCTGTGGATATGATCTCAACTCCAAGGGATACTAATTCCCTGGCAAACTCCACAATTCCTGACTTGTCCGATACACTGATTAAAGCTCTCATGCCATCTCTCCTTTTCATTCCTACAAATGTATTGGCTTGTTTCATAAGCATTTTAATTCTAAAGAAATATTACACTATCGGATAATTTAATACAAAGTATAATTTCTTATGTATTTTATCGGTATTTCTAATATATCATAACGTTGTGGATATTTATTCGTGATAGATGTCTAGATTCCTTGGAATAAACTGTTATTTTTTGTATACAATGCGCAATAATTTTGAAGAAACTGTAAAAATGCCTAAAATTAAGTAACAAGAGTTACTTACAGCCGTAAATATTGAGGATTGCAAACCGATTCAAAGTATAATATAATGCGTAATGGAATATAATGACGAGTCGAAGGAGTGTGCCTATGAATCAGAAGAAACGCTTTAAATTTACAGACTTACTGATCGGTTTAATCTTTACCCTATTATTCATCTCCATAGGTGTAGTAATTACGATTAATTTCAGACCATTGTATTATATGGATGTAAATTTATTAAATATTGAAGCTGATTCTGGTTATAGCAAGGCGGATATCTTGAATAATTATAACACGTTAATCGATTATTCTTCCCCTTTCTTTAAGGGTGACCTGAAGTTTCCGACTTTACCTGCATCTGCCTCCGGACTAGAGCACTTTAAAGAAGTAAAGAACATCTTTACCTACTTTTATATTCTTGGTGCCATAACACTTGTACCTGCGATCATAATAATTGTGGTGAAAGCAAAGAAGAAAGATATCAGTTATCTTCTGGTTTCCTCGATTATGGCAGTCGTCGTACCACTTATCCTCGGAATATTTATGATGATAAACTTTGATGAAACCTTTATTCTGTTTCATAAGCTAGTTTTCCATAATAATTACTGGTTATTTGATCCGACAACCGATCCGGTTATAACAATTCTTCCGGACACCTTCTTCATGCATTGCGCTATTATGATTATTTTCATCGTTGTATTATTAAGTGTTATCTTCTTCCTGATCTACAATTGGAAGAAACGTCATATAGGCATCCATAACCGCAAGTTGAAAAGTCTGAGATTATAACTGCGTAATTTACAAGGTGCCGAAATTAAGTCAAAATAATTAAAAGAAATTAATAAAAATATTATTAACTTTCCTTACATTGACTAATAATATACTTATACATCAAAGGAGTTTATCTATGAGAAAAACAAAAATTATTTGCACATTAGGACCATCAACCGATAATGGCGACGTTTTAAGAGAATTAATTGTAAACGGAATGGATGTTGCCCGCTTCAATTTTTCACATGCTGATCATGAGGAACATCTTGGAAGATTATTAAAGATTGAAAAGCTTCGTGAGGAATTGAAAATATCTGTTGCTACCCTGCTTGATACCAAGGGTCCGGAGATTCGTATCGGAACCTTTAAGGATGACAAGAAAATCCAATTAGTAGAAGGTCAGACCTTTACACTCACTACGAGAGCCATCGAGGGTGATGAAAATCAGGTTTCCATCTCTTACCCGAACTTAATCAATGATGTTGAGATAGGAACAACTATTCTGATTGACGATGGTCTGATTGAGACAAAGGTTACTGATATTACTTCAACCGACATCATCTGCGAAGTTAAAAACGGTGGTACCATTTCGAACCGAAAAGGTGTTAATGTTCCTAGCGTTCATTTATCTATGCCTTTTATCAGTGAGAAGGACCGTGATGATATCCTGTTTGCTATTGAACACAACTACGATTTTATCGCAGCATCCTTTGTTCGTACTGCTGAAGATGTCAAGGACATTAAAAAGCTTCTGAATGAACATAACTCACAGACAAAGATTATCGCTAAGATAGAGAATATGCAGGGTGTTGAAAACATCGATGAGATTATAAAAGCAGCCGACGGTATCATGATAGCCCGCGGTGACATGGGTGTTGAGATTCCGTATGAAGAAGTTCCTGTAATTCAGAAGATGATCATTAAAAAAGTATATGACAGTGGCAAACCGGTTATCACCGCCACCCAGATGCTGGATTCGATGATGAAAAATCCTAGACCAACCAGAGCTGAGACCACAGACGTAGCAAATGCAATCTATGACGGAACAAGTGCAATCATGCTTTCCGGTGAGACCGCTTCCGGTAGTTACCCATTAGAAGCTTTTAAAACAATGTCTAAGATCGCAGTACGTACGGAAGCAGATATCGATTATAAGAAACGCTTCCGACTTCAGGAAACTCCTCAAAATCCGGATATTACGGATGCAATTTCCCGTGCTACCGTTACTACTGCCCATGATTTAAATGCGAAGATGATTATTACGGTAACCACTTCCGGCAGAACTGCACGTATGGTTTCCCGTTACCGCCCGGATTGCCAGATTCTTGGCTGTACCACGGATCCTATGGTTTACAGACAGCTTAACTTGGCTTGGGGTGTAGTTCCTCTCTTAATTGCTGTAGAGCATGATACCTTCGAACTTTTCGACCATGCAATTTTAGCTGTAGAAAAAGCAGGATATCTTGAGGATGGAGAAATAGCCGTAATAACAGCAGGTGTTCCTCTTGGAATTTCAGGTACAACCAATATGATCAGGGTAAAGGTAGCTGGCAGCAAGAATTAATTTTTCCAACGTTAACAGGATAGGCAGATTTCTGCCACCGCTTCCTGTTTTGAAATCAGTTTAATCATTTACTTTCTGTATTTCCTATGATAATATATGTGTAATACAAAATATGACAGATCAGTTTACTGGTCTGTCATATTTTAAAAATGATAGAAAGGAAGCTACATATGAAAAAGCAGGACTATATAAAATGGGACGAATATTTTATGGGTATTGCTCTTCTCTCAACGGAGCGCAGCAAGGATCCGAGTACCAGTGTAGGAGCTTGTATCGTAAGTGATGATAATAAGATTCTATCCGTAGGCTATAACGGTATGCCGATCGGTTGTTCCGATGATGATTTTCCGTGGGAACGGCAAGGCGGAAATCTCGACACCAAATACTTCTATGTATGCCATGCCGAAATGAACGCGATCCTTAATTACACCGGGACCCACATGAAGGGTGCAAAGCTGTATACAACCTTGTTTCCCTGCAATGAATGCACCAAAGCAATCATTCAGAAAGGTATCTCTGAAATCATCTATATGAGTGACAAATATGCAGCTACCGATGCTGTCGTTGCCGCAAAACGTATGCTTGATGCAGCAGGAGTAAAATGTAGACAGTATACACCGATCGGAAAAGATATCGTTCTAAACTTGTAAAAATGAAACCAAGGGATGTTGCAACATCCCTTGGTATTTGCACGTAAGTACACTTCGAATATGCCTGCAAGCAAGCTTGTTTGCACACAGGTCGTAGGAACTCGCATAGCGTGTTTCTTCCGTTTAACTCATCAGCTTCTTCTCGTCCTTAATCTGCTTTAAATCTACCATCACATCATCCTTAAAGGCAAGCCATGCATCCTCATGTTCCACAAAATACAGCGGACACAGCTTCCCGGTTACATCATAGTGACGAATGATATCATTCTCTTTCAGATGAAAGGTCTCACAAAGTGCCGAAGTCAAGGAAACCAAGGA
>DATMUM010000121.1:0-3379 GCA_035564175.1 Mobilitalea sp.
CATCATGCTCTTTTAAAACGACGTAGGTTTCGCCCTTAGGTATCAAAGTTAAAATCTTTGAGTCCGTACTTTGCTTATCACGTACTCTTAAAGTCTGTGTATTAACAGTTGCATACTTAGTCGCATATTTATCGACCATCGTTTCCGCTTCATTGCCGATAGCGAGAAAGTTGGATGCAATATAACCCTTAACATCACCGGACTGGATCTTTACCCAGTCACCATCTAATCGTTCAAGAATGTCAGCAGCGCAGCCTCGGTATAGCTTACCGACAACTTCGCTGTTGGTATTTGGATCTTTCCTGACATTGACATAGTTATCCGCTACTGATACACCAAGATTTGCATATGGTGATACAATTTCTGTTTTTAATATATTTGTTAAAGCTTTATCCGCTGTACCGTCCTGTTTTCCTTCTACTGCAGAGTAATAATTGTCAAGTGAATATGCTATTCCCGCAACCCCCTGCTCCGTCGATACGATATTGTCCGCACGTGCAATTGTAGTTGGAATAAGTAACAGCACTGCAGTAGATGCTATACATGCCGCAGCCTTCATAGCCTTATTTTTTCTCATGTACTTTTTTACCTCCCAAGTATCACAAGTAATTTAAATTACCTTCGTAATAAAATTACTTTTCTCCTCTACGTTGCTCTTAAGGCTAATGATTCCGTAATTGAATAATTGTTACGAAATTATTACAACTTATGAGATAATTATAACAAATTAGACACAATGTGTCAACGAAAAAACAAGGCAAAAATCACAAAATTAGAGAATTTTGTAATTTATGAGACTTATTTACTGGTTTTTTGATAGAAAACCATCTTACAGCTGGTTTAAATATTTTTCTACTGTTGTAATTGCATTTGCACCATCCGAAGCAGCGGTAATAATCTGTCTGAGTTCCTTTGTTCTAACGTCTCCCGCGGCATAAACCCCCGGAACGTTTGTCTCACAGTTCTCAGCTGCAATGATATAACCCCTGTCGTCTGTCGCAACCGTTCTCTTATAAATATCAGAGTTCGGAATGTAGCCTGCAGCAATGAATATACCTGAAATATCATAGGAACTTTTCTCATCCGTCTTAATATTCTTTACATCGATGGATTCAACCTTATCTTCACCGTTAATTCGTTCTACAACGCTATCCCAGAGAACAGTGACATTCTCCATCGAAAGGAGTCTGGAATTCAGGCTTTTCGTAGCACGGAACTGGTCTCTTCTATGGATAACATAAACCTGCTTGCAGATTCTGGCCAGAAAAATGGCATCCTCTACCGCGACATCTCCTCCACCTACGACCGCAACCGTCTTATTTCGAAAGAATGCCCCATCACAGGTCGCACAGTAGGATACGCCCATACCGGCTAATTTTTCTTCTCCTTCAACCTCAAGGTGTCTCGGAACACCACCGGTAGCGATTACTACCGCTTTTGCCTGGTACTCGGTTCCATTATCCATGGTAATAACCTTGATTTCTCCGTCAAGTCGAAAATCAGTTACTTCACCGTTAACAAACTCCGTCCCCATCTTATCGCAGTGCTCCCTGAATTTCGTACTTAATTCAAAACCGCTGATCCCCGGTATTCCAGGATAATTATCAACCTCATAGGTATTAATGATCTGGCCGCCGCTGATACCGGCCTTCTCTATAACAATCAGGCTAAGCTCCGCTCTTTTCGCATATATTGCTGCTGCAAGCCCTGCCGGACCAGAGCCGATAATAACTACATCGTAAATCATTCCACATTCCTCCTTGGAAGTAACATTTAATATTATTTTAAAACCATAATGAAAACTGTTTTCTTAAAAGATTTTACCCTATACCTTTCATCTTATCCGTGACTTTATCTCTTTTACATCTTTACTTTAAATTTTAGTATATTCGTGATATAATCGAATTAATCAGTTGATTATATGATTGCGTAAAGAAAATAATATATTCATCCACTTTTGAAAGGAGTAAGTTATGAGGATAGGAGATCAACCCGTACAATCCAATCTTCCGGTAAGCCAGACTGATGTAAGTATTGCTGTTCTTAGTAAAAACCTGGATATGATAGAACAAGCCGGACAGAGTATGATAAAAATGATGGAACAGTCTGTTCAGCCTGGTCTAGGGCAAAATATTGATTTAAAAATATAATATATTTTTTATCTTTTGGTATATTCCAAAAGATCTATACTTCACTTATTTTCCGGACTAAGGCATTAATCCATATGATATCCTTTTCCGGTCTTACATCTTCACATTTTTTTATCTCGATTAGTTCCAGCTCTCGAAATCTTGATATTAACTCCTTCAATGCTTTCGTTCGGAAGTCGGTGAAGTAACGTCCATCCCGGACCCCTTCAAAATCACCGTATCGGAAAGACATATAAAGGATACCGTCCGGTTTCAAGCTTTTACAAACCTTTGACATTATATCGTCTATCTCATCGCTTGGGACATGCAATAATGACGCACATGCCCAGAC
This sequence comes from Mobilitalea sp., assembly GCA_035564175.1. GTDB lineage: Bacteria > Bacillota > Clostridia > Lachnospirales > Lachnospiraceae > Mobilitalea. The sequence goes on from DATMUM010000121.1 coordinate 2,482, forward strand.
TCCATCAAACACCTCTTTAAAATCCATTTCAGAAAATTTTAAATTCAGTACATCCTGTCCGATATGTACGCTGGCAAGATTACACATCTCCTCGGAAGCATCCATTGCAGTTACATCATAACCGCATGAAACAAAGTATGCACTATCCCTTCCTGAGCCGCAACCAAGATCCAGAATACTTCCGCCTTCCGGCAGTAGCTCAAGGAATCTGTCCTGATTTTCCTGCATATTCAAATTAACCGTTTGTTCAAAATATTCGCCCGAATTCTTACTGTAATAATCTGACGAGTCCAACTATATATTCCTCCTCTCTAAATAAGCTTATTATAGCAAATCAAAAACGGAATTTCCAGTATTTTTCGTAAAAGCTTGAAAACGTGGATAAAAATAGAAAATACTATATTAATCTTATAAAAAAGTGTTATAATAGGAAAACGAGATTATTGCTTAAGATATTATGGAAAGGCTCGATGAACAATGTATACATTTAATAGCAGAGTACGATTCAGTGAAATGAATCATCGTAAAGGGACACTTGAAATATCGTCTATTATAAATTATTTTCAGGATTGCAGCACATTTCAATCCGAGGACATGAACCGTGGTATATCATATCTTCAGAACTCAAACAGAGTATGGCTCTTAAATAGCTGGCAGCTTGAGATATATCACCCAATGTGCCTTGGCGAAAATATCACCATAGGTACTTGGGCGTATGATTTTAAAGGTTTCTATGGTTATCGTAATTTTGTCATGAAGGATCATGCAGGAGAAGTATTGGCTGCAGCCAACTCTATCTGGGTTTACCTTGATACGGAAACCGGCCGCCCAACGCGAATCCCGGAGGATCATTCGGGATATGAAATGCTGCCACCCTATCCGATGGATTACGACAAAC
>DATMUM010000122.1:0-30146 GCA_035564175.1 Mobilitalea sp.
TAGCAGTTACCTCACGGATATTAATCTCAGGATTGAAATTGGTCGCAAACGGATAACCGTGATCACCGGCATTGGCATCCAGAATATCCAGGGTATGAATCTCGTCGAAATAATGTTTTAAAGCATAGGCTGAGAATACACCAGTAACACCGGGGTCAAAGCCGCAGCCAAGTACAGCTGTGATACCGGCTTTCTCAAAACGTTCTCTGTATGCCCACTGCCAGCTGTATTCAAACTTTGCTGTATCCTTAGGCTCATAGTTTGCTGTATCCAGATAATCTACCTTGGTCGCAAGACATGCTTCCATAATGGTCAGATCCTGATACGGAAGTGCCACGTTAATAACGATCTGTGGTTTATAGCTGTTAATCAGTGCAATTACCTCATCAGTATTATCAGCATCCACCTGTGCTGTTGTAACCTTTGTTTTATATCCTTTTGCTTCTACCTGCGCCTTTAAAGCATCACATTTTGATACTGTACGGCTTGCAATACAGATTTCTTCGAATACGTCAGCGTTCTGACAGCATTTATGAATTACTACGCTTGCTACGCCACCGGCGCCAATGATTAATGCTCTACTCATGTTAAGTCCTCCTAATAAAGCTTTGTTAAAGCTTTTAATTCTCTACGGTTTTTTACTCAAATTACATATCATCTTATGTAATTATCTATTTTTTACTCAGGTTCCGGATAAGATAGATCAGAACCTGAGTTTATATACTAATCAAGTTCATTCAGCTGTTCCTTCACATAATTAGGGAGAGCAAAACAGCCCTTATGAAGGTTTGTATTATAGTATTTCGTTTTTAATCCCAAGGCATTCCACTCTTCTTCCTTCAAATCCTTCAACGGATCATAATGTTTGGATGCGTAGCCAAAGAGCCAGTAACCGGAAGGATAAGTCGGAATGTGCGCCTGATAAACGCTTGCAATCGGGAAGGTCTCCTTAATTCTCTGGTGAGCACGTTTCATCGCTTCCACATAAGCATCATAATAGGTACTCTCATGCTGGTTGACCAGAATACCTTTTTCCTTCAGGGCATTGAAACAGTTTCCATAGAATTCCTTTGTAAATAAGCCTTCACCCGGTCCAAAGGGATCCGTGGAATCTACAAGGATCAAATCATATTCATCCGACTTGCGGCGAACGAATTTAAGACCATCCTCATAATAAATATGAACCCTTGGATCCTCCAGCTTACAGGCGGTCTGAGGCAGATGTGCCTTGCAGGCTTCTACCACCAAAGGATCAATCTCAACCATATCAATTAATTCTATACTGTTATATCTGGTAAGCTCCCTTATCGTACCGCCGTCTCCGGCACCGATCACGAGAACCTTCTTGATATCTAAATTCGTAGCCATCGGAACGTGAACAATCATATCATGATAGATGAATTCATCCTTCTCCGTTACCATCAGGCAGCCATCCAAGGTTAAAACACGTCCAAACTCAATCGTATCCAGGATGGATACATGCTGAAAATCGCTCTGCTTGTTAAATAGCTCTTGTTTTACCTTCAAGGAAAATCGTACATGTTCCGTATGATGCTCTGAATACCATAACTCCATATGCAAACACCTGCGCCTTTCTCATCCTGCGAAGCTTCCTCTTCTTAGGATTGTTAAAAATCTATAATATTAATATGTTCGATTGTCATATCTTTCGGTCCGGTGATGGAACTGCCTTTTTCCTTCGCATATACGATATAGTCAATAATATCCTTCGTAATCCGCTCTCCAGGTGCAAGAATCGGGATTCCCGGAGGGTAACACATAACGAATTCACCGGCAATATGGCCTTCGGACTCTTTTAAAAGTACGGATTTCTTATCATGATAAAATGCCATTTGCGGAGTAAATGCAACCTCCGGGTCAATATATTCATGATTCAGGATACCCACCTTATCTTTCCCGTAAATGCGCTTAATTTCTGATAATGCCGATACCAGGCGTTCGATTTCAAAATACCTGTCACCACCGGATATAATCGCAAGCAGGTTACCGATATCGCCAAACTCTACCTGGATGCCATACTCGTCGCGAAGCAGATCGTAAACCTCAACACCGGCCAAGCCGATCTCGGTGGTATGAACTGATAACTTGGTACGGTCAAAATCATAGACCGTATCACCATTGATCATTTCGGAGGAAAATGCATAGTACCCGCCGATCTGATTAATCTCTTCTCTTCCATATTTAGCAAGGTCAAGAGTCTTCTCAACCAGTTCCTTCCCGTTTAGTACCATGTTCTTTCTTGCAAGATCCAAAGAAGAAAGCAGCAGATAGGATCCGCTGGTGGTCTGGGTTAAATTGATGATCTGTCTTACATAGCCCGGATCAACATCGTTCTGACAGATGAGGAAGGAGCTCTGGGTTAAGGAACCACCTGTTTTATGCATACTTACCGCCGCCATATCGGCGCCTGCAGCCATAGCACTAATCGGAAGGTTCTCTCCAAAGTAAAAGTGTGTACCATGTGCCTCATCAACCAATACACGGATTCCATATTGATGGGCAAGTTTTACTATTTCCTTCAGATTAGAACAAATTCCATAATAGGTTGGGTTATTTACTAGGATTGCTTTCGCATCCGGGTTCTCTTCTATCGCTTTCTTAATATCATCCACTGCCATACCGAGTGGAATTCCTAATTTATGATTTACATCCGGATTCACATAGACCGGAATCGCTCCGCATACAACCAGAGCGTTGATGGCGCTGCGGTGCACATTTCTTGGCATGATGATCTTTTCCCCTGCTTTACAGGTGGACATAATCATTGCCTGAACGGCTGCAGTCGTTCCATTGACCATAAAAAAAGCTGCATCTGCACCAAACGCCTCAGCGGCCAGTTCCTCAGCAGCTTTAATCACCGATACCGGATGAATCAGATTATCAATGGGTTTCGAAGAGTTAACATCCACCTTCAAGCAATCGATTCCTAAAAATTCGGTAAGCTCGGGGGTTCCTCTTCCGCCCTTATGTCCTGGTACATCGAAAGGTACGACACGGTTCTTTTTATGTTGTAACAACGCTTCGTGAATGGGAGAATTGTGTTGTGTATATTTCATACGCTGCTCCATTCTCTCTAATAAATATTCATACCACTGAAGATCTCAATCATTTCCTTGCGAAGACTATTGGTGATATCAAGTCTCTGCTTCGGTGGTAATTCATACACATCCTTATTAAAGAGGTAGTTCTGTAATTCAATCTCCTTAATCAGCATCTTGGTATGAAAAATATTGGACTGATATACATTCACATCAATTGCGTCATATCTGGTTAAAGTCTGATCATCAATATAATCCTGGATGGAGGTAATATCGTGATCAATGAAATATTTCATTCCGTGGAGGTCTCTGGTAAAGCCTCTGACACGGTAATCTATCGTAATAATATCGGAATCAAAGCTTCCGATCAAATAATCCAAGGCATTCAGCGGGGAAATCTCACCGCAGGTTGAAACATCGATATCTACACGAAAAGTGGAAATCGAGTTGTCCGGATGATGTTCCGGGAAGGTGTGAACAGTTACATGACTTTTATCAAGGTGAGCATGTACCGTATCTCTTGATTTCAAATACTTACCCTGATTACAGGATTCATCAATATGGTCCGACGTTAAGGTACCCTCTGCAATCAGAATATTTACAGAAGCACCCTGGGGATCATAATCCTGTTTTGATATATTTAAAATATGCGCACCAATCATCTCAGTAACGTCAACTAATATTTTCGTCAGACGCTCTGAATTATATTGTTCATCGATATAGGCAATATAGTCCTTCTGTTCTCTCTCACTTTTTGCATAGCACACATCATAAATGTTGAAGCTAAGTGTTTTTGTGAGGTTGTTAAAGCCGTATAGCGTAAGCTTTTTATCCAACCCTAACATCACAACCTTTCTATATGTAGTGTTACCGTAAATATAAAAAATACGCTACCCGCCAGAATGAAAACTTTAAAAATGTGTTGATTTCAAAACTGATAATCAGATATAGCATTTTATATTTAACAGCATGGACTATTATACAAAAATGTATTCAAACATGCAAGCATTATTTTTACTATTATTAAACCGTGTGTTTAGTATTACTGCGACTTTTCGCGAATAAGCAGGTTATCTGTTAAAAAGGCGAAAGTTGCCATGCTTGCATGAGCGGATTTCGTCTTTTTAACAGATATTGCAACGCGAGCGAAAAGCTGTCAGGCTTTGAGCTCGCGGACCTGCTTATAAGCGAAAGCGGAATAAGCTGATTATTCGCGTAGATAAAGTTGATGAAGGTTATCTGTTAAAAAGGCGAAAGCCGCCATGCTTGCATGAGTGGATTTCGTCTTTTTAACAGATATTGCAACGCGAGCGAAAAAGCCATCAGGCTTTGAGCTCGAGGACCTGCTTATTCGCATACATCCATCATTTACTTCTTCACAGCCCATATGATTGCTCTGTTTGTATTATCACTGATTGGATTTTTATTATAGTCCCCATATAAAAGCTCTACTTCAATCCCTGAAGAATTAAGCCAGGAATATACTTGTTCCAACGTAAGAATATGTTTGGACCATGTCTGGTTTATGTATTCAACCTGACCATCAGGCATAGTAAACTCAAAACGTCTTCTTCCTGCAGCATAATGGGTTGTTGCATCATATGAATCACAGAATACATAGAATTTTCCTACGACACCAGTACTATCTATCCCTTCATAGATTAATCGTCCATCGTCAGCTATAAATACCAGTTCAGGATATGCAAATAGTTCAAAATCGATCAATAAATGTCCTCCGTTATTTAATGCTAAAGATGCCTTACGAATAAAAAGAGCCTGAATATCTTTATAAGATATGTCACCTTCTACATTATGAAGCAGATTACCTCCCATTATTACAATATCATATTCCATTCCCCAGTCATCGGAAATTGCATCTATATACTGATATCTTAAATTTGGCAAAGTGCACTTTTTTCTTATTGAATTCAACATGTTTTCTGCTAAATCAAAGCCTAATATGTTATGTCCTGCTTCCGCCAACGGAATTAGAATACGGCCATTACCACAGCCTATTTCCAGAATATTAGCTGGCTTACCCCCTATTAATTCCAGAAATAACTCAATATCACCTGAACAATTTTCCATATCATCATAGATATCAGTATACCAATCTGTAAATATTTGATTAATGTCTTTCATTGTTACCTCCATCACATGGTATATATACTTAGTTGAAATATAACAAAGCATTAATAGCCACACAATGGAAAAAATAGTTATAACTATATTATACTTAAGTTCACTGTAGGATTACATTTTGTAAGTTCGAATTAAGCCATAAATATATTACAATATTGAACCGGAAGATCACTTAGATTTCAATCATATATTCATCTACATAAACCGCTTTCCCTGCAATACTTACCTCAATTTCATTCCTATTCCTGCTAACGATTTCATTCTTATTTCTGCTGACGAATACCCTGACTACGCCTTTTTTACCGATTTCATATCCTTGCTCTACCTGTAATTCTGCTTGATCCATCGGATTGATATAAGTAACATAGTAGGCTCCCATAACACCGGAGGCAGTGCCGGTTACCGGATCCTCCACCGTACCCGATCTTGGTGCTGAAAAATGTCTTCCATGCATATCACAGGTTTTATTATATGTCTCAAGACAGATCGGATGTATGGATGCTGTAGGAATTTGCTTTAACACTTCGGGGAATTGCTTGTTCTTTGGATGCATCCCAAGAAAAGTGTTAAGATTTTTGATAGGAACAATCAGTGTCCAGATACCTGTGCTTCCATATACAATCGGATAGCTTTCATGCATATCATCTATCGTAATTCCCAGGGAAGCAGCAAGTAGATTTTTATCACCGTCAAAGGTAAGGAATTTTGCCGGAGCCTGACTCATGCGCACTTCTTTTAATTCATCGTTATAGTTAACATGGATCATTCCAGCAAGGGTTTCTATTGTAATGTCCGTCGTTACTGCAATCAAACCTTGTTCCATCAACCCATAGACAGCGGCAACCGTCCCATGTCCGCAAAGCTCCATCTCATGTCCAGGTGTAAAAAACCGAATTCTTAAGTCAGCCCGATCAGATTTCAGGATAAATGAAGTTTCATTAAAGCCAACTTTCTTTGCTATTGTCTGCATTTCTTCTGTTGTCAGATTATCAGCACCAAATACTACTCCTGCCGGATTGCCTTTATTGGGTGACACTGTAAACGCATCATAATGATACACCTTAATTTCTTTCATTTTACACTCCTCTCGAATACTAATAATTTATCCGATATGTTCCTTAATTATCATTGATAAAGCAAAATCACTAATAAAAATCCTGACAGAGTTGTATAGTCCGTCAGGATTTCTTATCTATTCCTATTTACGCTTAAAGTACATAAATGATAGAATACTGATCGGGATAAAGTAGATACACCAGAATTCCAGCACTGCGACTCCGATCCAGTCTGCACCCTGCATATCAGAACGGAAGATCCCCAGCATAGGCATGATAAAGCATGAAATTGCAAATATTCCATGCAACATTAGCAATACCTTCAGCCATTTATCCTGTCTGTGCTTTACATCGATTGTCAACCCAGCAAAAAAGGTTGCAATTGCCATTAAGCAATACCCTAATAAATCATAGGAGAAAGCTAGACCAAATTGCGAATAATCAACAATTTTTAATACATCCTCAGATAAATGATCAAGTCTTACAGCAGTTGTCTGAGCAAAATAAACCAATAAAATGACCGTAGCATACATAGCTCCAAATATCATAGCCGCGTAACCAGCAGTCTGGCTATTCTCTTTTCTATTGGCACTAAAAGCGCACATCATAGGAACAAATCCAAATGCGATAAACATACTTGTAATATAACTTCCAAATTCAGTTCCTATCATCATGTTAAGTGCAAAACCGAATACACCGACAAAATTTATAACAGAACCATACATTCCTATTCTTTTATCCATGTTTCCTCCATAATATTATAAGAATTGACGAAATATAGAGTATATTTAAACATTTCCATTCATTAACAGTTCCTCATATTTAATAGTAAAATATATTAAATTATTTAAATTAAATATAAATCGAACGGAGAATTTACGATGGAAACGATTGTTTGTTTAACTAATCTTATTTTACTGTATATATTACTTATCCTATTCATCAATAAACTGGCTAAAATGTTAGGTAATTACTTTTAAGTATTTGTGGTAACATATATAACTATATTAAAAATAATAATAAGCCGAAAACCAATCTTTAAATAATGACTAGATGTCCAGCTTCATCTGCATTTCTTCTTCCGCTTCGATTTTAAAGTCCTCCAGCTTTTCCGGATTCATGACCGGCAGCGAATCCAAGGACTGCAAGCCAAAGCTTCTTAAGAATTCCTCCGTGGTTCCAAATAAAATCGGTCTGCCTGGAACGTCCATTCTACCAAGCTCGCATACTAGATTATATTCTACCAATTTATTAACAGCATGATCCGATTTAACTCCACGGATGGCTTCAATCTGAAGCTTTGTAATCGGCTGCTTATAAGCGATGATCGATAATGTCTCAAGTAAAACATCTGTAAGAATATGTTTCTTCGGTATATGTGTAATCTTGATGATGGTTTCATACATTTCTGATTTGGTGCAGAGCTGATATGCTCCATCCAGTTCAATGATATGGATGCCATGTTCTTCATTTTCATACTGATCCATCATATTATGTATTAATTTTCTCGTTGTCTCCACGTCGTGATCGATGGCACCGGCAATCCGCTCCAATTCAACAGCTTCACCCATCGTAAATAATATCGCCTCAATCTGCGCTTCTATTTGTTTTAATTCCATTAAAAGCCTACCTCCTCCATCTGAATAATATCATTTGCCAGGTATGTAATCATGATATCATCAAATAAATATTCCTGTTCAATTATGATTCTTCCAATCTTAATCAGCTCCAGGATACCCAGGAAGGTCACGATGATTTCCATTTTGCTCTGCTGGGCTTCCAATAGGTTCCGGAAGGAAAATTTCTTATGTAATAACCCATACTCCTGAATCTGTGTAAACTTCTCCGATAAATTAATTTCCTCTTTCTCAATCTTTCCGAATTTACTTCGAATCGGGTCAATCTTGTCCACCTGTTTTTTCACAATGGATTTAAATATTTCATGGAGCTTTGCCAATGTTAAATCGCTTAATAAATCTTCAACATTGATTTCCTCCCTATAATCTGCAATCTCCGGCGGGATAGTCGGAGGCTTGAACAGCGACCGGGATGCATCCAGCTGTTTATCCTTTAATTCCTCCGATATGTATTTATACATCTTATATTCCAGCAAGCGGTCAACAAGTTCCTGTCTAGGGTCAGTCTGCTCTTCCTCATCATTTTCTTCAACGGGCAGGAGCATCTTTGACTTAATATTTACCAAGGTGGCAGCCATAACCAGGAATTCACTCATAACCTCGAGATTTTTCGAATCCATCTGCTTAATGTAATCAAGGTATTGCTCCGTGATAACTACGATTGGTATATCGTAAATGCTGACCTTATTCTTATCAATCAAATGAAGCAGAAGGTCAAGTGGTCCTTCAAATGCCTCTAATTTCACCGGTATACCCATAGATAACCTCCATTAAGCTTCATATTTTAAAGTAACAGTAACAATTTCCGGTGCGTTAAACAGCCTCGGCATATAAGAATGCGAGCCAAGTCCTCTCGATACGATCATTTGCTGACCATTCTCGGAGAAATTACCGGCATTGTATTTGGGAAACAGCTTCACCTGGGGGGATATCACACCGCCAACCCCCGGTAACCTTACCATTCCTCCATGCAAATGTCCGGAAATGGTCAGATCCGCTCCCCACTTTGCATAATTCGTAAAATACATGGGATTATGAGCAATCAGAACCTGATATTTTCCCTCGTATCTTTTCCCAAGGATAGTATTAAGATAGTCCTCCTCCATGGCAGGAAAATTGTTTCGTTCAAAGAATTTACGTTCAATCGATATGCCTGTGATTATCAGCTTTTCTTTATTCTTGATGTAAGCCGTGCTCTTGTTATCCAGGAAAGAAACGCCTTGATTTATTAAGATTTTCTTATATTCTGTCCAGGAAGTATAAATATCCTGTGATGCCAATTCCTTGTTTTCCAGAAGCATTTCTTCCATTCTTTGCTCATGATTGCCGTAAGCATAGAATATTTTATATTTTTTCGAAAGCTGGTTCAATAAGCTAAATGCATTACTCGGATAGCAGGAGGTTCTTTTATTGATCATATCTCCGGCTATGATAAGAAATTCCGGGGACAGCTGTTCGATTCGTTTCACCAGTCTGTCATTGTTATCACCAAATTTATAATTATGAAGATCCGCTAATACGACAAAGTGGATTCCATCAAAGACTTTGGGAAGCTTGTCCGATGTCACGATATATTTCGTTGTCACGAGTTGTTTTTGTTCAATCAAAGCCCATATAACAAAGATAAATATAATTCCAAGCACGATATAGCCGGTTTGCATACAGACTCCTTTCATCCAACTCACAATAAAATTCATACCTATTATACTATACTAGTAAGCTTTTAAAGTGTCAATAAGCTAGTGTCTGCAATATTACTAGGACAGCGGACCATGATGTTCAAATCCGAATAGATATAATTTATATCCGTCCGATTCTAACATCATAATCCGCTGTCCGTTTTACGATCGTAATCTATCATCGATACCGTTATTTTGTTCCAAGGAAATATCGTTTTAAAACCTTCACAAAGCAGTCTTTGTATCCGGCTTTATCTACTGCCTGGGAAGCCAGAATATCGACGCTTCCGATTTCTTCATCACCATAATAATAGATAATCTCACCTATTTTTTCATTTGCCGCAACCGGAGCCTGAATTTCTTCAAAGGGGATAATTTTTTTGCTGATTTCCTCCGGTGTTTTACCCTTTATGCATAGATAAGAAAAGGTGCTGCCCGGTGTTCCCTGCACTGTATCCGCAACACCTTTAACAACCTTGACAGGGTTGATGATAATATCAGTATTATCATCTGTATAGATACTGTAATTGGCAAACCCATAATTCAATAGCTTTGACGCCTCCATAAATCTTGTTTTTGTATCCGGAGCAGCCATAATAACAGCAATCAGATCCATATTATTTTTCTTGGCTGATGCAGTAACACAATATTTTGCCAGACCTGTGGAGCCTGTTTTCAGACCGGTAATTCCCTGATAGGTTTTTATCAATTTATTCGTATTGGTTAAACCGAATTCGGTCTGGCCCTTCTTGGTTGTATGTATGATGGTATCCATCCATACGGTGGAATATTTGCTGATTTCCGGATGCTTCGTAATCAATTCACGAGACATCAGAGCAACATCATAAGCAGAGGAATAATGATTGTCGGTATCCAGACCACAGCAGTTGACAAAATGCGTATTCTTCATTCCCAGGTCCTGAGCCTTCTTATTCATTTTTGCAACGAATTCTTCCTCAGACCCGGCGATGAACTCTGCCATTGCTACGGAAGCATCGTTGGCACTGGAGATACTGATGCATTTGATCATTGTTTCTACGGTCTGAACCTCATAAGGTTCCAGATACACCTGGGAACCGCCCATGGATGCTGCATAATCACTGACACTGACCTCATCGGTTAATTTTATCTGACCCGAATCCAACGCTTCAAAGATTAACAGCAAGGTCATGACCTTCGTTATACTGGCTGGCCTTAACTGTTCATCCTTATTTTTATCATAGATGACGGTACCGGTTGAGCCCTCAATCAATACAGCGGCAGTTGAACTGATATCTAACTGTGTGTCCGTGGTATTGGTTACCGCTATAGTCCCCCCATCTTTTTCCTGGGCTCTTAAGATTGCATTAACATCACTGGTATTCAGTAAAAGTAAGAATAATGAGCCTATGAGTATAACTGCACAAATCTTTTTCAAATTTACCTCCATTCCACTGCATATAAGCAGTTGAAACAGCAAAAATGTATTATTACTATTTTAATCCAGGCTCTCCGATTTTAGACCATACTTCCAATAAATTTGTCTTATAATATCTCTGTTTCGGGCATACCGTCAGCCAATCTGGCATCCCTGATATTACGATTACTATCTTACCTTTACCGTACATTTTAAGGTTCGTCCCTTCACCTTTGCTATGATAACCGTCGATCCCCGGCTGACCGCCTTCACTGACCCGAAAATATTGACCGTTGCTACGGATTGATTCTTGCTTTTCCATACGACAAAGGCATTGGTACCCTTGATTTTTAAACGGAAGGTCTGCCCCTTTTTTATAACTATTACACTTTTATTGATATCTATGACATGAACCCTGCACCTTAATTCTTTGTTATCTACTTTAGCAATGATAAAGGCTTTACCGGTCTGATAACCGAATACCCTCCCATTAAAATTCACTCCGGCTACCCTGAAGTTAGTCGAATAGAAGGATACCCTTTTATTGATTGCAAATACGGATAGTTTAAACTCTTCCCCTTTGATCAGATATAAATCCTGCTCGTTCAAGTGAAGGGAAAAAGGCATGGTGAAGGATTTCCTGTAAAATATCGATGAATTCTCATTTAGAAAGTGAAAAATAAGAATAACAGCAATTACTACTATAATGATTTTATATAGATCAAAGATAAAACATTTTCTATTATCAAAGGATTTCATATCGCAACCTGGCCTTCTTATACTTGTTATATTTTATGATGGTAGGATGCAATGTTGAACATAAAAAAGACATTCGGTGAATTGCCATCGAATGTCCTTTTCATATCATATAAACATCATTTGATTGTATGAAATCCTGATTTATTATCTTTCTTACATTATTATTATTTTCATTCCAGGTAGTATTACAGTCTCTGAACTCCATCTTTCGTAACGATTGCATATACATATTTCGGCTTTTCCGGCTTATTGTCACCGATAACATATGCATCCAGCAGTCTCTGTTTTGCTTCCTTCATTTTATTGCTGTCATTTGCATAAAGGGTAGCCAGTGATTCACCTTTCACAACTGAGTCTCCAAGCTTTTTATGAATTTTCAGCCCGACGCTGAGGTCAATTACGCTTTCCTTTGTTTCTCTGCCGCCGCCCAGGATTAAGGAAGTCATACCTACCTCATCCGTATGGATATAAGTGATATATCCGTCGGTCGGTGCGGTTACTTCTTCTGCAAGGCTTGCCTTATCAAATAATTCCGTATGGAAAATAGAATCCGTGTTACCGCCCTGTGCCTTGATGAACTGCGCAAACTTATTCAAGGCACTCTTGTCTTCTATCGTTTTCTTCAGCATGTCTCTTGCTTCTTCTACGTCCTTTGCAATCTCTGCTCCAACCAGCATATAGGAAGCCAGGGTAACGCTTACCTCGAATAAATCCTTCGGACCCTCACCGTTCAAAGTATCAATTGCTTCAATCACCTCTAGATTATTACCGACAGCATTACCAAGCGGCTGGTTCATATCCGTGATTACTGCAAAGGTTTTTCTGCCGGCAATAGTTCCAATCTGAACCATCTCCTGTGCAAGATCGATGGAATCCTCCAGACTCTTCATGAAAGCACCACTTCCTGTCTTTACGTCCAATACAATGACATCGGAACCGGAGGCAATTTTCTTACTCATAATACTGCTGGCAATCAGTGAAATGTTATCCACCGTTGCTGTTACATCACGAAGTGCATATATTTTCTTATCTGCAGGAGCAAGATTTGCAGTTTGGCCTACAATCGCCATTTTAATCATATTGACATTATGGATAAATTGCTCTGCTGTGATCGTGGTTGAAAATCCCGGAAAGCTTTCAAGCTTGTCAATGGTACCTCCGGTATGTCCAAGACCGCGTCCTGACATCTTCGCTACAGGAATACCAAGAGCCGCAACCATTGGACCAAGTACCAAAGATGTCTTGTCACCAACACCGCCGGTACTGTGCTTATCTACTTTCACTCCTTGAATCTGGGATAAATCAAGCATATCTCCACTATGTGCCATAGCGACTGTTAAAGCTGCTGTTTCCTCATGATCCATACCATTTAGACAAACAGCCATCAAGAATGCTGACATCTGATAATCGGGTATGGAACCATTGGTGAAGCCCTGGACAATGAATTCTATTTCCTCTGCAGCTAAACGCTCTTTATTTTTCTTTTTATGAATCAAATCGTACATTTTCATATTTATTACCTCCATTTGTTTATCAATATTGTGACGCAACTTTACGAAATTCATTCAATTTTTAAGGTAGAATACTATTATATACCATTTCAAGGAAAAAGCCTATCCTATATTTAAACTCTTTCGAAAAAATGCGAAATTTATTTTTGGTTATCATATAGGTTTAAGAACCAAAAAAATATATTCTTATTATACTTTATAAAATGAAAATTAATATTCACATAACATAGATTTTATATGATATAAAAGGCGGGTATTAACCCGCCATATATAAATAATATGAAATTAGTTATTAAAAATGTTGATTCACGACTTCCTTAATGTTCAAGACTTTTTCAACCCATATATTATATAACATATAAACACTGATCTAAATTCTACTAATGGCACTTTTCTTCTTCAACTCATATTCACCTGTAAATTAAAATAGCAAAATTAACCAAAAAATATTTATCATCTTAATAGTGCAAAATTCTTTGAAATAATTTACAAAACAAAAAATAAACATTATTAAATAATAAATGTGGCAGGATGTTTCTGCCACATTTATTATTTTGTAAACATTTTCTATTTTTTATAGATAACCTGGTAAGGAAACAAATTTGGGTGTATACGTAAACGTAGAATAATAACCTTTTATCGTGAAGCTTCCTAATGGTGCAGTATAGCAGAATCCTGGATTGCCTGCATTTTTATAAGTAACCCAAGTCTCTATATATTGGAACCATGACAAACCGGAATATCCAGTAGTAGTTGATATTGGACCATTATTTTGATAGGGTGAACCATTTAAATTACATGACACGTGGGATGATCTAGTAATTGCGACATCTCCGTGAACCCCAATTAATCTCCAACCCAAATAACTACTATCGTAAACATAGGTATAAGTCATATCTGTTACCGAATTGGTATCAATTGTATAAAATGGATCACTGGTACTTGATAGAATATTGGATGGTGCATTCAATATAGAAAAGATACTACCAATCGTAAAATCAGCAACCGCTCCTGCTTTACCTATCGTTCCCAGAAAAGCTGAAAAGCCATACTGTATCACATATGAAACAAAACTCTTTAATGCTGATGAGGTTTGATTAGTTGGCATTGCATTGAAAAGTTGATCAAGATAAAGTGTATTCCTCCCTTTATTATCAACTACTCGTATATATCGATAGGGATATGTAGTTCCATTATAAGAATAATTACCACTGTATATATACAACGTATAAACATTAGCTATAGCAGCAAGATCTGGAGCAGGTGTGTGGAATAGCTAAGCTTGTAATAGATGATGACGAATAATTTTGTTGATCATAAACTGCACTATCAGAAAGATCATCTAATATTGCCTTATCCTCTGGTACATTAGGATTTATTTTGTGTACACCAAGAGCCTCTAATTCCTTATCTAATTTATTTTTTTTCTCTTTTGCATGTTACTCTTAAGGAATAGACCCTATAACAAAACCGAATTCACCATCTTAAATGGTATATGTAATATTTATCGGTATATATAACATACCAAAGTAAAAATAGTTTACCTTATATGATACATATATTTAAATATTCAACATTAGTATAATAATTAAAAATAACAATTTTTAAGTAGAAGACATAATTTGGTAAAGTAAAGAGAATTATAAACATATCAATTAAAGCATTTTCGATGTCAATATAAATATAAAATCAATTTTGTGCTTTCTTATCATAGGTTTTAATTTTTTACAATTTACCATTTTTTGCTAGTCCACTACATAAATATATCACACAGTTATTATTTGGGGGGCAAGTATCTTATGCGATGTTCGTTTTCAGTACGCACTCAATACCACAAGCTTTAAAGATCAACCCTTCAGTGACCGTACTTTCAGCCGTTTCCGTGAAAGGCTATATCTCTATAATCTAGAGACTGGCATAGATCTTCTTCATGAAGAAATGGAGGCTATGGCAGATGCATTTGTAAAATATTTTGATATTAATCCATCAGTAAAAAGGATGGATAGTTTAATGGTTTCTTCCAGCTGTAAAAAGATGTCCAGGTTAGTATACTCTATACCTGCGTAGCAAACATGGCCAAAGCAGTATTTAAGACTGGTGAATATCAAAACCTCAAATATATGGAGCATTACCTTGATGAGGACGATAAGAATGATACCATCTATCATAGAAAGAATGAAGAAATATCAGGGAGGCTTCAGGCTGTTATTGATGATGCAGCTACTCTTATCAGAGAACTTGGCGAAGCCTACTTCAAACTACCGGAATATCAGTTGCTACGTCGGGTACTTAAGGAACAGACTGAAACAGCAGCAGAAGGTAAACTGATTCCAACTGATAAGAAAAACATTCTTCCGAGTAGCCTCCAGAATCCAAGTGATCCGGATGCTACCTACCGTAGTAAGGCAGGAAAGGATAACAAGAGTTATGTCGGCAATCTCGTTGAAACGATTGATGAAAAAGGTTCTATCATAACCAACTATGATTATGAAGTGAACAGTCACAGTGATAGCAACTTCTGCAAAGAAACGATAGAGAAGATGGGAAAACAGGAAGAGCCAGTTACCTTAATAGCAGATGGTGCATTTGGTAGTCTTGAAAATGTGGAACTTGCATCTGAAAACAACATCAATCTTATTACAACAGCTCTTATCGGAAAAACGCCTGAAATAATTCTAAGTGAGTTTGAACTGGATGAAGCAACTCACGAAGTCATTAAATGCCCATTAGGAAATGCTCCTTACAAAACCAGCTATTATGAAAAAACCGGATTATATCGTGCATCTTTTAATAAAAAGATCTGTGAACACTGCCCTTTAAGAGAACAATGTGGGGCTAAACTCCAGAAAAAATCCGCTTATGTTTTAATAACTGCAAAAACCATACAAAGAACCAGCTACCTGAAAAGACTCTCTGCAGATGAATATACCTCTCTTCAAAAGGAACGAAATGGTGTTGAAGGGCTTCCATCCGTTTTAAGACGCAGATATCAAATCAATAAAATATGTTTTAGCTTTATCAAACAAAGCAAAAGACAAAGGGTGCTATCAGTTGCAGCTTAATAATGAGTTCTTATGACACCCTAATCTTACTTGTATATTTATAAAACGCTTCATAAATCAATACTTTTGAAGAATGGGATATTTTTCTTTAATTCTAATGTATGAATCTATAGAAAAAAAATACATTGTTTATAAAGTCTCCCATAGAATATGCAGCAATTATATAATTCAATGAATATTATACATTTTCACATAGAAGTGATTGACGAACCAAAAAAAAAGGGATAAAATAAATCAACTAAAAATGAGGGAGATTAAAAAAATGAGTTTTAAATTTATTAAGGAAGTGATTTCTCCTGAGGATCTGGTACAAGCGTATCCGATGCCGGCAAGGGACGTACTTCGTAAAAAAGAACGTGATAAGCAGATTAAAGATGTCATTACAGGCGCGTCCAATAAATTTCTTGTTATTATCGGCCCCTGTTCCGCTGATAACGAGGATGCAGTATGCGATTATATCTCCAGACTTGCTAAGGTTCAGGAGAAGGTTGAAGATAAAGTAATATTAATTCCCCGTATCTATACCAATAAACCGAGAACCACCGGAGAAGGCTACAAGGGTATGGTTCATCAGCCGGATCCGGAAAAAGAGCCTGATTTGCAGGAAGGTCTGATCGCAATGAGAAAAATGCACCTTCGTGCCATAGCAGAAAGCGGTCTGACTGCAGCAGATGAGATGCTGTATCCGGAAAACTGGCCGTATGTTGAAGATATCCTCTCCTATGTTGCTGTGGGTGCCCGCTCCGTGGAGGATCAGCAGCACCGATTAACCATCAGCGGTATGGATGTTCCGGCAGGAATGAAGAATCCTACCAGCGGTGATTTCTCCGTTATGTTAAATTCTGTAGTGGCAGCTCAGGCAAGCCATACTTTCTTATACCGTACCTGGGAAGTAATCACCTCCGGTAATCCTTTGGCTCATACCATCTTAAGAGGTGCAGTTAATAAGCATGGACAGTCGATACCGAACTATCATTATGAGGATTTAAATTTGCTCTATACGATGTACAATAAGCGTGACCTTATGAATCCCGCAGCAATTGTGGATGCAAACCATGCAAATTCCAATAAACTTTATAAGGAACAGACCCGTATAGTAAAGGAAGTACTTCACAGCCGCCGCTTATCTCCTGATATCGCCAACATGGTAAAGGGTGTCATGATAGAAAGCTATATCGAAGGTGGAAGTCAGAAGGTATCTGAACATGTATATGGAAAATCCATTACCGACGCCTGTCTGGGATGGGAAGATTCCGAGAAGCTGATCTACACGATCGCTGACAGCATACTATAATTATCAATAAGAAAGCAGAAGGTTTTCCTTTGAGAGGATTTCCTTCTGCTTTTTTCATTGAGTGTTATTTATATTTTGTATTTATGTCTGCGAAAAAATCTAACCCATATAAGACCAATAATCAGTAAAAGAACAGATATTCCGGTTATGATAAGATTGGTATTATTATTGCTGCTATTTCCGTTTTGATTGGAATTAGTTTTATTATCATTATTACCGAAAGCTGCCGCGTTAACGTTATTACCATTTCTTACCGTATTACTGGTATTGCCGGTATTGCCTGTATTGCCGGTATTACCTGTATTGCCTGCATTACCTGTATTGCTTGTATTGCCTGTATTGTCTACATTGCTTGCATTACCAGTATTACCTGCATTACCACTTTTAGTACTGCTGTTACCAGGAGTCTGATCGTTGAAGGTAGGCATATAACCTAAATACCCGTTAGTAGCAGGCAGGTTACCTGTGTCGGTACTTCCAGCTATATTATTTACGATAGTATTATTTCCAGTGGAATTGTTACCAGTATCTGTTCCCGTACCTGTGTTTCCAGCACCAGTATTTCCATTACCAGTATTTCCAGTACCGGTGTTTCCATTACCAGTATTTCCAGTACCAGCGTTTCCAGTACTCGTATTTCCGGTACTTGAGTTTCCAGTACCTGAATTATTATTCTTCGTTCCTGCCGGTTGGTTAGTATTGCCGTTGTTATTTTGATTATTCTGGTTTATATTACCGCCGCCAAAAGAAGCTCCTAAATCATTCATATTGATACTGCTGGCATCTACCAATGCAGTAGAATTACTCTGACCATCTGTCGTTGACGGAATAGTTCCATCCAATTGGCCTCTGATGCTCTGTGCTCTTAAGTCACAGAAATTCTTTAATACTGTCACACCTGTGTCAAACTCATCTTTTGTATAGAAAGCCGTCTTATCATTTTCAACATAGGAAGAGATTAACTGAGCTGTTTTATCTATCAGTTCATTGCAATATCCGTTTTCAAAATACTTTGAGATAAACTCGCTGAACAGTTCATGATACTGTTTTAAATATTCCTCATTTGTTAACAGTTCATTTAATAACGGTCTTTCCTCCATCGTCGTGCCGGATACCGGAGTATCAATCGGATAATTTACATATTTGGTAGCCTCATCAACTGTACTGCTTGATTGTCCTCCCATGTTCTGGCCCATTCCAAAGCCGCCAAAGGCAAGATTATAATCCCAGGCAATCATGGACATTTTACCATCTTTTTCAAACAGATAATAATTATGATACATATTTCCAGTATAACTATCGTAATTATCTACGAAGTTATGAACAACAAAATATCTGAGTACTTCGTCAACATTCACAACTTCATCCAGATTTTCTCCGGAATTCAACTGTTTGATGGAAGCAATTAATCGCTTTTTATCTGCATCACTGGCATCCAGAATTGCCTGGTCAAATATGTTGCTGTAGCTGCTTATATTATCATCGATGTATTTTAAGGCAACGTCAGCTCCATTACTACTGCTCGTATTACCGAAGCCGCCTCCACCAAACATATGCCCGCCACCCTGGTTATCGTTAGCCTGGTTATTATTCGTCTGATCACCATTAGATTGATTACCATTATTTTGATTGCCAGTTTTCTGATTGCTGGTTGTCTGGTTATCGTTAGCCTGATTACCGTTAGCCTGATTATCGTTTATCTGGTTACCATTTATCTGATTGCCATTTACCTGATTACCATTTGATTGGTTACCATTTGTCTGATTGCCATTTGTCTGATTGCCATTTGTTTGATTTCCATTGGCTTGATTATCATTTGTCTGGCTGTTTTTTGACTGACTCACATTATTTTGGTTATCTGTACCGTTTCCATCAATCATCTGTGAGAAGTCAGGCATTCCATATCCGCCATATCCATAAAACTGTGAGATATCCGGCATCCCATATCCACGATTGCCAAAGAAATTATTGAAATACTGATTAATATCCTTGCCGAAATTACCTATATTCCCTGCACCGTCCTGGGCCTCCGGTTTATACAGATTACCGGTTATTAATCCGTAATTTCTTTGAACAAAGGCCTCCTCTACACCTTCCACTGCCAGATACAATCCAAAATCCTCACCATTCAGCTTAACTGCGATATAGCTGCAAAGTGGTGCATCCGCACCCATTTTGCGCATCAGCGTATAGCTGAGGTAATCTTTCATATAGGTAGGATCCTGAATAATATTATTCAGGGAAAGCTTATCAAGACCCCAGGCAGTATTGCCGATAGTATAATGATCGAATTCTATTTTAAAACTGTAGCGTTCGGAGCCTTGCTGTGTAACTTGGGACAGTGACGAATTTCCTTTTGCTCTGATGGCTACATTCTTAAAGGTTTTACCATCAATTACTACGTCACATTTCTTATATTCCTTATCGGAAGCGTTCTGCTGTAAACTATCCCAATCCTCCTGACTGATTTCGATGTTAATAGAATGAACTACATCCGTATCAAACAGCTTGGACTCATATTGCATCGTTTTTCCTTGACTTTGAGTACCCTGACCGCTTTTCATGATTATGATTGCCACCGTAAAGACTACCGCAAGTGCAAAGATAACCAGACAAACAAGGTTGGTATATTTATGCTTTGACATAGCACACACTCCTAGCTCATATATTCTCCATTGTAGCTAACAAGAACAGCATGGTTTACTCCCGGGATATCCGCAATCTGATTAATAAAGGATGTGTTATCATTCTTTAATCTGACCTCAATATTTAGCTCAACACCGGATTTAGCCACTGTTTTATTTTTTATGATGCTCTTTTGTACATGCTCGGTTACAATATTCTTAATTGTTTTTTCTGTTTCCCCATTATCACAGCTTACAACTAATATATAGGGAATGTCTGTAGTTTTCTTATTCACAAATACAACTAAAATGATAGCAATCATTAAGCTTCCAAAGACAGCAAGCGGAATCATACCGGCAGCTAAAACGATACCAGCTGCAATTGCCCAGAAAAGAAATGCAATATCAAGGGGCTCCTTGATTGCAGTTCGAAATCTTACAATGGATAAAGCACCAACCATACCAAGCGATAACACTACATTGCTGGTTACAGCAAGGATTACAAAGGTAGAAATCATGGTAAGGGCGATCAGTGTTACGCCAAAACTTGCAGAATACATCACACCCTTAAAGGTTTTCTTATATACGAAAAAGATTAATGTTCCGATTGCAAATGCTAACACCATAGCTATTACAGTGTCAAGCAAGGATACTGCTGTTACATTGCTTAAAAAATCTGATTTAAAAATATCACCTAACTTCATTATTCTATTCCTCCTAAAATATCATTAGCCATATATTCTGCATGACGCATATTTAGAAAATGCAGTCTTTTTCCTATCCCCCAGCTGTATAATGTCAGCTATAATTTCGGGCAGGAAGTTATCATATTTCACTTCCAAAAGCATAATATTTTCACCGACTGGCACTGTAGTCAGCTCCGTATTGAAAATATCCATATTCATGATTCCTGTTCGAATATCCTTATCAATCGTAACCCTGACATTACCGGGGATAAATACATACGGTTCCCTTATATAGTCCACGATTGTTCTCGGACGAAGCATCTGTGATTTCATCTTACTGTAAAGTTCAACAAAGAGTGCTATTTTACTTTTCGACATCCATTCGATATCTCCCTGGATGATTGCTTCTACTTCTTCCTTTGTAATTGTTACGGCTCTTTTATTGGAAAGACCGTTCATCTTACTCTTTTTTTCTAAAGTAATGTAAGAAAAATCATCTTTATAATAACGGATACGGAATTTTTCCCTTTCATTTACTCCGTCAAGCTTTTCATTTAAAGCTTTATCCTGATAATTTTCAAAGTAAATACTTCGTATTTTATACTCTCCGTCCTCACCAGTATGGCGGTCCAGCTCCATGATCTGTTGAAGTCTTGACTTTATCACAATATAATCTGCATAATTAATATAATGCTTATGTTCATGACGAAAGTCCATTCTCGTATTCCTCCTTTCCTTTGCTGGTAGCATGAATGTGAAATTATTGTAAAATATAATCCTTGAAAAAAGATTGAAACAATCTTTTATAACTTCAATCTTTTTTCAAGAAATTTTGTTATAATGATATTATAAGCTATCCCCTGAAATGGCAGGAAGCCTTAAGAATCAGATATCCTATGTTATTTTCAAATCCTTCTTATTGTATATCAGCGCTGCAAAAAGTAACAGTTTTTCACAAAAGTTTCACAAATTGGGATACGTAGATGAATGAATAAATGCCATTTTACCGGCAGATAGGATGATAGTTATGAGATTATTAATCGTGGAAGATGAAATCGGATTAGCAGAAGGCTTAAAAGCTGTACTTGAAAAGAATGGCTACTCGGTCGACATGGTACATGACGGCAGGATGGGACTGGAATATTCGCTTAGTAATATTTATGATCTTATTTTACTGGACATAATGCTTCCGAAGATGAATGGTCTGAATGTCTTGGAGAATATCCGCAAAGAGAAAATTACAGCCCCGGTTCTTCTACTAACAGCCAGGTCAGAAGTAGATGATAAAATAAGAGGCCTGGACTGCGGAGCCGACGATTATCTGACAAAACCCTTTGATACCGGGGAGCTTCTTGCAAGGGTTCGTGCCCTCACACGAAGGAAAAGCTTTATCCTGGATAATAATCTTACCTTTGCTGACATCACTCTGAACCGCAATACACAGGAGCTTCTATGCAATAACTCCTCCATCAAGCTAGGCCAGAAGGAATTCCAGCTGATTGAGATTTTAATCAGTAATCCAAACCGAATTATTCCCAAGGAGACATTAATCGAAAAAGTATGGGGTTTTGATGATAATGCGGAATATAATAACGTAGAAGTATACATTTCCTTTGTCAGAAAGAAGCTGACACACCTTCACACCTGCGTACAAATCAAAGCCACCAGGGGCGTAGGCTATTCTCTGGAAGAAATACCCCTAAACTAATACGGTAAACAAATAAATAAACCATATCCTGTCGTGTAACGGAGGCTGCTATGATTCAAAAGCTCAGACGCAAATTCATTATTATCATAATGTCCATCCTTTTTGTTGTATTCGCACTCATTCTAGGTACAATCAATTTCATCACCACGAAAAGCGGTGAGCTGCAGAATAAAAACATGATGAGTGTCCTGGCCGATCATGACGGAACGATGCCGATGATAGGTAATCCCGCAATGCCCTTTAATTTTGACAATCCTAATCTGAATGCACCTGACTACCAGAATCCGTTTAATTATAATTCCAGTTTTTCCGTAAAGCTGGATAGCAATAATGATATTATAGATATCCTCTCCTCGAATAGCTCCGTAAAAGACGAGGTTAACCTTGACGACATTATTCATTCGGTTCTGAAGAAGAACAATAGCTATGGCAAGTTATCCTCCTTCCATTACCTGGTAAAGGAAACGTCCTATGGAAAAATTATTATCTTAATGGATGACAGTATGGAAGCAAATATGTCTCAACGGTTGCTGTTCACTACTTTCATTATAGGCGGAATAAGTCTCGTCGTACTATTCTTCGTATCCTTATTCCTATCGAGATTAATCGTGAAACCCGTTGAAGAAAGCTTTAATAAACAAAAGCAATTTATATCTGATGCCAGCCATGAGCTGAAAACGCCTTTATCCGTCATAAGCGTGAATGCTGATGTACTCGAAAATGAAATCGGCTCCAATAAATGGCTTAGTTATATTAAATCAGAAACTACCAGAATGAGCGGCTTAGTGAATCAATTACTGAGTATAGCCCGTATGGATGATACCAAGCGGCCTCTGAATATCACGGATTTTAACTTAAGCGAAGCTGTTTATCAGATACTTCTTCCTTTTGAAAGCACCGCTTATGAACAGCAGAAGGAATACACCTATGATATTGAGGAAGCACTTCAATATACGGGTGAATTAGAAAGCATCAAGCAAATGGCAGCCATCCTGATTGATAACGCTATTAAGCATACAGAAAAAAACGGTAAAATCCATGTAACCTTAAAGCGCCATACCTCCAGGTATTACTTCGAGGTTTTTAATACCGGTAAAGGTATAGATCCTTCGGAAAAGGAAAAAATCTTTGAACGTTTTTATTGCAGTGATTATTCCCGCTCGCGGGAAAGCGGCGGCTATGGATTGGGACTTTCCATCGCCAAATCGATTGTTGAGGTACATCATGGAAAAATCAGCGTACAGAGTAAGACAGGTGAATGGGCCAGATTTACGGTCGTATTGTAGAGCATAAATTATGAATAAATAAAAATCTTTCGAATTATCCGATATTAGAATAAAAGACTTTTATAAAAATAAGGTTAAGTGAATGCAATCTGTTATGACTGTATCAACTTAGCCTCTTTTATTTATAATTGATAATTGTTATATCAATTGTATTTCATAACCGTATTTAATAGCTGTTTTTAATAACTGTATTTAATATACTATATTTTATAGCCGTCTTTTATAATTGTCTTTAAATCCTAAACATATTAACTAACTCACTGATACGCTCCGCTAATTCTGCCTGTCTTTCTTTGCTTTTGCTACAGTATTTACAGCCAGGGTAGCTTCATTGATCTTATCCAGAATCTTACTCAGGATCTTATTCAGGATCTCCTCCTTAAGCTCTTGGATGCGTATTCATATATACCTCTCTACTGTTCTTGTAGCTGTGGGTCAGGTAGAGCTGGGTTGTGGTAATATCGGAATGGCCCAGAAATTCCTGCACACTTCCAAGGTCTGCTCCGTTATCAATCATATGGGCAGCAAAGGAATGCCTGATCGTATTCGGATTAATTGCCTCCATACCTGTTTCCTTCGCATAAGACTTCAGAATCTTCCATAGCCCCTGCCTGCTTAACTGCTCTCCATTCGTATTTAAGAAAAGATATTCACTGTTATTCTTGTCAAAATTCTGCGTCCGTATAATCAGATATTCCTGAAGGGCTGCTTTTGCCGATTTACCAAAGGGAACGATTCGTTCTCTTCGTTCTCCGCAGGTTAAATATTTTCCGGACAAATTGAGATCAGTTACCTTTATGGCAATCATCTCAGAAACCTTAACTCCGGTTGCATAAAGAAGCTCAAGCATTGCGCGGTCTCTGATGCCCTTTTTTGTATTGGTATCCGGCTGTCCAATCAGCTTATCAATTAGGGATATCTCTATGACCTGAGGTGTTTTTTTCTGAAATTTCGGCGGCTTAATACGCTCGGACGGATCTCCTTGGATCAGCTGATGCTTCATCAGATATAGGATGAATGCTTTCATTGCAGCAATGTTACGAGTCACTGATGCAGGTGATAAACCTTCCTTCTCCAGCGTTAGTATGTAAGAATTCAGATTGGTTTCACTGATTTTCGTTACTGAATTAATATCCTGTTTTTCCAGAAATATCTGCAGCTTTCTCAAATCATTCTGGTATGCCTGCAAAGTATTCTTTGAAGCATGCTTTATGTCTTTCATATAAGCAATAAAGTCATTGATATACTGTTCCATTATATACCTCCTCATTAGACAAAAATCAGTTACATCTGTTATCCTTTATACAAATAAACCAAGAGCCTTCTTTAACAAGAAAGCACCGGGATAAGCCTCAAGAAAGCTTGCAATCAGCAGTGCAACTGCCAGAAGCAATATTATAATCAGATACGATTTTACCAGTCTTGCAATGCTGCCAATATTAGTATGATTTTCATGATATATTGTCCTACATAGCTCAAAGCCTTTATAAAGGCTGATCAGAGCAATCGGTAAATATAATAATCCATGCGGAAATTCATAAACTAAAACCAGTATGATTCCCTTAAGACCATATTGCATGGTTACAGCTGAAATAAAAAAGCCGGTAAAAAAACCAAAGGATGTAATTTTAAATGCCATGTAAGGTATGCCTAGAATTGTAATGCTCAATAACCAGAATATAATAAATCCGTTGAAATTCTTTCCTAATATGTATCGGAACAATCCGGGATAATCAATGTCATTGGAGATAATCTTAGAAAAAACATTAATCTCGTAATCCTGGATTTGTCCCACATAACTATCTTTAAAAATATTAGCGCACAGGACACCTAAAAATACTCCGATTCCTAAGAGAAATACGGATATTTGAAGCACGCTGAAGCGCTGCAATTGTAGTGTCGGTCTTTTCATCATTAAGCCTGCCCATCATTTTCTTTCTATAACATAAATATGATGGGTTTGCAAAAATAGAACAAGCTAGCTTATGATAATCCTACCTTTGCTTTATAGGCCAGGATACCGGCGATGGTCTTAGCATCGACAATTTTACCTTCCAAAATCATCTTTGTAAGCTCCTCGACGGAATGACGTTCAGGAGTAACAAATTCATCTTCATCGAGATTTTGTTTGGAAGGGGTAATTCCAGTGGTATAATAGATACCGATCTTTTCGTTGCTGAAGGCTACCGTAGTATATAAATCCAGCAGATGGAACACCTCTCCCGCCTTGTATCCGGTTTCTTCTTCACATTCGCGAATTGCGCAGGTACGGTTATCTTCGCCAGGGTTTAAGCCTCCAGCCGGTATTTCCAGGGTATACTGATCAATGGCATTACGGTATTGGCGAACCATCAGAATGTTACCGTCATCATCCACCGGAATCATGGCTGCTGCTCCTTTATGCTGAATAAAATCAAAGTGGGTTATTTTCCCGCCTTCAATTTCAATGGTATCGGAATAATAATCTATAATATTTCCTTTATGGACCAGGTCTCTTCCTAAGCGTTTGTACTGACTCATATGTTTACTCCTTATGTTTGTTCAATAGTTTATCTCTAATATCATGCTCATTCATAGATAAGATAAGTACTTTTTCTTATTCTATTATTTTTTCATACTTAAGGCTACTGCCTTCTCATAGCATGCATCGGATGCTTTCATAACAGCATTGCGGAGCCCATGCTCTTCTAATGCCTTCACAGCAGCAATCGTAGTGCCTCCGGGTGAGCATACATTATCCTTTAATTTTCCCGGATGTTCCCCTGTCTCAAGAACCATCGCTGCAGCGCCGTATACTGTCTGAGCAGCAAGAATATAAGCCTTATCTCTGGGAATACCATAGCTTACAACGCTGTCAGCCAGAGCTTCAATAAACATATATACATAGGCAGGTGAGCTTCCGTTGGCGCATACAACTGCATTCATAAGCTTCTCATCAAAAAGCTCATATCTTCCGAAGGAACTGAAGAATTGGTCGATAACCATCTTCTCCTCCTCTGTAAATTCCTCTTGTGAATAACTGACACCGGTCATGCCTTTTTGAACCATTGCCGGCGTATTGGGCATGGATCTGATCACTCGGATAGATTCTGACAAAATATCCTTAATGCTGGTGGTGGTAACACCGGCAGCAATTGAAATTACAACATGATCTTTGGTCACTGCTTCCTTAATCTGGTTTAATACCTGTGGGAATAACTGAGGTTTTACAGCTAATACAAGATATTTGCATTGCTTAACCACAGCTACATTATCCTCTAAAAATGGTACTCCGGTATCCTTCATAACAAACTGGTTACGCTCTGCTGATGCGTCTGTGTATACTACCTCCGTGTTGCCGAAGGTTCTGATTCCTGCTTTCAGCAACGGGTAACCCATATTTCCTGCTCCAATAAATCCAAATAATGCCATTTGTTTTCCTTCTTTCCTGATATATTCATCACAGAAATAGTAATATCGCTGTGTTTTTTGCTTAATCATTCATCTTGTAGTTATTCTATCACAGAAAATAAATAATAGGTAGTATTTTAACATTATTTTGTAAAAATACTACCTATCTTTCTTATTCAGATACTTCTGCAATTAATACTTCAATTCTATCCAGGCCCTTAGTGATCTGTTCCATAGAGATTGCATAGGACAGACGCATATGCTCCGGTGCACCAAAATCCTCACAAGGAATTACAGCCACATTATAATCTTCGATTAATATCTTAGCAAGATTACTGGCATCACCAATCTTAGCACCTTTGTATTCTTTATCAAAGAGCTCACTGACATCAACAAATGTATAGAAAGCACCCTGAGGCTTTAATGCAGATACCAGTTTCATATTAGAAATTCTTTCATACATATATTCACGTCTCTTATTAAACTCAGCATGCATCTTGTATACAGAATCCTGAGGTCCGATCAGTGCCTCTAATGCTGCTTTCTGAGCGATAGAATTCGGATTGGAGGTCTGATGGCTCTGTACGCTTCCCATAACCTTTGCTATTTCCTTCGAAGAACCGGTAAATCCAATTCGCCAGCCCGTCATGGAGTAGCTTTTTGCTACGCCACTGCAGGTGATGGTACGTTTATATATCTCTTCATTGAAGGAAGCGATACTGATTGCTTCTCCCTCATAGATTAAATTCTCATACATTTCATCAGATACTACATAGAAGTCTTTTCTTACGGCAACCTCTGCTATTGCTTCCAGTTCTTCTCTGGTATAAATCATACCGGAAGGATTGCTCGGTGAGTTAAGGATCAGTGCTTTCGTTTTCTCGGTGCAGGCAGCTTCAATCTGTGCTGCTGTTACCTTGTAATTGTTCGATTTTTCACCCTTTACAAAGACAGGAACACCATCGGCAAGCTTAACGATTTCAGGATAGCTCAACCAAAAAGGTGTAAGGATAATCACTTCATCTCCAGGATTGCAGATTGCTTCGAAAACATTGGTTAAGGAATGCTTTCCTCCATTGCTTACTACAATCTGGCTAGGCTCATAGCTGATTTTATTAAAATTAAAAAACTTATCACATACAGCTTTTCTTAATTCCAAGGTTCCTTCTGCAGGAGTATATTTGGTAAAACCATCATTAATTGCCTTAATAGCAGCTTCACAAATATTATCCGGAGTATTAAAGTCAGGCTCACCTGCTCCAAATCCTACAACGTCAATACCTTTGCTCATTAATTCTTTTGCTTTCGCTGTAATCGCTAATGTTGAAGAAGGTTTAACCGCTTGCGCCTTTTTTGATAATGTTAACGCCATAATACTTACACCGTCCTTTTTCTCACTTAATTATTTATAGTTTTTCATATAGAAATCTTTAATTTATAAAGTTTCACCTATTGAAATCGTTATCATTGTAATATATAAATCCATAATATGCAACATATATTTCGTAAAAAACGAAAAAAGTATTATGTACGGCTTACTAATGTACGTGTGTGGCGGATTTTTTGTGCATTTTGTGCGGAATTAGTTATTTGCAAGATTACAGTTTGTCTAAAATTATGGTAATACTATAGATACTTATTTTAAGGTTTTCGTTATTGATAAACCCTGGATGCAGCAGTCTATAAAGGTGATTTTGCCTAGATATAAATCTTTTCATTTAACACAAAAAAACCTTGTAAACTGTAATGTCTACAAGGTTTTTGTTTTCTTAATGGTTACCAGGGATTATTTAGCATAATCAGTTACTCTTGATTCTCTGATTACATTAACTTTAATCTGTCCTGGATATTCTAATTCATTTTCAATCTTCTTAGATAAATCACGAGCTAATAATACCATATCAGCATCGCTGATTTGTTCAGGCACTACCATAACTCTGACTTCTCTACCCGCTTGAATAGCGAATGACTTATCTACCCCTTTAAAGCCATTGGTAATATCTTCAAGTTGCTTCAGTCTGTTGGTATATGTTTCCAAAGTTTCGCGTCTAGCACCCGGTCTAGCTGCTGAAATTGTATCAGCTGCTTGTACAATACATGCAATCAAAGACTGGAATTCCACATCACCATGATGTGCTTCTACGGAATTAATGACAACCGGTGATTCTTTATACTTTCTACATAAGTCAACACCAATCTGTACATGGGTTCCTTCCATCTCATGATCCACGGATTTACCGATGTCATGTAATAATCCGGCGCGTTTCGCAAGTCTAACATCCACACCGATTTCTCCGGCTAGAAGGCCGGATAAAATAGCCACCTCAATTGAATGCTTTAATGCATTCTGTCCATAACTTGTCCTAAATTTCATCTTGCCGAGAAGCTTAACAAGCTCCGGATGAATTCCATGAACTCCTACTTCTAATGTAGCAGCCTCTCCCGACTCCCTAATCATAACATCAACTTCTTTTTGAGCCTTTTCTACCATCTCTTCGATTCTGGCAGGATGAATTCTACCGTCAACAATCAGTTTTTCCAGTGCAATTCTTGCAACTTCTCTTCTGATTGGATCGAAAGCTGACAGAATAACAGCCTCGGGCGTATCATCGATAATCAAATCAACACCTGTCATAGTCTCTAAAGTCCTGATATTACGACCCTCTCTACCAATGATTCTACCCTTCATTTCATCGTTAGGAAGCTGAACAACGGAAATCGTTGTTTCAGCAACATGATCCGCAGCACATCTTTGAATTGCTGTAACTACATAATCCTTTGCTTTCTTATCCGCTTCTTCTTTTGCTTTGCTTTCTAAATCTTTTATAAGCATCGCGGTTTCATGTTTAACTTCTTCT
>DATMUM010000123.1:0-13390 GCA_035564175.1 Mobilitalea sp.
GAGTGTATTAGGCGTTTTGTCAGCCTGCATAAAACATGGAGATGAAATTGAACTGGTATGTGACGGTCCGGATGAAGAAGAGGCACTTGCAATGATTAGTAAAATCATCCAAGGTGGCTTAGGTGACGAGTTTATAAAAAAATAGTTGCGAAAGAAAATTCATAATGTTATAATGAGTGTCACTATTATGAAAGGTGTATAATTATACCGGATCAATAATAGTGACATTTTTATATTCGGATGAAAGCTTTGTCAGCTTGATTATTATTAATTTATAATTATACATAATATTAAGCTCTTAATGAATGTGATTACAATCCTGCTTCAGGAGCGGATGATTGCTGCATCGCTTTCCAATGACTAAATGGAATGATAATTTTGCTATAGAATTTATATAATCCATCTTACATAAAATAGATAATACTTTGTATCAGGCAAAGGTATAATTTGGTAGTAATATAATTTATATAGAAAGGATATGATGCAGTTGGGACTCGAGTAGACAGTACGAATTTATTTATCGTTAAGATCTACAGCGTAATTTATCGACTCCGTAGCCTATATGATGTTTTATAACAGCAAAGAGGTTGATAAAAATCATATTATAGGAGGAATTACGTATGTTGAATTTTAAAAGATATCAAAGAAATCCAATCGTGGAAATGTCAGAGAGACAGTGGACAGGAAAGCAGATTGAGAAAGCACCCATCTGGTGCAGCGTTGATTTAAGAGATGGAAATCAGGCTTTAATCGAGCCTATGATCGTGGAAGAGAAGATAGAGTTCTTCCAATTGTTAGTGAAATTGGGCTTTAAAGAAATTGAAGTAGGTTTCCCGTCATCCTCTCAGATCGAATTTGACTTTTTAAGGCAGCTGGTAGACCGTAAATTAATACCGGATGATGTTACCGTACAGGTATTGGTTCAATGCAGGGAGCATCTGTTACAGAGAACCTTTGAAGCTTTGGAAGGTGTCAAAAGGGCTATTGTTCATATTTATAACTCCACCTCCACCTTACAGAGAGATGTCGTATTTCATATGTCCAAGGAAGAAATCAAACAGATTGCTGTGGAAGGTACGAAGCTGGCTAAACAGTATGCCAAGGATTTCCCCGGCAAGATTATCCTGGAGTATTCACCGGAAAGCTTCAGCGGCACTGAAGTAGATTATGCATTGGAAGTATGTACGGCAGTACAGGATATCTGGGAGCCTACCGTAGAGGATAGGATCATCTTTAATCTTCCTGCGACAGTAGAAATGAATACGCCCAATGTTTATGCAGATCAGATTGAATGGATGAACCGTCATTTTAAGAACAGGGATACCATCATCTTAAGCATTCACCCTCACAATGACCGCGGAACCGGAGTTGCAATTGCTGAGCTTGCAATGCTTGCTGGTGCAGACAGGGTAGAAGGAACCTTATTCGGTAATGGTGAAAGAACCGGTAATGTTGACATTTTAACGTTAGCATATAATATGTTTTCCCAAGGAATAGATCCTGTTTTAGAGATAGACAAAATTAATGATATCATTGAAGCATATGAACGTCTGTGCAAGATGAAGGTGCATGAGCGTCATCCTTACGCAGGTAAGCTGGTATTTACCGCATTCTCCGGTTCACACCAGGATGCAATCAATAAGGGAATTAAGGCGATGAAAGAGCGTAACAGCCAGTTCTGGGCAGTACCTTATCTCCCGATTGATCCTGCAGATATCGGCAGACAGTATGAGCCGATTGTCCGCATCAACAGCCAGTCCGGTAAAGGCGGAGTCGCTTTTATTATGGAGAATTACTTTGGCTTCAAGCTTCCTAAGGGAATGCACAAGGAATTTGCAGATGTTATCCAGGGACTTTCCGAGAAGCAGGGTGAAGTTACTCCGGATCAGATTATGGCAGAGTTCAAAGCTTCCTATTTAGATAAGAAAGAACCGCTGCATTTTCTTAAGTGTAAGATTGAGGAATTAACTGACCGTGACGAATCCTCAACCTCTGTAGTGATCGAGTATACGGATAACGGAGAACAAAAATTCTTTGAAGCTACCGGTAATGGACCGATTGATGCTGTATTAAGAGGCTTACAGTCAGAGCTTGGTATACAGATCAAGGTTCTTGATTACACCGAGCATGCTTTGGCAGGCGGAGCAAATGCACAAGCTGCTGCTTACATCCAGATGCTGGATATGGTAAGCAAGAAGACGACCTTTGGTGTCGGAGTAAGCTCTAACATTACCAGAGCTTCCATCCGTGCTATCTTCAGTGCGGTAAATCGTTTGAATACAAGATAAAACAATCATCAATAAGTGCCAGAAGTAATGGAATTTATATTACGTTAGGCAGATATACAACACGAATTGTTTATAAAAGAAAGATATGTTATTTTCATATCTAATCTGATATAGACAATTCGTGTTTGCATGTTCAGATATTGGGATACAAGCAGTACTCCTGGTGTATACTTCGTCAATCCAAATAAAATTAACGATGTCTGCGATTCTAATTATATTATGGAGCTCCTTCCAATGTATGGAACGAAATCAAGTCCTTTATCTATTGCATTTGTTTATAGTGCACAGAAATAGCATGAAGTTTAGTTGACTTGTACTAATGAGAATGCTATAATCCCATTGACATAAATTTTTCATAAATTTTATGGTAATACATAAAATTGTCGATTTTGGAGGTATATTGATGAAAGTAAGTGTTATTGTTCCTTTTTATAAGGGAATATCCTTTCTTGAAGATTGTTTACAAAGTCTGGTTGAACAAAGCTATAAAGATATGGAAGTAATATTGGTATGCGACCGCTCAGAAGATGATGTTGCTGCCTTTATTGAGCCTTATAAAAAGAACTTAACGATAAAATTATTACAATCGGAAGATAAGCACGGAGTAGCAGCAGCCAGAAATTACGGACTGTCGAAAGCCTCCGGAGAATATGTCTTCTTTCTGGATAGTGACGATTATATTGCCAATAATACCTTGGAATTAATGGTGTCAAAAGCTGAGGAGATGAATGCTGATTTTGTGTATGGCAAGAAGATATGGACTTGGTTTAAACGAAGCATTTTCCTGGCAAACTTTAATACGGAAGATATCGAGAATGAGAAAGAGGAAGAGGATGGAGAAGGCAGCTCCATGGATTCTGCTGAACTTAACCTTGAAAATGGCGGCGAATCTGTAAGCGGCAATTCGTTGAATGATGATCAGCTTCTGAATGATGATACCCAGGATGAGGAAGAAGGTGGCAGTAGAGGAGCTTCTAGCAATACGACGGAGAAACAGAGACTGGCATATGATCTATTGATTTCCCAACGAGAAGGTGTAAGAAATATTACAATTTTACATCAGTTGATCAGACGCTCGATTATTGAAAATAACAACTTCCGCTTTAACGAAAGTATTAAATTCCTTTCCGATTATCCGTTTCTGCTTCAGGTGTTAAGTAAAGCGAAAGTTTGTGAATATGTACCTCAGGCTGCATATATGAAGAGAAATCATAATGATGCAACGAATCTTCCTGCCCTCAGTCAGATGAAGGGTAGTAAGAGCTTCGGAGAATATGCTCAGACCTATCGGTATGCGGTAGAACTGATCGTGCCAAAAAGTGAGTTAAGAAACCGCCTGGACATGAAGATTATTCATTATTGTGTCACATATTTTGCTCCGAAGTTAAGAACCAACCATGACGATGTATACAGAACGAAGAAATTTGATTCCATGCATCAATTTATAGCTAATATGGATGCTGATTTATTAAAAACCTACAAAGGCTACAACCGAAAATTATTAAAAGCCTTCTATGTTGGAGATATTAATAAAGCTGAGAAAACCGTTAAACTGCATTTAAAATGGATGAAATTAAAACGTATCTTAAAAAATAAGAGGACCTTATCCCGCTTTTTATATGAACGTTTCTTCTTAAAAAGGCCGGTTAAGGAGAACTGGGTTATTTGCGAAAGCTTTTTTGGTAAAAATTATTCGGACAGCCCGAAGTACATTTACGAATATCTGCAGAAGAATTATCCGGGCAAATACCGTTTTGTCTGGGTTATAGATAAGAAGCATACCAAGATACCTTACCGTCATACCAAGGTAAAGCGATTCAGCTTCCGTTATTCCTATTTTATGGCTCGCAGTAAGTATTTTGTATTTAACGTAAGACAGCCGGATTGGATTAGAAAGAGAAAAAAAACAGTATTTTTGGAGACCTGGCATGGTACACCTTTGAAAAAGCTTGTGTTTGACCAGGGAGATATCAGCTCTGCTTCACCAAGATATAAGGATCAGTTTTATAATCAGTCCAGAGCCTGGGATTACCTGATTGCAGCAAATCAGTTCTCCAGTGATACCTTCAGAAGATGCTTTATGTTTAATAAGACGATGTTGGATACCGGCTATCCGAGAAATGATATCCTGCATGATCCGAATAAGGATGAGATTGCTGATCAAATCAAGAAAAAGCTTGGCATTCCCAAGGATAAGAAAACGATTCTCTATGCTCCTACCTGGAGAGATGATGAGTTTTATACGAAGGGCAGATATAAATTTTCACTGAAACTGGATTTGAGATTATTAAAAGAGAAACTTGGTAATGAGTATGTAATAATTCTGCGTACCCACTACTTTATTGCGGATTCACTTGATGTTACCGGATTAGAGGGCTTTGCATATAACTGCAGTAAATATGACGACATTTCAGAACTATACCTGATTTCTGATATTTTAATCACGGACTACTCTTCTGTATTCTTTGATTATGCGAATTTAAAGAGACCTATGCTGTTCTATACTTATGACCTTGAGAAATACAGGGATGTTCTGCGTGGCTTCTATATTGATATTGAGGAAGAACTGCCGGGACCGATGCTGTTCACCTCCGAAGAGATTGTTACGGCTGTTAATAACATTAATCAAATTGAACAGAAATATCGTCAGAAGTATGATGTCTTCTATGACAAATATAACTCCTGGGAAGACGGTAACGCCTCCAAGCGGGTAGTTGAAGCTGTTTTTAAATAATAAAGGGGATTTCGATGAAACAGATTATTAAGAACTTTAATAAGTATAAATTTTTACTATCAGAACTGGTAGTGAAAGAAATTAAATTAAAATACAGAAGGTCCTACCTGGGTATTCTTTGGACCTTACTGGAACCTTTACTTACGATGTTGGTATTAACCATGGTATTTGAAAATTTTTACGGAAGGAAAGACAATGCATTCCCAATCTATGTATTAACAGGACGTCTGCTGTATGCTTATTTTTCCAATGCAACTAAATCAGCAATGAAATCAATTCGGACCAACGGGCAGATGATTAAAAAGGTGTATGTACCCAAGTACATTTATCCCCTGTCTTCCATACTATCCCAGTTTGTAACCTTTCTGATTTCGTTGATTGTATTGGTGGGTGTTGCAATTGTTTTAAAAATTAGACCTACCATCTATCTGTTGGAAGCAATTGTACCGTTACTAATTCTGTTTGTAATGGTTCTTGGCATTGGACTAATTTTGGCGACACTTGCAGTATTCTTCAGGGATATGGAATACTTATGGGGTGTTATTTTGATGTTGATCATGTACTGCTCCGCAATCTTCTATGATCCAACCAGAGTAATCAAGACTGGTTACGGCTGGATACTGACATGTAACCCGCTTTATTCGGTTATAGTAAACTTCAGAAATACTGTTATATACGGTATACCCTTAGATAGGGGCGCACTTGTATACTCCAGTTTATTTAGCGTAATCGCACTGATTATTGGTATTTGGATGTTTTATAAGAAGCAGGATGAATTTATCCTGAATATCTAAAAGGAAGAGGAGTATGTTTTTTGATAAAGCGGACAGGCTGATCAAAAACATAGACATGCCGTTATTCGGTTAATGGAGGTAAAATGGGTAAAGTTGTGATAAAGGTTGACCGCCTCGGTGTGCGATTTCTGATGAGCAGCGAGAAAGTGGACAACTTAAAGGAATTTGTAATAAAGAAGATTAAACATCAGATGAATTATAAACAGTTTTGGGCTCTTAGGGATGTCAGTTTTTCCGTGGAGCAGGGTGACCGTGTGGGTATCCTGGGATTGAACGGTGCTGGCAAGAGTACCTTGTTAAAGGTGATTGCAGGAGTCATGAAGGCGACAGAAGGAAACGCATCCACCAAAGGACGTATTGCTCCTCTGCTTGAGCTGGGTGCCGGCTTTGACCTGCAGTATACCGGTGCTGAGAATATCTATTTATATGGAGCGGTTCTTGGCTATTCCAAGGATTTCATTAAAGAGAAATTTAACGAAATAGTTGAATTCTCCGAGCTTGGGGATTTTATCAATGTTCCGGTTAAGAATTATTCCTCCGGTATGAAATCCAGATTAGGCTTTTCCATCGCGACTATCGTAGAGCCGGATATCTTAATCCTGGATGAGGTTTTTGCGGTAGGTGATGCAAAATTTCGTAAAAAGTCGGAGAAGAAGATTAAGTCCATGTTCAAGACCGGTGTAACCGTATTATTCGTATCTCATAATATCGAACAGGTTAAAACAATCTGTAATAAAGCAATTTTATTGGAAAAAGGTACTCTGATTGCACAGGGTGAAGTGAATGACGTCTGTGATATTTATGAAATGAAAATAAAATAGATAAAACCGATTGCCAGGTCAAAGAAGATTGCTGGTCATTGGAATGGAGGAAAATTATGAAGAGAGTAATTACTTACGGAACCTTTGATTTACTTCATGTGGGGCATATCAATCTGCTTCGGAGAGCAAAAGCACAGGGAGATTATCTCGTAGTAGTTCTATCCTCGGATGAATTCAATGCTATCAAGAATAAGAAAGCATATTATCCTTATGAAGACAGAAAGATTATTCTGGAAGCAATTAAATACGTGGATGAAGTAATTCCTGAATATACCTGGGAGCAGAAAATCGATGATGTAGTAAATAATCAGATTGATGTTTTTGTCATGGGTGATGACTGGGAAGGTAAGTTCGATTTCCTGAAGGATTACTGCGAGGTAGTTTATCTCCCCAGAACGGAAGGTATTTCAACAACGAAAATCAAAACAGATTTAAATATGAAGGTTGATAGAAAATAAGGTCTGACTCTGAGAAAGATACGGGTAGAATCTTTATGAAAAAGATAATCAAAAAAGCTGTTAAATTACCGATCCTTTTGCTCTACCATTTGTTTATCCTGATGAATAAGGCGGATCAGAAAATCATTCTTTTTGAAAGCAATCTTGGCCGGAATTACTCCGGCAATCCAAGATTTATTTATGAAGAAATGGTTGCACGAGGACTGGATAAGGTATACCAATGCTATTTTATACTGGAAGATACGACGATACAGCTGCCCGGAAATGTAAAAAAGGTAAAAAGAATCAGCTTTAACTACTTTTATTTGTTTTCGAAAGCAGGCTTTTGGGTAAGTGATACCAGAATGCCTACATACCTAAGAAAGAGAAAGAATACGATTTATATTCAGACCTGGCATGGAACACCGCTAAAAAGGCTTGCTTTGGATCTTACTCAAGTTACCATGGAAGGGGAAAAGAGCTTAGAGGATTATAAGAAGAAATTTGCTTCCAACGCAAAAACCTGGGATTATCTGATATCCCAGAATTCTTATTCCACTGCGATATTTCGCAGGGCTTTTGCTTTTGAGAAAGAGATTTTGGAAATCGGATATCCCAGAAATGATATCTTGTTCCATATAAATAATACGGATGCCATTACGGCTATAAAAAATAAGTTTCAACTTCCGCCTGATAAGAAGCTGATCCTTTATGCTCCAACCTGGAGGGATAATGAGCATTACAGTCATCTGAAATATAAGTTCAGTTCCCAGATTGATTTTGATTATTTGAAAGAAAAGTTATCTTCGAAATACTGCATTCTCGTAAAAGCACATTATCTTGTCGGAGAACAGCTGGATATCAGCAAATACAGGAATTTCCTATATTCCTTTGAAGCTTCTTATGATATAGCAGAGCTGTATCTGGTTTCAGATATATTAATTACCGATTACTCTTCCGTTATGTTTGATTATAGCCTGTTGGGCAGGCCGATGTTATTTTTTACTTATGATCTCGAGCAGTATAAGGATAATCTGAGGGGCTTTTATTTTGATTTTATGAAAGAAGCTCCCGGCCCGATTGTGCTGACCACAGAGCAGCTGACTGAGGAGATACTACATTATGATAACCGGCAATACGAAGTAAAATACCAAGCATTTACAGCCAAATATAATCATGCGGATTGCGGAGAGGCATCGAAAAAGGTGGTAGACCTGATACTATCCCATACCGCACCATAAATCTGGAATAATCATTTTCTAAGAGATTTAATATAATATAATTCTTATAAACCGCCAGGTAGGATAGGTGCTTTTAGATTTTTTTCTGATGTTGTTAAACATCACGGAGGTTAGGGTTTGAAAATCATCGGTTATATTATCTTTGCAGGATTTTATTATATGTTTCGATTGTTCTGTCCTATTAAGCCGAAGAAGGTATTCGGTATTATGACACATGATGGCAGCAGGGAAGGCAATGTCGGCGTCTTGGTAGAATATCTGATGGAACATGAAGAAGGCTATACCTTTGAGTTTATAAAAAAGGCAGACCGGAATATGGTGAAGAACTTAAACATCATAAAGGGAAAAGTGTCTTTTTTTATTGTTAAGCCTTATCATCTTGCAACCTCGCAGTTTGTCTTACTGGATAACGTTTTTTTGCCGATGGCTTACTTGAAATTTTCGAAAAGCGTTCGAATCATACAGCTTTGGCATGGGACAGGCACCATCAAAAGATTTGGACAGGATGTAAATACCGGTAAACTTAAGAAACTTGAGCAACGGGCTAACAGTAATATCACCCATCTGATTGTAAATTCCGAGGGAACCTACGAGGATTATGCCGGAGCCTTCGGAGTGTCGTTAGATAAGGTTTTCATAGAAGGACTTCCGCGTACGGATCTATTTTTTGATCATCATAAGATGGAAGAACGTAAACAGAAATTCTATCAGCAGCATCCACAGCTAAAGGGAAAGAAACTGGTACTATATGCTCCAACCTTCCGGGACCAGGAAAAGGATGACCCCAGTCTTGTCCTGGATACGGAGCTGCTAAATAAACAGCTGCCAAAGGATTATGTTATTATGCTCCGCCTGCATCCCTTTGTCGTGGAGTCCTATAAAAAGAAGGGAAGCTTAAATGCTTTGCAGGACCGGGTGATTTCCATGTCATCTTATTCAGACATCAACACACTGCTTCTGGTGTCTGATTACTTAATTACGGATTATTCCTCCATCATTTTTGAATATTGTCTGATGGAGAAGCCGATGATATTCTATGCCTATGATTTGGACGAATTTTCAGATCATGGCAGAGGCTTTTACAGACCTTATGAAGAGTATGTACCCGGCCCGATAATAACTGATACGAAGATAATCATTGATTTATTATCGAAGGATCAATTTGATATAGATAAAATTAAGACATTTAAAAGGAATAATTACCGATATCTTGATGGAAAATCAGCAGAGCGCTTATATCTACATATTTTTCAAGAGGAGACGGCGGTCAGGTAGATTATTAAGTAATGTTGTAAATGTATTTTGGAGGGAATGCTAAGTGGAAAATTCAAATTATAAAATAAGCATTATCATGCCCGTATATAATGTGGAGCGCTATCTGACAGCTTGTCTGGAAAGCGTCGTTCACCAAACCCTGCCGGAGATTGAGATTATCGCAGTGAATGACGGCAGTACGGATAACAGCTTGAAGATCCTTGAGGATTATCAGAGCAGATACTCAGACAGAATGAAGGTTTTTTCAACGGAAAACCACGGAGTAAGCCATGCAAGAAATTATGGTCTTGCACAGGCAAGCGGTGAATTTATCCTGTTCGTGGACAGCGATGACTTCATAGAGAAGGAAATGTGCGAAAAGCTGTATCAGAAGGCTATGAGAGACGGTAATGACATCGTTGTCTGCGGAAGATACAATGTTTTTGAACGTGAGCACATTGGCGAGATGGAGAAGGAAATCACCGGTACCTTCCTGATTAACACGAATTTTAAGCTGTCTGAGAATAAATATGAATTGGCACATGTATCACCGTTCCCCTGGGATAAACTGTTTCGCAGACATATCCTGGAGGGATTGGAGTTCCCTGAAAAGATGCGCTTTGAAGATCTGGTTCTGGTATTTGAGGCCTGCTGCAAGGCTGAGAGTATCGGTGTTGTGGAAGAGCCTTTGTACAACTACCGCAGAACTACCCAGGGAGGCTTTTTAAACAGCTTCTCCGAGCAGACGCTGGATATCGTTAAGGCCTTCCAATTAGTGATAGACTTTATGAAGAAGCACGGTTATATGGAAACTTATTATGATGAGCTGGAATATATCTGCACCAGACATTTCCTTTACCGTTACGGAGCATTATTTAAAGGAAGCAACAAAGGCAAGCTTGACATTAAAATCAGAATTATAAAAAAGACACAGGAATTTCTGGATAAGGAATTCCCCAATTGGCATAACAACCATTATCTGAAATACTCCTCCGGTGCTTTAAAAGGCAAGTTAAAGCTCTATACGAACGAGAAGAAAATGATCCGTCTGACAAGAATCCGCGAGATTACACCGGAATTTATCATGAGAGCCTTTATGAATCTAAAGGAGAATCAAAAGAAATGGAAGAAGAGATTTAAGAAATTTAAAAAGAGTAAAAACCGTTTTGAATTAATCAAGAAGAAGCTTCCGATCGTTAAAATCATGATGCAGGGCGGCTCCGTATATTATACGAAAATGTATGAAAAGCTTTCGGTTAATCCGAAGGATATCCTGTTTGAATCCAAGCATGGCGAGGATATTGCAGGTAATATCTTTGCACTGATCCAGGAATTAAAGAATGAACCTTATAAGGAATACCGGGTTTTTCTTGCAATGGAGAAGGATTACATGGAGCAGTATAGGAGGCTTCTGGAGAATTACGGACTCGATCATGTTACAATGATTGATATCCGTTCAAAGGAATATGCCAAGGCTCTTGCATCTGCAAAATACCTGGTTACCGATACCAGCTTCCCGCCATATTATATCAAAAAGAAGGAGCAGGTATATCTGAACACCTGGCATGGAACCCCGTTAAAGGCGATGGGAAGAATTGTACCCATGCGTGAATATGCACTTGGTAACGTACAAAGGAATTTCCTGATTGCGGATTATCTGTTATACCAGAATGATTTTTCG
Source organism: Mobilitalea sp. (assembly GCA_035564175.1). GTDB lineage: Bacteria > Bacillota > Clostridia > Lachnospirales > Lachnospiraceae > Mobilitalea. The sequence goes on from DATMUM010000123.1 coordinate 11,251, forward strand.
AAGGAAGTCTTCATGACGGACTATATGATTAAGGATATCTATCCGGGAACGGCACTCATTTCCGGGTATCCCAGAAACTCTGCCTTCTTCCATAAGAACAGATATCATCAGATCCGTCAGGAATTAAAGCTTGATGATAAACAGGTTATCGTTTATATGCCTACCTGGAGAGGCTTATTGCACAAGAAGGAGACCGGGAAGCAGCTGGATATGCTGGGCTTATATTTTGTGAATATCGACAACAAGCTGACCGACAACCAGGTATTCTATGTAAAGCTGCATCCATTTGTAAAAAATCAGATGGATTACAGTGGCTTTAAGCATATCAAGGAATTCCCGGCAAAATATGAAACCTATGATTTCTTAAATGCCAGTGATGTCCTTGTTACCGATTACTCCAGTATTATGTTCGACTACGGTGTAACCAAACGTAAGATGATTCTGTTTACCTATGACAGAGAGGAATATAAGAACGGCAGAGGCCTTTACCTGGATCTTGATACACTGGAGCTTCCGAAGGCGGATACGGTTGATGAACTGATTGCAGAGCTGCAGGCTGAGCATAAAGGTTATCCTCAATTCCATCAGAGATTCTGCTCTTACGATTCTGTCAATATACCCAGTCAGGTGATTGAGACGCTGTTATTCGGCTCCACGAAGCAGCTGGATCACTTTAAGACGGAGAAAATAACTCCAAGCGGCAAGAAGAGCGTATTCATCTTCATCAAGGGCGTGAAGAAGGATCATTATACGGAGAAGCTGATTGAAGCCATCAATTCCATCGATATGAAGCAGTATGATGTATATGTTGGTATGAAAGCCAATAATGCCAAGAAATCCTCCAATATGCTGGGCTATCTGAAGAAGGAGGTTAATTACATCCCGATTACTTATGATATTAACTATACCAGAGCGGATTATATCCTGTGTAAGCTGCGATTAAAGATTGGGGTAAATATCGGCTTTGCCAATAAACGTATTGACAAGGTGATGAAGCGTGAAATTCTTAAGAACTTTGCCGGTATCCAGTTTGATTATGTCATTCATCACTCTGAACTTGACCGAATGGTTGGACATATGTGCTGCCTTCTCGGTAAGGTTAAGATTTATAACTTTAAGTACTTCAACTTCCAGAAGTATAAAGAAAGCGGCTCATACCGCAAACAGGTGAAATATTTTATCAGACGTTTCCCTGTTTATAGTAAGGTTGTTGCTACCAAGGAATATAATCTGCTGAAAAAGAGAACAGATAACATTCTGCATAATGAAGAAACAGTATTTCCTATGGCTAAGATTTTAACGGAGGTGACACAGCATGAAAGCAGGAGTCATAACATTTCATAGCGCCAATAATTATGGTGCGACATTACAGACCTGGGCTCTTCAAAAGGTATTAAAAGATTATGGTTTAGATGCTGGCGTCATTCACTATCATCCGGATGTTATCGATTTACTCTATGATCCGATGGAAGGAAGAAAGGGACTAAAGCGCCTGTTGAAAAAATTCAGCCTTTCCATCAACAACCCGGAGAGCCTTACCAGATATAACAAATTCCAAAGTTTTCTGTCAAAGAATTTTAATCTGATCGGTGATTATAAAACCTACGAGGAATTAAGTAAAGCGAACCTTAATCTGGATGCTTATATTACCGGCTCGGATCAGGTCTGGAACCCGGCTCATATCGGCGGCTTTAACCCGGTCTACTATCTGGATTTTGCAGAGCAGGGTAAGAAGAAGATATCGTATGCTGCCAGCATTGGCAGTGACTATATCCAGCCAAAATATAAAGAGGATATGCGTAAATCCTTTTCCACCTTTACCGGCATATCAGTCAGGGAGAGTAGTATCCAGGATGCAGTGCAGGAGCTGACAGAGGTTCCGGTTAATCTGGCTCTTGACCCGACAATGCTCCTGGTGAAAGAGGATTATGAAGAAATCAAGGTAAAGAGTCCGATCACGGAACCTTATATACTGGTTTATATGATAGAAAAGAATGCACAGGTAACCTCACTTGCCAACACGATTTCGATCTCCCTTGGATTACCTGTGATCCAGAGAAGACCAACCAAAGGTCTGGCTAATGAACTTCCACCCTTCTATACTGCAGATGCAGGCGAGTTTATCGGCTTAATCGAAGGT
>DATMUM010000124.1:0-13473 GCA_035564175.1 Mobilitalea sp.
CCTGCAAATTCAGCACAACGCTTGGATACGAAGCTGTGGCTGGTTCCGTGAAAACCGTATTTACGAATCTTGTAATTGTCATAATATTCGTAAGGAAGACCATACAGATAAGCCTTCGGAGGCATTGTCTGGTGAAAAGCGGTATCAAATACAGCAACCATCGGAACACCCTTCATCAGGTTCTCACATGCACGGATACCGATTAAGTTTGCCGGGTTGTGAAGAGGAGCCAAGTCATTGCAATCCTCGATTGCTTTGATAACTTCATCCGTAATGATGGTAGAAGCAGCAAATTTCTCACCGCCATGTACTACTCTGTGGCCTACTGCACTGATTTCATCCAAGGATTTGATTACACCATGAACTGGATCAGTCAATTCATCAAGAACCATCTGAATTGCAACCTCATGATTCTTCATTGCATTGGTCTCAATCACAACCTTTTCACCGCCTGCAGGTGTATGTTTTAAATGGCTTACCTCTTGTCCAATTCTCTCACAGATGCCAACAGCTAATGCTTTCTCAGTCGCGGAGTCGATTAACTGATACTTTAATGAAGAGCTACCACAATTGATTACCAAAATTTTCATTTTAACTTATACCTCTTTCCTTTCTTTGTTTAACACGAATTTTTCGTATTAATTACATTATTACCATAAATAGCTTATTTTCTCGCCATTACGTTGCTAAGACTGTGAATAACATCCCTTGGGCAACCCATTCGTTCCCGATAAGGAAATATTCACAGTCCTTTCTATGACTTATATAATTTAAAATATATTTATTCTTAAACAGTAAGACTTATTTTGCTGTTGCCTGTACTGCAGTAATTGCAATAACACCAACGATATCCTCTGCGGAGCATCCTCTGGATAAATCGTTTACCGGCTTAGCAATACCCTGTGTGATAGGACCATATGCTTCTGCCTTTGCAAGCCGTTGTGCTAATTTATAACCAATATTTCCTGCGTCGAGATCAGGGAAGATAAGAACATTCGCCTTTCCAGCGATATCACTACCCGGAGCCTTGGAAGCGCCAACGCTGGGAACAATTGCTGCATCCAGCTGGAACTCTCCGTCAATCTTAACATTCGGATATAATTCCTTTGCAATTCTGGTTGCTTCAACTACCTTATCAACATCGGGATGTGCTGCACTTCCCTTGGTGGAATGGGATAACATTGCTACAATCGGCTCTTTGCCAACAAGAGCTTCAAAGCTCTTAGCACTGCTGCCTGCGATTGCGGCGAGTTCTTCAGGGTTAGGGTTCTGTACAAGTCCGGAATCGGAGAAAATGAAGGTTCCGTTATCACCGAACTCACAATTCGGAACAACTATGAGGAAGAATGAGGAAACCAGTTTCGTTCCATGAGCTGTCTTCAATATCTGTAAGGATGGACGAAGTGTATCAGCTGTTGAATGGCAAGCACCGGATACCACACCGTCTGCATCTCCTGCTTTTACCATGGTAACTGCGAAATAAGTATAATCCTTGGTTAAAAGCTCTTTTGCCTGCTCCGGAGTCATTCCCTTGCTTTTTCTTAATTCAACAAGAAGATCGATATATCCTTGAAGCTTCTCAGTAGTTTCCGGATCAATAATGGTAGCTTTTGATAAATCCAGTCCCTGCGATCCTGCCTCGATTGCTTCCTTCTTACCTACTAATATAATGTTAGCAACACCTTCAGCCAAAATCTTGTCTGCAGCTACCAAAGTTCTTTTGTCTTCGGTTTCCGGCAATACAATCGTTTTCATGTTCAGTTTGGCTCTCTCTTTGATTCCATCAATAAAACCCATGATGTATCTCCTTCCTTAACAACGCATAAATAGTATTTTTATATAAATATAATTAGTTAAACAATCAAAATTTATTATAAGTCATATCAGCATTTGATACAAGTACATTTTGTTGAAAAATGTAGGTTTAATTTTAGGTTTCTTTTAGTAAAATTAACGATTAAAGGGGTAATAATTTACTAATTTGCAGGATTTCCGCCTTCATCTCTGCGCATATGTTATAAGATTCTCCATACAGATGAATGGAAATTCCATTGTTGAATAAGCGATGCTTTCGTAGAATGATACTATGATAGTCAAATCAAATTCAAAAATATTACCTGTATAAGCGTCATAAGCAGATGGGATGTATCCTTTTATACTAAATTTTTCATCATTAAAATAAGGCTTCTTAAGGAGGAAAGAGTATGCGGTATAAGAACTTTAATGCAAGTGTATATTGTCCGGTTGGCAATCTGGTATCAATCAAAGATTTTGATGAATTCGACCGGAAATTTAAGCTTCTTGAAAATAACGTAAAGGTTGGTAAGGTTTATCTCGAAACCTACCGGGGCGGTACCCTGATCAGCAGGGAGCAGATGCTCAAGGTGATCGAGTTTTTTGCTAAAAAGGGAATTGAGGTAGCAGGCGGAATCACTACGGATGATGTATATGATCCGGAGGAAGGCGGTTTCAGCCCGCAATGCTATACCTCTGAGACTGTGAAAGACAGGATGAAAAAAGTGGTTACATTAACTGCTGCGTTATTCGATGAATTCATTCTGGATGATTTTTATTTTACCAACTGCCGCTGCGACAGCTGTATTGAAGCCAAGGGCAATCGTACCTGGTCGGAATTTCGTCTGGCTTTGATGAAGGATTTCTCTGAAAATGTAATCATGAAAACGGCAAGAGAAATTAATCCCAACGTAAAAGCAATCATCAAATTCCCGAACTGGTACGAGCATTTTCAGGATTCCGGATATAATCTGGAGGATGAACCTAAGATATTTGACTATATTTATACCGGTACGGAGACCCGTAACCCTACCTATACTCAGCAGCATCTACCAAAATATTTAAGCTATTTCATCATGAGATATCATGAACATGTTGCACCTGAGCGTAACCTGGGCGGTTGGTTCGACCCCTATGAATGTACCTATAACCTGACCTCTTATCTGGAACAGGGTTATCTGACTTTGTTCGCTAAGGCGAAAGAAGCCATGCTGTTCAGTCTTGGTTCTTTAATTAATGATAAAGCATTTACTGCCTTCCCGCCTGTGATTGGACAGGCCTTTGAGGATGTGGACCGATATTTTGCCGAATTAGGAAATCCCATTGGCGTACCCTGCTATGTACCTTATCATAGCTACGGAGAGGACTATCTCCATAATTACGTTGGTATGTGTGCAGTTCCGATGGAACCCTATCCGGATTATCCGACGGGAGCTTCTACCCTATTCCTCACGGAAAGCGCTGCCCAGGATCCTGAACTGGTATCTAAAATGAAGAACAGCCTGAAGGCTGGTGCAGATATCGTTGTTACCTCCGGCCTTGTAACAAGACTCGGTGATGCCTTCCAGGAATTAACTCATGTATCCTATACAGATAAAAAGGCTCTGGTAAACAGCTATATGTGTTCTGCAGACGGTGGTGTTACCATGGCTGGTAACCTGGAAGCTGCCAAGAGTATTCTCCTGACACAGCCTCAGTTCTTCACTAATGATGTATGGCAGATTGCAGGAGGCTACGGAGAGGATAATAATACTCCGATTATCCTGAAGACGAAGTATTCCAAGGGAAGATTATTTATTCTTACGATACCGGATGATCAGGGTAATCTTTATCATTATCCGAATCTAATCCTGAATACCTTAAGAGCTATCCTGAGTAAGGATCTGCCCGTCGTTCTTGAGGGTGATTCCAAGATTACCTTATTCCTCTATGATAACAGTACCTTTATCCTTCGCTCCTTCCTGCCTTATTTTTCGAAGGTATCCGTTATCGTAAAAAAGGAAAATATAGTTCTTACCGATCTGGAAAACGGTAAGGAATTACAGGGCGAAGTAGTTGAAGGAGGAACAAGGTTTACGATTAACCTGTCTCCGGGTGTTAATTATGTTATGAAATACTAAAATTGTTCAAAGTAATCACCAGACAAGCGGCAAATGCCAAATCCTCCCTGATTGGCATTTACCGCTTTGTTCATGACAGGTAAATTGACTTTCCAATTCACCTTATGTTTAGAGTATAATTCGTGTTGGTATCTTGATTTATAGCTCTATGCAACATTGACGCTCTATTTCAGAAATGATATGATGAAAGCAAATCGAAGTATAGAAGTGACAGGAGAAACCTTAAAACATGAAAATCGTTGGCTTGGTAACTGAGTATAATCCCTTCCATAACGGACACAAATATCATATAGAAGAGGCAAAACGCATCACCGGCGCCGAATATGCCATCGCTGTTATGAGTGGTAACTTTGTGCAAAGGGGTACCCCTGCTATTATAGATAAATATACCCGGGCTGAGATGGCATTACGCAATGGTATTGATCTTGTTCTGGAGCTTCCGGTCTGTTATGCTACCGGAAGCGCAGAGTTCTTTGCTCGGGGTGCAGTATCACTCCTAGACAAATTAGGGATTATTGACACCTTATGCTTTGGCAGCGAATACGGCGATATTCATATGCTGAAGGAAGCAGCAGCGTTTCTGACTAAGGCTCCTGCTTCCTTTGATGAACGAATACAGGAATTATTAAAGGAAGGTCTGACCTACCCCGCCGCCAGATCTTCAGCACTGCAGCAGTCACTTGAAAAAGAGAATATTGCTGATGGACAGGCTCTCTCCGGGGTTCTGTCTGAACCGAATAATATCCTTGGAATCGAGTATATGAAAGCCCTCATCCATCTGGATTCAGCCATAATACCGGCTGCGATTAAGCGGAAATCAGCCCATTACCATGACAGCAATCTGGCTGGGACGATTCAGAATAACGAGAATCCTTCACTGCTGTATAGCGATGAATATCTTCATGATATCGATGAAAGTATGACGATCAGCTCCGCAACTGCTATCCGGAAAGCCATTGACAGTAAAATGGATAATACCTCGGATTATTTTGAAGAAATGAGGCACAGTGTTCCGGGAAACGTATATGATTTATTAGTGAAGCACTACCGTAAGACGTATCCTGTAACGGAGGAAGATTTCGCTCAGATTATAAAATATAAACTTCTTGCTGAAGATCAGCAGACACTGACCGGGTATATGGATATCTCTAAAAATCTGGCAGATCGAATGAAAAACTCTGATTATAACAGTAGTATCTTTGAACTCGCCCAGAATATCAAAACAAAAAATCTGACACTAACACGAATTAACCGTGCTATCATCCATCTGCTTCTGAATATCAGAAAAGATACTGTTAACGAATATTCCAATCATGGCTATGCCCAGTATGCCAGGGTATTGGGAATCAAAAAGGAATCCACCCATCTTATACGTTCGATTGAAACGTATGGGAGAATTCCTATTATTCAAAAAGTATCAAAAGCAGAGGAACAGTTGGATTCCATCGGAAAACGTATGCTGTCCGAGGATATTTTTGCAGCGCACCTTTATAACCAGGCAGTCTTTGAAAAATATGACGCCAGCATTCCAAACGAATATAAACATGGAATATGCGTGGTGTAAGTATTTTCTGTTATTCAATTAATAGTGTTGTTGTAATGTATATAATTTTATTTACTCATAAAAAATTCAGCAATACTGTCTATACCCTGAACTGCCTTTGGATTAGAAACAGCCGGATTATGATCAGTATTTAGGCTATACACCACGGGATGAACCTCTTTGGCATTCATGAGATCAAGTAACGTACAGGCAGTATGATAAGGCCGTTCGATTGTCCCTTCACCACCGCCTACAAGAATGACAGCACCTTTTTTCGCTTTTTCAACTGGAATTTCTTTGCGCATAAACTTTACACTGAAATATGTCTGCAACCGGCTTGCCAGGGAAAGCAGTTCTCCCGTCAATTCCGCAAAATAAATCGGAGATGCAATCACTATATTATCGCATTCCTGAATATATTGGTAAATCTCCTGCATATCATCCTTCATGCAGCAGCCGCTGTTCCTCCAGCACCATCTGCAATCCATGCAGGGCTTGATATCCGAGCAATAAGCATCATTGATCCGGTATTCACCATCCAGCTTTTGAATTAATAAGTCTAGTAAATTCTTCGTATCACCATTTTTTCTGGGTGATCCGTTAAAGATTAAAGTTTTCATCCGTACTCTCCGTCCAGCTGTCATTACATAGTCATATTAGTTGTTAATCATTTTAAACCTATTTCAATTTTCTGCCTGTAACCATTGAAAAGTATATGTTTTCTATCCTGTCAATTTTGATTCTATGTTTATTTGTATCTATGTCTATTTCCGTTCAGTTTAACTGTATTGGTATCTAAATCCCCTTATTTCTTTATTCCTCTATTTCTTTATTCCTCTATTTCTTTATTTCTTTATTTCTTTATTCCTTTGTTCCTTTGTTCCTTTGTTCTTAAATTTCTATATTTCTTCGTTATTCTAGAATTATATTCAATTTTCCTGCTCTTAATATGTAATCTTAAAAATACACTTATCTCCGCCGGATAAAAAGGTTTGAATAATAATTACTTCAACCTTTCTCTCAAACACCTCAGAAAACAGCCTTTCAAACCAACCTGCGGAGCATTCGCAGTACTCCTTCGGGAGATTTTTCACTGATTTAGGAATGCCGCAATAACAAAATTCATAACTGCCTATAATCGCATCATCCTGCAGCGTCAGATTGCCGCCTCCAATATGCTCCTTATTCAGCAGTTCCAGAAAAACTTCAACCTTCTGTCCTGCTTTTAGATATAAGTCCTTCGCTTTCACTATGATATTTCCCGAGATGCATTGATATCCACAAGGACGCATGATATTCTTACAGGCATCCACATTCTGAGACCTTTTGACCTCTTCAAGTATGGATTTAATATATTTACTCTGTTTTGCAGGACTCGGTTTCTGTCCAAGCTCTCCAAGACTTTCGAGGAAATGATTATCCAAAACCTCCTGTATTTGTACCTGTTCTTTGACTCTTTCCGCTTTATTGGCCATATAAAATTCTCCTTTTTAGCTTTTATTATAGCCGAATAATCTGACATCAGTATGTCATATTAATTATAGAAATATCATACTTTTACGTCGTAATGATCAGGCATTATACTTCTGTTTCTTTTTCTTCTGGTCTTTGATTTCAGTGTCTTTCTTATTCTCCTCCACTTTGAAAAGTACGATTTCCCTTACCAAATCAAAGGGTATCGGTTTATTCAACGGAAACTGTACTGCTCCCTTTGAGCTTTTATATTCAGAAAACCGATGCTCAAAATGCTCAATTCCGTTAACACCGGGATATAAACCGATGTGATTTTTGAAGGCTGCAAAATGTACCAGATTCCCATGATAAGCAAAGGTAGGCATTCGCCAGGAGATTTTCTCCTCAGCCTCCGGAGCTGCTTCTCTGATCACTTTACGAAGTGCCTGGAGCTTGTCCTGCACCTCCTGGGGATATAATGCGATATACTCATCAATATTGTTAAAATTGTTATTGTTCTCTTCCATATTCCTCTACTTTTACCCTTTCTTGTTATCTATAACTAAACATGTAACTGAAAACTGCTGCACAACTCATAAGATCAAACAGTAAATAAGGAACTAATCATAAGCATGAATGCAATCTACACTGGCGTATTATCTGCCAGTTTTATTGTAAAATATGCAACGACAATTACTTTTCCTCCAATCTCAAGAATCTGTGTCATCAGTAAAATAATCAAAAATGACGGAAGGAGCTTAACATTGTGATTTAACTTTGATCAATTTTCTTTCCCTCTTATTATACTAAACTATAATATATATTTCATGGTCACACAACGCTGCTTTGCTTCTTCAAATCCTAACTTTTTATAAAGCGGGTATCCTTGATCCGTAGCATTCAGCTCTAGATAGGACAATTGCATTGCTTTCGCATCCTCCATAGCCATCCTGAGTAATTGTCCAGCTAATCCCCGCCTTCGATATTCCGGCTTTGTGTATACATTCAGTATAGTCCCTGTTTTACCCGTAATAAAATGCGGATTGGCCGGTTTTTCAATGATTAACAGGAATACGCTCGAGACGATTTCCTTATTGTCTATGGCAACATATGCATTCAGATCTTTACCTATATGATTAACAAAGTATTCCGGTAACTGAGCCCTGATTGCACTATTCTGTTCTTCGGTCAACTCGAAGTCTTCCTCAAGATAGGCAAGTCTGATCTTCACCAGTTCACCTACATCTTCTATAAGAGCTTTACGTATATCCATGGATATCTCCCTTTCCGGAGCCTTTGCGTCTGAAATCTATATTCGTAAAGGCTCCAACTTCCAGTCATATAATAATTCATACAGTCTAATACAAACGATATTAGAAATCAAACATTTTTAATCTGCCATATCCAGATATGTCATGACGTCCTCAATCTTCATTTTACCAGTTGGCAGAGTTACCTCGGACCAGGCAGTAAGATATATCCATCCGGTGACGCCGCTTTCCGTTTCAATTTTAACCCAGTTCTTATTATCTGTCGCAGTCAGCCAGATTACATCACCGCCTTTGACAGCTACAGAAGATGATTTAAAACTTGGTTTTAAAATAATTTCAGATTCTGCACCAGGAAATTGGTATTATATTCGTTGGTATCACCTTGATAAGGATAATACATATCACTGATTTGCTCCTCAAGATACCCCTTGTCATTCATTTGCCAGATTGCAGAAGCCCACCAGGTTTGTAATATACCAAGTCTTAAGCTAGCTTTTACTCTTCCGTCACCGAATAATTCGAATGAGTGTCTGGAAGGAAAATCAGGAACGCTTCCACAGTAAATCAACTTATCATATGTGGGTAACCGTACTTTCCTCTGCCTTCTTAGAACACGAAGCAGCAGTCAATGTAAGTAGAACAACAGTACATAAAATATACTGACATCGCCTGTTCAGCTTCGGTTTATGAACAGCTTGCCCAAAAGCTGCCATTAACAGTATAAACCATACAAACAATAAGCATCCTCCCATATCTACACCCCTCTGTTATGTAATAACAGTATATTATCAAATTCCCTTTGTCTCCATTATACGCCATATATAACTAAAAGCCTACAGAAGAAATATTAAAATATCGTATTCATTTTCACATAGCCGACTGAACAGTACTCATTTAAGCTGTATTATATAATCCACCCCATATATCTTTGTTCATCTAATTCTCAACTCATGCGCTTAACATCTCAATTATCAGTTTCCTAATGCCTTAAGTTAGTCTGAACCAATAAATTTAAGCAAAATACTATGAAGTATGAGCTATGACAGCAAAAAAAGAGACCTAACGGTCTCTCTTAATAACATATATAAGTCATAATATGTATTTATTCTTTACTTAATTTCAAAAGTACAATATACCACCACAGTTACCTCTTTTTCTAAGGAAATGATATCATTACTCAGGTAATAGCCATATTCGTCATAATAATCAATCCCATCCGAATAAAGGGGTGAAATCTGGATATCAGAAATATGCGCATGTTTCAAACCTCCAAGCTTACTTCCTGCATTCTCTGCAATCATCTTTGCACGCTGAGTTGCATCCTTCGTAGCTTCTGCCAACATAGTTACTTTTAGATCAGCCAGCTTGGTGTAATGATATTCCGGTGCATAAGATTCAAATTGGACATCTTCATTTAGTAGCTCGGTTGCATTTCTAGAAACTTCCGTAACTTTATCAATTTCATTTGAGCTAATGGTTACCGTCTGACTCAAATCATAATTGGCTATCTTGTTAGTATCTGATCCATATTCATTTAACACATATTTTTCATCCGTAGAAATAGCAGAAAATATTAGTTCTTCTTCCTTGAATCCCTTTCCCACAAGATAATTTTTTACCTTCTCCCTGTCTGCTTCCAGCCTGTTATAACCGTCCTTCATATCAAGAGCCTGCACATCAAAATATCCCGTCCATACTATCAAATCAGATGTAATCTGCTGTACTGCACATCCTCGGATATCGATACTGTTCTTTTTACTCTTATACTCTGCCAGACCATATACACCGATATAAACGGAAATTATGGCCGCTAATGATAATATCAAAGCAACAATGATATTACCTATAATCTTGGGTTTGTTCTCGTACATAAATAATTCCTCCCACCATGCTTTCTATATTTTTCTATTGTATTTTACATTTTCATCCATTATTTTGCAAGTTATTCTTTTAGCAATTATACCTAGTTATAAATCATAGACGTTAAAAATTTATAGGTATCTGCAACCTATTCTATTGTATGCCACAGTATAAAAATTTTATTTATTAAGAAACATGAGCCAAATCCTAAAGTTGGTACAACATAAACAGGAACATTCCTTATCCTCAGAAATCGTCCCAGCTGATTAGCTCCCTAATACCTTAAGTTAATTAGTACCTAGATAAAGTAATGTATTAAATGAGCTATTGAAGTATTAACACTAACTTATCAGACAGGCTCTCTTCAGGAGCGACGTTGCAGGATATATAATTTTCCAGCTACAATGATGTCAAATTTCAATTACATATTACTGGATTACTCCAGCTACAGAGTGTTAGATGAATGATTCGCAACGGAAAATGGGCCGGATTCGTCGGGTATTGCGATGTGGTAAATGTATTTCGTATACTGTCATCCGAAATACATACCATTCGCAAAGTCTAAAGCAATCCAGCCCATATAATTTGAATTATTCTAATACCGCCCGTATAACACGAAGTAATCAAGCTATATTACATTAACTTTTTTAATACTACTCGCAACACCTGAAGTAATTCAGCTATAATACATTATCTATATCACTCGCTGCACCTGAAGTAATCCAGCTATATTACATTATCTATTTTCATATCACTCGCTGCACCCGTAGTTCCAGCTATATTCCATTATCTGCCCTCATACCACTCGCTTCACCTGAAGTAATCCAGCTTACACAATCATCCTACTGATATCACTAAGGTACTTACTTCATCAGTTCTTCCATCTGATCCAGTAATTCTGCAAACAGCTGTAACGCCTGATTTACCGGCTCCTTGGTGCTCATATCCACACCTGCTGCCTTCAGAAGCTCAATCGGATAGTTCGAACTGCCGCTGCTTAGGAAATGGATATAATCCTCAACAGCAGGAGCACCTTCACTTAGAATTTTTCTGGATAATGCGATTGCTGCTGAGTAGCCTGTCGCATATTGGTATACATAAAAGGCAGTGTAGAAATGAGGTATTCTTGCCCACTCCATATCGATTTCCGGATCAATTACGATATCCTCTCCAAAATAAACCATATTCAAATCGCGGTATACTTTGCACAGAGCCTCTGCAGTCAGACTTTCTCCTTCTTCCACCATCTTATGAGTAATCATCTCAAATTCCGCAAACATCGTCTGGCGGTATAAGGTTCCCTTGAATTTCTCCAGGAAATGATTAATTAGATATGCCTTTTCCTTCTTATCATCCGTATGCTTCAGCATATAATCAATCAGGAGAGCTTCATTACAGGTAGAGGCAACCTCTGCCACAAAAATCTTATATCCGGCATAGATATAAGGCTGTTCTTTATCAGAATGATAGCTGTGGATTGCATGTCCCATCTCATGAGCCAGAGTAAATACATTATCGAGGGTCTCATTATAATTTAACAGAACATAGGGATGTGTTCCAAAGGCTCCCCAGGAATAAGCACCGCTTCGCTTATTTTCATTTTCATAAATATCAATCCAACGACTGTTAAACCCTTCCTGGAGAATTCTCTGATAGCTCTCGCCAAGGGGCTCCAAGCCGCTTACTACAATTTTCTTTGCCTCATCAAAAGGAATTTCCATCTTCACATCAGCTACCAGAGGAGCATACAGATCATACATATGCAGTTCGTCAAGCCCCAGAAGCTTCTTACGAAGGTCAACGTAACGGTGCAACAGATGCATATTCTCATGGACGGCAGCAATCAGATTTGTATAAACCTCTATCGGAATGTTACCTGCATTCAGTACCTTCTCCAAAGTTGAATTGTATTTTCTTGCTTTCGCAAAGAAGACCTCCTGTTTCACATTACCGCTAAAAGCAGCTGCTAAGGTATTACGATAGCTCTTATACGTCCTATACAGTCCCTGGAAAGCATCCCTTCTTACCTTCCGGTTATTGCTTTCAAGCATTTTTACATATCTTCCATGAGTTATCTGAATGGTTTCTCCATCCTCATCCTCGATTTCGGGGAATTTGATATCCGCATTATTAAACATGGAAAAAATATTGCCCGGAGCATCTGCCATCTCTCCGGTATCCGCTAACAGCACTTCCATTTCTGAAGAAAGAATATGGGGCTTCAGGCGCAGAATATCCTGTAAGAAGAAATCATAAAGCTTCAGCTCCTCATTCTCAATATGGAATTCGGTAATCGTCTCCTCCGGAATAGTCAGAATCTCAGGTGTAGCAAAGGATAGGACACTATTCACCTGAACTGATAAAGCATTGGCTTTGTTCGAGAGATCCTGATACTTTGCATTGGCTGTATCCTCATGGTATTTCTGGTTTGCATAAACATATACACGTTCCAGCAACATACTGATATCATCCGATAGTTGCAGGAAGCTAAGCAACAGATCGCCTGATTTTGAAAGTCTTCCCTGGTATTCAGCCGCTTTGGGCAGCAACTCCTTGATCTTAATAAATTCTTCCTGCCATTGATCATCCGTGGCATATAAATCCTCAATAGCCCAAGTATATTTCTTCTCTACTTCACTTCTTTGGGGTAAACTCTTACTCTGTGCCATACTTAAATCTCCTTTTGCAATTATTTGAATATTTTCCATTCTTTCTCAATAAATTATAATAAACCTGCATCTTGTCTTCAAGGAGTATTTGCATGAATTTGATTAATACTTATAAAAATAAATTAGTAAAAGGATTAGTGCTTCTTTTTCTAATCGTCATGCTGGTATATTCGGATGCAGCATTTCGTGGAGCAAGCTCCGGTCTATTGTTATGGTTTCATAATGTTTTACCGACTCTGCTTCCTTTTATCATTGTCTCAAATTTGATAGTTCGCTTGAATATTTCAAAACAGATCTGTAAAGTATTTCATCCCTTCCTTGGCAGGATATTTCATATCAGCAGCGAAGGCTGTTATCCTATTATTATTGGCTTTTTATCCGGGCTTCCCATGGGAGCAAAAACAAGCGCTGACCTGGTAATCGAAGGCCGGATATCCCATAAGGAAGGGCAGTTTCTATTTACGATGTGCAATAATGCAAGTCCAATGTTCATCATCGGATATATTGCGATTACCCAGTTAAGGCTTCCTCATATCAAATTCGCACTTTTTGTGATAATTTATGGTGCCGCAATACTTGGTGCACTATTTTACAGGTATCTGTTACGCCAGGTTAAACAGGAAAAGGATATTCCTCTGAAACAAACCCAGTTAATGAGTGAGGTTAAACAAGGCTCTAGCCGTTTTACCTTTGATTTGCTGGACAGCTCCATTATGAATGGCTTTGAAATTGTTACCAGAATCGGCGGTTATATATATTATTTT
>DATMUM010000125.1:0-3665 GCA_035564175.1 Mobilitalea sp.
GCGATTTATGTAAATATCTACGATATTACGTGATAATGTAGTATGAAGAGCCGGATGCCTTAATTGGGCATGTCCGGATCTGTGAGGGGCTTGTTCCGTAAGGAGCAAGTCTACTCGACAAAGTCTGATTAGGCTATAGAGGTGAATATGTATGCATATACATTCATCTGGACTTGCCTTACCATCCAATGATTGCCTAATAGAAGGCAATTATTAGATTTCGGTCTGCGCCATCTGAATACTTGATTAATGAAAGCTGCATTATGGCTTTTATTAATATACAATGCCCACGTATTCATTCATAAGGTATCACGAAGACTTTGGACTCCCAAATCATATGTATACGAATAAAATTAGTAAAGTAAGGTGAACTGATTGTGATACTCTCTGTTTCAAGACGAACAGATATCCCCAGCTTTTATTCGGAGTGGTTCATGAACCGATTGAAAGAGGGGTATGTGCTTACAAAAAATCCAATGAATCCAACACAGATCAGCAGGATAGAACTATCTCCTGAGACAATTGACTGCATCGTATTCTGGACAAAGGATCCTGCGAACATGATGGACAAGCTTTCCTTTCTTGATTCCATGGGTTATTCCTATTATTTTCAATTTACGCTGACGCCGTATGGTAAGGGCTTGGAGCGAAATCTCAGAGATAAGAAGGACATTTGCAGAACCTTTGGTCAATTGTCTTCCAGACTGGGGAAGGATAGAGTATTATGGCGATATGATCCCATTATACTCAATGACGTTTATACAATGGATTTTCACACGAAAGCATTTACCGAGTTATGCCGTGAATTGCAGGGCTTTACTGAGATATGTACAATCAGCTTTGTAGATATGTATCAGAAATTACATCAATCAGTGAAGAATAATGTAATCAGAACGATTTCCGAATCCCAGATGCATCAACTGGCAGCTGAGTTATCATCGATTGGAGACAGGTATGGATTGGAATTACGAGCCTGCTGTGAGAATATTGATCTTACGTCCGATGGAATAAAGCCTGCATCCTGTGTCGACAAGAATATCATCGAACGGATCTGCGGCCATTCAATCAATGTCAAGAAGGATAAAAACCAGCGGATAGGCTGCGGCTGCTTACAGAGCATAGATATCGGTATCTATAATACCTGCCGGCACGGATGTGTGTACTGTTATGCTAACCACAGCAGTGCATCCATTGAGAAAAACTGTAATTTGCATGATCCGACGTCTCATATCATGGTTGGGGAAGTCTCAACAGATGCAAAAATCATAAATAGAATGCAGAAATAATATACTGATAGTAACAATGTCACTGTATGCCTTGAAGAACAACAATTGTGAAACGGAGCGTGTATTACCTATGAAAATTGACCGCCTGCTTGGTATTGTTATGATACTTCTTCAAAGGGATAGAGTTACAGCACCTTTTCTAGCCGAGAAGTTTGAAGTATCAAGAAGGACCATTAACCGTGATATTGATGATTTGTGTATGGCAGGGCTTCCGATAGTAACGATTCAAGGCGGTAACGGAGGTATCTCGATAGCTGACGGATATAAATTAGATAAGAGTGTGCTGACTTATGATGAGATGGAAAAGCTGATTGCGGGTATTAAGGTATTGGACAGTATTTCCTCAGAAGAAGGAACCGAAAAGCTGCTGAATAAATTCTTTCTCAATAAGGACAGCATATTGTCAGTCCGTGATAGTATCATTATTAATCTTTCCTCCCACTATAAAAGCTCTTTATTAGACAAGATTACACTAATCAAGGACTCGATTCGCAACCAGACCCGGATAACCTTTCGCTATTACTACAGTAAAGGGGATACCATACGTAAAATAGATCCTTATTATCTGATTTTTCAATGGTCGGCATGGTACATATTTGGATTCTGTCTGGATAAGATGGATTTTCGTATGTTCAAGCTGAACCGTTTATGGGAGTTGCAGGATACCGGTGAAAGTTTTGAGTTTAGGGAAATACCCGAGGAGCGTAAGGATTTTAACAGCTATTTTACGGATGAGATAGAGATTACGGTTCTATTTGATGAGAGTGTAAAGTATCGGCTAATTGATGAATACGGAATAGAAAGCTATACAGTAACGGATGAGGGAAAACTCTTATTTCGGACCAGCTTTACGAATAAGGATTATATGCTGAGCTGGATATTAGGCTTTGGTGATAAGGCAGAGGTTGTTTATCCCAAAAGTCTGAAGCAGGATATTAAAAATATTGCAGAAAATATTTTAAAACAATATCAAGGAACATGACATACCATTGTCATGTTCCTTCTGTATAATGAAAGCATAATAAATGAAAGTCAGGAGGGTATGTGATGCTGATATGGCAGGATATCATAGCGCTTAGAATGGACAGGCAATGCTTATATACACCTGTTGACAGTAAAAACCCGGTGAAAAAGTTTGATGGGAAACCATTGCTATCGTGAAAGGAAGCTATTATTGTGAAAGGAAGCTATTATAGCGAAAGGAAATCATGGTATGAATTATGAAGTGATAAAGAAATACTGTTTAAGGAAACCAGGTACTCACATAGCATGCCCTTTCGGGCCATTTCCTATCTGCTTCAAAGTCGGTACGCGGATCTTTCTGGAACGGTATCCGGATGATGATAAGATTACGGTACGATGTGAGCCGATGCTGGCAGACTTCTACCGGCAGAGCCACCCCGGTATAGTGATACCCGGATACCACTGTCCGGATAGACAGAAGAGGTTTAAGAATACAATTTATCTAAACCAAGGGTTGGAGGATGAATTGTTATATCAGATGCTGGATCATTCTTATGAAGAAGCGTTAAAAAGCCTGAGTAAAAAGGAGCGTGAAGGAATCGCCGGGCTGTAAGACAAAGTCCGGGATGCAAGAGAAAGACCGGGTTGTAAGACAAAGTCAGTGTTATAAGTCAAAGTCCGGGTTAAGTCAAAGTCCGGGTTAAGTCAAAGTCCGGGATGTAAGTTAAAGTTCGGGATGTAAAACAAAGTCCGGAATATAAGACATAGTTCGGGATGCAAGACAAAGTCAGAGTTGTAAGACAAAGACCGGGTTGTTTCGATTTCAATATTTACTAAAGTCAATTATAGGAGGATAAAATATTATGGTTCAATCAAGATGCGGATCTTTATGTAATGAATGCTCTTACAAGGAGACGATGGGATGTAGGGGATGTGTAGTAATGGATAAACCATTCTGGGGAGACAGCTGTCCGGTGAAAGCCTGCTGTGAAGGAAAAGGTTTGGAGCATTGCGGGGAATGCAGTAATTTACCATGTGATTTATTAATAGAATATGCCTATGACAAAGAGCATGGTGATAACGGTAAAAGGATTGAGCAGTGCAGAAGCTGGTGCAGAAAGTAAGATGATTGCCAGACCATTGATCTTGCAATTAGGCAGCTTCCTTTTGAAAAAGGATTATCTGATTGATATAAGACCGGTAAATCATATCTGGTTAGTAATATCCGGTTAGTGATATAATAGATATAGATTTTGTTAATATTTTCATCAATTGACATAGGGTAAAGTTATTCTCGGGTAAGTGTAAAATAATGGTATATAGTAATTAAAAAAGGGTATACCTCTTTTATGATAAGTTTCACCGACAAAAGTTAAAAAATCATAAAAAGAAAGGGATACCCTATGTATAAAAGTA
>DATMUM010000126.1:0-35319 GCA_035564175.1 Mobilitalea sp.
GCATTCGTAATCTTCATAATGTCTTGTATACCTTTAATTCTGGAGCGAATTTCTCTCGTATTAGCCATAGTAACCTCCATAATGCCGCATAAGCGGCATCCTAAAATCCTCAAGTGAATTTTTAAATCATTACTTTTTAAATTCCTTGGCTGCTTTCACGATCTGTTCAATCAACTCATCTGTCAGTACTTTTTTCGTTTCGATTTCTTCAATGATATTACTGTATTTTGCACGGTAGTAATCCATCAGATCGCTACGGAAGGCTTTCATTTCCTTAATCGCAACATCATTGAACAGTTTGTTATTAGCAACAACCAGGATAATTACCTGCTCATGAAGAGCTAACGGCTTTGATAACGGCTGCTTTAATAATTCAATCAGGTGGTTACCATGATCCAGCAGATCCTTCGTTGTCTTATCCAGGTCAGAGCTGAACTGGGTAAATACTTCCATTTCCCTGTACTGAGCAAGGTCGATACGAAGACTTCCGGCAGCTTTCTTCATCGCTTTCGTCTGTGCAGCTCCACCAACACGGGATACACTAAGACCAACGTTAACCGCCGGTCTGATACCTGCGAAGAACAATTCACTCTCTAAGAAGATCTGACCGTCCGTAATAGAGATTACGTTCGTAGGAATATATGCAGATACGTCGCCTGCCAGAGTTTCAATGATCGGTAATGCGGTAATGGAGCCACCGCCGAATTCCTCTTCAAGACGGCAGGAACGCTCCAATAATCTGGAGTGAAGGTAGAATACGTCACCAGGGTATGCTTCACGTCCCGGAGATCTTTCCAGTAACAAGGACATGGTTCGGTAAGCTACCGCATGCTTGGAAAGATCATCGTATACGATTAATACATCCTTACCCTGCTTCATGAAGAATTCCGCTATCGCTGTTCCTGAGTAAGGAGCTATATACTGTAACGGAGCTAAATCACTTGCTGAGGAGGATACTACGATGGTATATTCCAACGCACCATGTTTTGACATGGTATTAACAATCTTGGCTACGGTTGAAGCCTTTTGTCCGATAGCAACATAGATACAGATTACATTCTGTCCCTTCTGATTAAGTATGGTATCCATTGCTATTGAAGTTTTACCTGTCTGACGGTCACCGATGATTAACTCACGCTGTCCTCTTCCGATCGGGAACATGGAGTCAATTGACAGGATACCTGTCTGTAAAGGTACGGTTACCGGTTTTCTGGTGCATACACCAGGAGCTTCATTTTCAATCGGGAAGAAGTCTGTAGCTTCAATTGCTCCCTTGCCGTCGATCGGAGCTCCGAGTGCATTGACTACTCGACCGATCAGTTTATCTGATACAGGAACACCTGCTCTCTTATTTGTTCTGACTACCTTGGATCCCTCCGTAAGTCCGTAGTCTGAGCCTAATAAAACGACGCCAATCGTCTTTGCCTGCAGGTTCTGTACGATACCACGAACTCCTGTCTCGAATTCAACAAGTTCACCGTACATCGCATTATCCAGTCCATATACTGTGGCAATACCGTCACCAATGCTGATTACGGATCCGGTTTCTTTCACTGTAGTTTTTATTTCATAATCCTGTATTTCACTTTTTAAAACAGAAATTATATCATTTTGATTAATGTTACTCAAACACTTCACCTCCCAATTAGAGTTTTCTGCATTTCTGACAGAGCGCCTTTGATGCTTTTGTTATATTCCGTGTTTCCGACATACAATACATAACCACCAATGAGCGAAGCATCCTCTTCCAGTTCAAGAGAAACTCCCTTCTTGTTATATTTATTGCAGAGCATGCTTTTAATCTGTTCCAGCTGATCTGCTTCCGGTTTTTCTGTGTAGATAAGCTTTGCTTTAATCATGTTTTTATGTTCCAATACAAGTTCTTCATATGCATCCATAATTTCAGAAAATATACCAATCACTTTATTGTCACATAAGACCTTGAGAAAGCTAGCTATTTCTTTATCAAACAAAGCATCAATTACATTATCCTTTTCCTTCTTTTTAATAACAGGATTCTCCAATACCTCTGTCAACTCACTGCAATTTTGAAGAAGTTTCTTTGTCTGGTCTACTGTTTCTTCTTTAATTCCGAAAGAATACAATATTTTTGCATAATTTAATGCACGCTGAGTTATCATTTTACGGCACCTACTTCTTTTAAGAAGTCGCCAAGATACTGCTTATTCGTATTCTCATCTACATTCTTACCGATTACCTTAGCAGCAGCCAGCATAGCAAGACCTGCTAATTCTGCCTGAGCACTTTCCATGGACTTCTTTCTTTCAAGCTCAATAACCTTACTTGCATCTGCTATTACTTTAGCAGCTTCTTCCTTTGCTTCCTTAAGAATCCTACCGTATTCGATATCTGCTCTATCTCTTGCTTCCTTTATAATAGCCGACGCCTGGCTTGAAGCCTGCTTTAATTCATCCTCATAATCGCTTTTCAGCTTATATGCTTCTGTCTTTCTGTCATCGGCATCCTGTAAAGAATCAGCTATTGCTTTCTGTCTTTTCTCCATCATCTGGGTTACAGGCTTAAATAAGAATATCCTGAGAAGCAGGAAAAAAACTAAAATGTTTACAATGGTCCATAGGACACCGAAATCTAATTTTAACAATTAATTCCCCTCCTAAAGCTTATTTTAAGAAAAAGATAATCAAAAACGCGATAACCAAACCATAAATAGCGGTTGCTTCTGCCAATGCACAACCTAAAATCAATGTCTTATTGATATCACCCTTTGCTTCCGGCTGTCTTGCGATTGCTTCTGTTGCTCTGGAGGTTGCAATACCGATACCAATACCTGCTCCTAAACCTGTTAAAACTGCTATACCTGCTCCAATTCCAATTAATGCTGACATATTAAAATTCTCCTTTATTATTTATTTTAAGAAAAAGATAATTAAAAATGCGATAACCAAACCGTAAATAGCGGTTGCCTCT
Organism: Mobilitalea sp.; assembly: GCA_035564175.1. Lineage (GTDB taxonomy): Bacteria > Bacillota > Clostridia > Lachnospirales > Lachnospiraceae > Mobilitalea. Next base: position 2,950 of record DATMUM010000126.1, read on the forward strand.
GCTAATGCACAACCTAAAATCAATGTTTTATTGATATCACCCTTTGCTTCCGGCTGTCTTGCGATTGCTTCTGTTGCTCTGGAGGTTGCAATACCGATACCGATACCTGCTCCTAAGCCTGTCAGAACTGCGATTCCTGCTCCAATTCCTATTAATGCACTCATGTAATTTTTCTCCTATCTCTTGAACTTTTTTCTAGATAATTATCTTTTATGCTTCTAATTTCTCCTGCATAAATAAGGACGTTAAAAATACAAAAACATATGCCTGTAACAGGCCGTCAAATATATCGAAGTAAAAACTAAACGGTATCGGGATAATTGCCGGGATAACTAATTTGATTAATTCCATAACTACAAAGCCGCCGAATATATTACCAAAAAGTCGCATACATAAGGACAATGGTCTGATAAATAACTCTAGAATATTAAATGGCGTCATGGCCGGCATCGGATGCGTAAAGCTCTTAAGCCATCCCTTTATACCCTTCTGATGTACACCCGAATATTCAATTAAGAATATACTCATTAAGGCCAGACCTGCTGTTACATCCAGATCCTTTGTCGGAGGAGTAATACCAAATAATCCGATTACATTGGAAACAGCAAGATAAATCAAAACCGTTCCCAGATAAGGAACATATCGCTTGCCATGTTCACCCAGGATATCTGTAAATAAATCGTTAATGAAGCCAACCAGACTTTCTACAACAATCTGTGACTTACCTGGCACCATCTTCAAATTTCTTACAAAGATAAAAGTCAATAATAATACAACCGCCATAATAGCCCATGTAACAACCACGGAAGTAGGCACTGGCACGCCCCCGAAGACAGGAATTGTAAAACTTGTTTTACTTTGCAATTCCTCCGTTAGTCTACTTGCTAAGTCCTGCATAAATTTTCACCTCCTTATATAGAATTCTTTAAAACAAGACTTTTTAGTCAACGCAAAAACATAAACCTGACAATAATTCAAGTCTTCTTTTCCCATAAGAACATAAAAAAGAGTATACTAATATAGCACCAAGAAATTCTCCTCCGTTGGCGAATGATTTAGCATATTTTTTATAATCGGGAATTAAAATGAGAACTGTAAAGATAATGCGCTCTTCTTGCCATCCTTAAGCTGTAGGTAACGCATTACGAAGAATTTGACCTTAAATTGACACACCAAAATAATCCATCTTTTTATATAAAGACAGAATAGGTAAAATGATAGAATAATTATTAACCTGAAGAACAGCATTTCCATATCTTTGATATGACAGATCAGCTTAATTAAAGCAAAATCATCAAATATCTGAGTATCAGAGAACTCTTTCCATTGTTTACTGTTATCTGCTATTTGCGGATTATAGTTATGAAGATCGCTGACGCTGCTTTTTACTTCTTCTGTTCTTTTTGTTCGAAAGCTTTTGAAGGTATTATCTGTGACATTATTCGATGAATACAGTGCAAACACCATTAACAAGATAAAAAGTAAGAATAATCTGTTTTTCTTTATCATAGTAATCTTCATAATATCACACTCCTTTCCAAAAGTTCGCAGGTAATAATATCATATGATATACCTCTCTTTTAAAATAGTCTATATGATTATTTAAATTCTATCATATTCACAAAAAAAAATTAGAAACAGCCTTTAATTATATAAAATCGCATATATTGCGATAATTTGTCTGCTAAACATTACCGATAATCACCATATCCATCCAGTTATTTCAATAAGCTGTAAAACCAAATTCATATTCAGCCAGGGGTAATGGTACCTCTCTGTGATTTTTCTCCTGAATCCGACAAAAAATACTAACATATTCAGTTTATCTATTTTATTATCCATTTTTCAATAGGAAACATTTATCATAAAGTTTTATTATAAAATTAGTAAAAATATAAAATTTTTGTTGCATTTACAACCAAATATTGTATCATTATTGTATAGAATTGTCGATTGATTGGAGGTATGACAATGGAAAAGGTAATCGGTCTTTTATTTGATATAGAGAAAAAAGCTAATCAGATTCTAGAGCGCGCTAACGATGAAAAGAATGAATTATTCGAGGAAAATGAAAAGGCAATCGTCAAGATGGAAGCAGAAATTGCGGATGAAAACAATGCAAAGGTGAATTTGATCGTTATTCAGGCAGAAAAAGAACTGGAACTTGAAAAACAACAATTAATAGAAAGCAGTAACAAGCAATTAATAGATCTGGAGAAGAATTACAAGCAAAATCATGATGCCCTGGTTGAGAAAGTGTTTCATAGTATTATTCAGCTGTAACAGCAGGTATAATATTACCATAAATCATAATACCAATGGAGGTTTTTATGGATTCTTCAATATCGTATAGTGGTATTAATACAAAAGTAAAAGCAATGAGTCAGAAACTGATCAATAAGGGAGATTTGCAGAAAATTTCGAATCTTGAAGCGGTTGCTGATTTCATTGCTTATTTAAAAAAACACCCTGGGTACCACGACTTGTTCCAGAAATACGATGAACGGGAAATTCATCGCGGTCAGGCGGAACGGGTTTTTATCAACGGGCTTTATCTTGATTACACAAAAATATTTCGTTTTGCAGACGATTGGCAACGCAAGGACTTGGAATTAATCTTCTTCCGTTATGAGGTTAATGTTTTGAAAGCCTGCATTCGTCTGATCCATAATAACGATAGTGCTTATGATTTATCCTTGTTTCATCCTTTCTTTACAAAGCATTCCCAGATTGACGTGAATAAGCTTTCCGCATCACGCTCCATGGAGGAGTATATTAATAATCTGAGGGGAACCCAGTATTATAACATGCTGGCAAAGATGAGCTCCAAAAGCGGTTTATCTTCCTTCGATTATGAGATGGCGCTGGACGTCTACTACTTTACAAAATCCTGGAAGCTGAAGGATAAAATATTGACCGGCAATAACCAAAAGGCATTTACATATCGATTAGGTATTGAAATTGATCTTCTTAATATAATGTGGATATACCGATCCAAAAAAATGTATGACATGGGTGCCTCCGATATCTTTACCTATTTAATCCCGATTAATTATAAATTGTCCGTCGCACAGCTAAGCAAGTTAATCGGAGCCGTCACGCTGGAGGAATTCATGCACCTGTTGTCCGGTACAAAATATAAGGATTTTGCTGCTCATCTTAAAAATGGCACCATGGAGCAGGAATATGCCAGAATCATTAATAAAATATATCTTTATAATATGACCAGGTATCCGGCATCGATGACTGTTGTTAATTATTATCTGTTTCGTAAAGACAGGGAAATAGGAATATTAACTTCTGCTCTTGAATGCATCCGGTACGGTTTGGATTTAAAGAAAAAGCAGGAGTATCTTCAGCTGCAATAGAACGGAGGTGTCACCATGATCGAAAAAATGAGATTTATTAGTATCACCGGCCCAAAGGATGATTTTGACCGTGTTATTAATCAATATCTCACAAAGTATGATATTCATTTGGAAAATGCTTTATCCGAGTTAAGTACCTCTTATAACCTGAAGCCCTTTGTTGAGAACAACCCTTATAAGGAGTTACTGACCAAATCAGAAGAACTGGTGAAAAGGATCGATCGTTCTGATCTTTCGACCAATCAGCTGATGACTGTTGGAGAGGCTTCCGAGGTAATAAACTCCGCACACAACATGCTGTCCGACTTAAATGCCAAAAAGCATGAACTGAAGAACCAGCGTCATGAATGCAATGAGCTTCTGACTCAGATCGAGCATTTCAGGCATCTGGATTATAACATCCATCAAATTATTAATTTAAAGTTTATTAAATACCGGTTTGGTAAGGTGCCCCAGGAGTTTTATACTAAGTTTTCCAAGTATGTATATGAGAATTTGACAACAGTATTTTATGAATGTGAACGTGACCGTGAATATGTATGGGGTATCTATTTTGTACCTGCGAATGAGGCAGCACGGATTGATTCCATCTATACCTCACTGCATTTTGAACGGGTAAGACTTCCGGATGCTTACGATGGAACTCCGGAGGAATCCTTCAATTCCATCATGGCTAAGATTACGGAAATCAATGAAGAGCTGAATAAGGTATATGCCCTGATTAAGGAACGATTGAACGGTATCGCCGAGCGGATCGACATAGCTCATAACACGATAACGATATTATCGAACAACTTTGATGTACGTAAGTATGCTGCTTGTACCAGGGATCGGGGCTTGCATGATGTGTTCTACATCATCTGCGGCTGGATCTCTGAAGAAGATTCCGAACGGCTTTTAAAGGAAGCGGAAAAGGATACCCTGGTTTACTGCTTCTGCGACGAGGGCCGTGCGGATACGGAGAAAAAGCCTCCGACCAAGCTCAAAAATTTCCCGATCTTCAAGCCCTTTGAAATGTTCATAAAGATGTACGGCTTACCGGCTTATGATGAAATGGATCCTACTTCCTTCGTGGCACTCACCTACTCCATCATCTTCGGTATCATGTTCGGGGATGTCGGCCAGGGCATATGCCTGGTCATTGGCGGAGCTCTTTTATATAAAATAAAGAAAATGAACCTGGCAGCCGTAATCGCGATTGCAGGAATCTTTTCTACCATCTTCGGCTTTTTATATGGAAGCCTCTTCGGTTTTGAGAACATAATAAAGCCGATCTGGCTGTCACCCAGGGAAAATGTAATGACCATCCTCATTACTACCGTAGGCTTTGGTGTATTTTTGATATTGCTTACCATGATCTTGAATATTATCAATCATATCAGGGTGAAGGAATGGGGTAAGGTATTCTTTGATACCAACGGTGTTGCCGGACTGGTATTCTACAGTGCCATGATATCCAGCATCGCATTGATATTTACCGGACACGCATTACCAGGAGCCATTGTAATGTTTATCTTCTTCGGAATACCGTTACTACTGATCTTCTTCAGGGAACCGCTGACACATCTTCTTGAGAAGAAATCACATATCTTCCCTGAACATAAGGTTATGTTCTTTATGGAATCATTCTTTGAATTATTTGAAATATTACTGAGTTACCTGACTAACACGATCTCCTTCCTCCGTGTCGGTGCATTCGCTCTTAGTCATGCAGGCATGATGGCGGTAGTTATGCTGCTCGCAGGTGCCGAAACAGGTAACCTGAACATCATTGTCCTTGTACTGGGTAATATTATCGTATCCTTAATGGAAGGCTTTGTAGTCGGTATTCAGGTACTTCGTCTTGAATACTACGAGATGTTCAGCCGTTTCTACAAAGGCAACGGCAAAGAATTCAAACCATATAAAAGTAAATTAAATAAATAAAAAACAATCTAAGGAGGAAATACCATGGCTATTCAAATTCTTATTGTTATCGCATTATTTTTAAGCATCATCATTCCTTTTGGAGCATTTCTTTACAGCAGGAAAACAAAAGGTGGCTTTAAGGCAGCTCTTGGTTTTAATGTATTTGCATTTTTCAGTCTATTCTTGATTGCTAACGTTATGATGTTCACCGGTCACGTATCTGCTGCTACAACCACGGCAACAGCTTCTGTTGACAGCTGGAAGTACATAGCTGCAGCTCTTGCAACAGGTTTATCCGGCATCGGTGGCGGTATCGCAGTTGCTTCTGCTGCTTCCGCTGCATTAGGAGCAATCAGTGAGGATTCCTCTATCATGGGTAAATCCTTAATCTTCGTAGGTCTTGCAGAGTCTGTATGTCTCTACGGATTTATCATTTCCTTAATGATTTTAAACTCATAATCATTCATATTTTGTTACCGGCTTACTGTAAGAGTCACTAGCCGGCGCCGTACAATGGAGGTTTACTATATGCGTATGTATCTTATCAGCGACAATGTTGATACTTATACCGGAATGAAGCTTTCGGGTGTGAATGGTGTTGTAGTGCATACCAGACCCGAATTAAAGGATGAATTGGACAAAGTGCTTGCCGATAAAACGATAGGCATTATTCTGATTACGGAAAAACTGAGTAACGAATTTCCTGAGATTATAAACGATGTGAAATTGAACAGAAGAATTCCTTTAATTGTAGAAATCCCGGACAGACATGGCACCGGCCGAAAACCGGACTTCATCACTGCCTATGTTAACGAAGCCATAGGATTGAAATTATAGAAAGCTGCCTTACAACAGCATGGAGGTTTTATAATGACTCTTGATGAAAAATTAGAGCATTTTTATTCTTCGGTAATCGACAGTGCTACGAAACAGAACATCGAAATCGTTGAGGAATACAAGAAAACGCTTCAGAAGAATTTCGAAGAGCGTAAAGAAGCTGCTATCCGCAAGGCGGAAGCTAATTACCGTATGGCCTCCGATAACATCATACGGGAAAGAAACCGCAGGTTATCGGGTGAGTCTATGGAAATCCGACATAAAGTATTGGAACAAACTGCTGATTTCAGCGATCTGATATTTGCTGATGTCAGACAAAAACTGGATGAGTTTATGATGACGAGTGGATATGATGATTTACTATATGCTCAGATTAAACAAATAATCGACTTTGCCAAGGGCGATGCGATTACTATTTATATCAACCCGACGGATACCGCTAAAAAAACTGCACTCGAAGATAAAACAGGTGTATCCCTTACAATCAGTAACCGTGATTTCATCGGAGGAACAAGAGCTGTTATTCCTTCCCACAGTGTTCTGATTGATAACTCTTTTATGACAAAATTGGAAGAAGCTAAGAGTTCCTTTACTCTTTAAGACTATGAAAGGGAGTTTATCCTTATGAATTTAACAGGTAAAATATATGGTATCAATGGGCCTATCGTTTTTGTGGGTGGTAATGAAGCCTTTAAAATTGGCGAAATGGTTTTAGTCGGTAAGGATAAGTTAGTTGGTGAGGTTATCGGTTTAGTATCCGGCAAAACTACGATCCAGGTATATGAAGAAACCACCGGCTTAAAACCCGGTGATGAAGTGACTGGAACTGGTGCTGCTATCTCCGTTACCCTGGCCCCCGGTATTATCAGTAATATTTTTGACGGTATTGAACGTCCGTTACAGGAAATTGCGAAGCAATCCGGTTCCTTCATTTCCAGAGGTGTCTCCGTTGAATCCCTGAATACAAAAAAGCTTTGGGATGTACATATAACTGTAAAGCCTGGTGATAAGGTATATGGCGGTACCATCATTGCAGAGGTTCCTGAAACCAGGGCTATTGTCCATAAATCCATGATTCCGCCGGAGGTAAGCGGAACAGTTACCAAGGTTGTACCCGATGGTAAATATACGATTAATGATCCGATCATTACCATTGTCGATGGCAAGGGACAGGAAAAGGAGCTGACACTAACACAGAAATGGCCCATCCGTGTACCCAGACCTACAGCAAAGAGATTCCCTGCTGACCGTCCTTTGGTAACCGGCCAGAGAATTCTTGATACTCTCTTCCCTATTTCCAAGGGTGGTACTGCTGCTATCCCCGGCGGTTTCGGAACCGGCAAGACGATGACACAGCATCAGCTGGCAAAATGGTGTGATGCAGACATTATCGTGTATATCGGATGTGGTGAGCGTGGTAACGAGATGACGGAGGTTCTTGAGGATTTCACAAAGCTGGTGGATCCGAAGTCCGGTAATCCTCTGCTTGATCGTACCACTCTGATTGCCAATACCTCCAACATGCCCGTTGCGGCCCGTGAGGCAAGTATTTATACCGGTATTACCTTAGCGGAATATTATCGCGACATGGGTTACCACGTTGCAATCATGGCTGACTCCACTTCCCGCTGGGCTGAGGCTCTGCGTGAATTATCCGGCCGTCTAGAGGAGATGCCTGCCGAGGAAGGTTTCCCGGCATATCTTGCTTCAAGACTCTCCGCTTTTTATGAAAGAGCTGGTTTTATGCAGAATCTGAATTATACGGAAGGCAGCGTATCCATTATCGGTGCGGTATCTCCTCAGGGCGGTGACTTCTCCGAGCCGGTTACACAGAATACAAAGCGTTTCGTCCGCTGCTTCTGGGCACTTGATAAGTCCTTAGCATATGCAAGACATTTCCCGGCAATTAACTGGTTAACCAGCTACAGTGAATATCTTACCGATTTGGCACCCTGGTATACCAAGAATGTCGGAGAGGATTTTTTGGAATGCCGTAATCAGATTCTCAGTATTCTGACACAGGAAAACCAGTTAAACGAAATCGTTAAGCTGATTGGCAGCGATGTACTGCCCGATGACCAGAAATTAATTCTGGAAATTGCAAAAGTCATCCGCCTTGGCTTTGTTCAGCAGAATGCTTATCATCCTTCCGATACTTACGTACCTATGGCAAAACAGCTTAAGATGATGGAGACAATCCTCTATCTTAATCAGAAAGCAAAGCTTCTGATTGACCGCAGCATGCCGATGTCCTTATTAAAGGAAAGCAATGTATTCGATAAGGTGATTAGCATCAAATATGATGTTGCCAATAATGAATTGAATAAATTTAATGATTATAAAACAATGATTGATGAATTCTACGAACAGATCATGAAAACAAACGCCTAAGAAAAGAATGGAAAGGAACGGATATCAATTATGTCAATAGAATATTTAGGACTTAGTCAAATAAACGGCCCCCTGATCGTTCTTGAAGGTGTCAGAGACGCCTCTTTCGATGAAATCGTAGAATTGACCATTGAAGGCAACAAGAAAAAAATCGGCCGAATCGTTGAATTATATGAGAATAAGGCTGTTATACAGGTATTCCAGGGTACGGAGGATATGTCCTTATTCAATACCCATACCAAATTAACCGGACATCCCATGGAGGTTGATCTATCTCCTGAGATTCTCGGCCGTGTATTTAACGGAGTTGGACAGCCGATTGACGGTCTTGGTAAGATCATCGCTGAAACCAAAAGAGACATTAACGGACTGCCTTTAAATCCCTGCACCAGAGAATATCCCCGTAACTATATTAAGACCGGTATCTCTGCTATCGACTGTCTGACAACCCTGATCCGTGGCCAGAAGCTTCCTATCTTCTCCGGCAACGGTCTCCCTCACGACCAGCTGGCAGCTCAGATAGTAAAGCAGGCTTCCCTGGGTGAGGATTCCACGGAAGAATTTGCGATCGTATTTGCCGCGATGGGTGTTAAGCATGATGTTGCTGATTTCTTTCGCAGAACCTTTGAGGAAAGCGGTGCAAGCTCTCACGTAGTTATGTTTTTAAATCTTGCAAATGATCCTGTGGTTGAACGTCTGATAACACCGAAGGTAGCGTTAACCGCTGCTGAGTACCTGGCATTTGAAAAAGGGATGCACATTCTTGTAATCCTGACGGATATGACCTCCTTTGCAGAAGCGATGCGTGAAGTCTCCTCCTCCAAGGGTGAAATTCCTTCCAGAAAGGGTTATCCGGGATATCTATACAGTGAGCTGGCTACGATTTATGAAAGAGCTGGTATTGTTCGTAACTGTAACGGATCTGTTACGCAGATACCGATACTTACCATGCCAAACGATGATATCACCCATCCGATCCCGGACTTAACCGGATACATTACCGAAGGACAGATCGTTCTTGACCGTGCCCTTCACCAGAAATCCATCTATCCTCCGATCAGTATTCTCCCTTCTCTATCCCGTCTTATGAAGGATGGTATCGGTAAAGGCTATACCAGAGAGGATCATCAGGATCTCGCGAACCAGCTCTTCTCATCTTATGCACGCGTGGGCGATGCAAGAGCTTTGGCAAGCGTTATCGGTGAGGATGAATTATCACCGGTTGATAAGCAGTACCTCAAATTCGGTATTGCGATGGAGCAGGAATTCATAGCCCAGGGTCATCATGAAGACCGTACCATCATCCAGACTCTGGATAAAGGCTGGGAGTTATTAAAGCTTCTTCCCAGAGAAGAGTTGGATCGTATCGATACTAAAATTTTGGATAAATACTTTAACAAAATATCGGAAGCTTAAGCGAATTGAGGTGATCCCATGAATCCAAATACCTTCCCGACGAAGGGCAATTTAATGTTGGCAAAGAATTCACTGAAGCTGGCAAAGCAAGGCTACGAATTAATGGATAAGAAGCGTAATATTTTAATGAGGGAACTCATGGAGCTCATTGATAAAGCGAAAAACGTGCAGTCCGAAATTGACAGCACCTTCTCTGCTGCTTATCTTGCACTTCAGCAGGCAAATATTGAAATGGGTATTAATAACGTATCCGAACTCAGTAATACTATCCCTGAGGAGAATTCCATCGAAATCAAACAACGCAGTATCATGGGTACGGAAATCCCCTTAGTGGAATATGATACTACTCCCGGCAAACCGACCTATGCCTTCTTTCAGACAAGATTATCCCTGGATGAAGCAACCAAACGGTTTATGAAAGTGAAGGAGCTTACGATTCGTTTATCGATGATAGAGAATTCGGCATATCGTCTGGCTACCAGTATTAACAAGACGCAAAAACGGGCCAATGCGCTGAAGAACATCACAATTCCCAATTATGCTGCTCTGGTTCATGATATTACGAATGCTTTGGAAGAAAAGGAACGAGAAGAATTTACAAGATTAAAAGTAATTAAAAGACGTCAAACCGCTGATTAAGCGATATAATATGCCTTTTATAGGAATTTATAATACACTTGATATTGAATACGTTTGGGTCTGACTAATTAATGTTTGGGTCTGACTGATCATCTTTCAGTCAGACTCATTTTTCTAATTAAGCTCTGTTCGTTCATAATGCTAATAATATTATTGATCTAGGCACATAATAGGAGCTGCTGCAAAACTAAATAACTACTAATTTTATGAGAGTCATATCCCTCTCTTATGAGATACTCTCATATTCCATATAACGGCAATATTTCCTGTTCCATTGTAAGTGCTGCAACATCCGGTCCTTCTTCGATATCTGCCAGATAGGTTATCATAAGCTGTTGCTTTGGAAATACATAGCATCTCTGTCCCCACTTCCCACTAATTCGGAAGCCGTCTTTGTATTTCCATAAATAATAGCCATATCCACCTTCCCTATTCATCTGATGGATTGCAGTAGCCTCTTTAACCCATTTTTCGGAAATAATATGTTTGTTATTGTACTGTCCATTCTGCAAGTATAACTGACCCAGTCTACTCAATTCATTCACCGTCAGACACATTCCTGATGCGCCATAAAAATGACCGGAAGGACAATTCATATATTCAGGATTTTCAATTCCAAGCGGCTGGAATAATCTGGTATTCAGGTACTTTATAAGATGCTCGCCTACGGCCTTTTCCACTGCTACACCAACGAGATATGCCGGAACATTCGAATAGTCAAAAACAGGTGTATCAGAAAGCTGAATAGAATAGACTAAAGAAGATTTTAACCAATTGTTTCCCTCCATACGGAATGGGTAACCCGGAACTGACATGGTGAGTAATCTCTTGATACTCATTTTCTGCAATACATTAAACTGTTCTTCCATGATATCATCTGGAATCTCGTCCTTTAAGTAATCATAAAGGGATGCCTCTATTGAAAACTTATTTTCTTCTACCGCGATACCTACAGCCGTTGAAGTAAACGCTTTTGTTGCCGAATAAATAGGATGACGTCTTTCTGGCACAAAATCATATTTATCAACTACTTGTCCTTGGTAAAAGATTTCAATGCCGTATACAGGCCAATAGCTCTCCTTCACCTTTTGAATAAAATTTTCAAACATATTAGCTCCTTTTCATAGGTAGGTAAAATAAAATCTTCCTCTCATGTATTAATCAATATAGTTAATACGAAATTGAAAACTATTATGATTCATATTATTGATGTAATTATAATTTATAGAGCTTGAAAATACTACTAAATTCATTACAATCTTATGAATCATTGACATGCAAATCGTAACGTACTTTAAAATTAACAAAAATATTTTAATATCGAGTATATATTTTTTCAGCCGAGACATAATAATAACAGATACGACGTAAGAACTTAACTTGCATGATGATCATATACTTTCGTTTATAAGTTCTGTCGTATCTTAATAAAAGAATAGATGGTTTGTAATTTAGTCTCAGAATTACAGACAGCATGCTTTCTTGGAAAGATTGGGAGATGATAGCTTTGGACGATTTATTATTGAAAAAAGTATGTAAATTCTCACTATCGGAACAACTGAATAATTGCATTCGAAACGAATGAGACACCAGAAGGTAAGAGCAGGGATATGTTTATCCCTGCTCTTATCATTTTATTCAGATTTGATGCTGATCTGCTGCATATCATATCCGGTAGGATTTTGAAAGATTCGTAGTTCGAACTCTCCTGCTATTGAAATAACATGGTCAAAAATATCCGCCTGGATAATTTCATATTTCTCCCAGTTCGTATCATCAGTAAATGCATAGATTTCCAGAGGTAAGCCAAGCTCCGTCGGCGGCAGCTGGCGAACCATAGGAGACATGGAAGCATGAAGCTGCGAATGCTGGTTCAGATAAAACTGGATATAAGCCCGGAAGGTTCCCACATTCGTCATATGTCTTCCATTGCTTCTAAGATCTTCTACAATATTATGCTCTTTATTATATTCACTGATTTCCTTTTCTTTCTCAATGATATAATCTTTCAGATAATGAATTTTCTTAAATTTCTCCAGCATCTCGGGAGTACAGAAGGTAATGCTGTTCACATCGATAAAAATAGAACGCTTTATCCGTCGGCCGCCAAATTCCATCATACCTCTCCAGTTTTTAAAGGAATCGGAAACAAGTGCATAAGCAGGCAAAGATACGATTGTTTTATCAAAATTCTGAACCTTAACTGTATTCAAAGTAATGTCGATAACATCTCCGTCCGCACCGTATTTGGACATCTCTATCCAATCTCCGATCCTCAGCATATCATTGGAGGTCAACTGAATACCTGCAATGAAACCTAAGATGGAATCCTTGAATACGAAGGAAAATACTGCCGCCAGGGCACCGATTCCACTTAAAAGCAGCAAGGGATTCTGATCCATCAGCGTACCGAAGATTATAATACTGATGACGATAAATAAAATGATTTTAACAACCTGCAATAAGCCTTTGATTGGTCTGATTTTAGAAATCGGATAAGTACTATAAATATCATAAATCGCATCCAGCAAGGAATTTACAACAAATAAGAGCATAAACAGGATGTAAATCGATGCTCCCCGACGGATGATACCACTAGCCTTCTCGTAGCCTGGAGCAAATATATATATAATAATTCCCGGTAATAAATTCGCCAATCGATAGAACACTTTCCTTCGAAGAAGCATATCGTCCCACTTGTATTTATTGCCAACTATGATTCTGGTTAAAATTTTGAGTACGATTTTCTTAACAATCAGATTAACAATTATGCAGACCAGAAGAATGACAGCTGTTAAGATTGCACAGGACAGATAATTAATCAGCTTCTGTTCTACTCCATAACCCTTCAGAATATTTCCGATATATGTCATCATTTCACCTTACCTTTCAAATAATTAACACCCTAATTTTACTATCGAATATAAGTGCTGTCAAATCATAAGTAATATACTCATACATAACTAAAATGGAAGAATAGGAATGTATTCATTTCTTATTCAATTCTAATGTAAATATTGCCATTTAATGATATACTGACTCTACTAAAAACGGCTATTTTTGCAATTCATGGAGGAATAAAGCATAAAGAAGTTTTTATTAGGAACTATAATGATGATTAAATCTATGAAAGAGGTGTAACTATGTGGTTTTCAAAATCACTGGAGGAAGTACTTAAGGAATTTAATGTTAACCCTTCCATGGGACTTTCGGAAACGGAAGCCAAAAATCGGCTCAATCAATACGGGCTAAATAAATTAAAGGGAAAGCCAAAGAAAAGCATGATAGCTTTATTTCTATCCCAGCTTAAGGATATGTTAATCTATGTGCTGCTTGCAGCTGCTATTATAACTATGATTATTGGTGAATATACTGACTCCATTATTATACTTCTTGTTATCATTTTAAATGCAGTAATCGGTGTCATTCAGGAGGCAAAGGCTGAAAAAGCGGTTGAAGCACTTCAGAAAATGACGACGCCTAAATCAGTTGTCAGACGTGATGGTAAAGCTGTTGAAATCAATTCCGAAGAGGTTGTACCAGGAGATATCGTACTTCTGGATGCCGGAAGATATGTTCCAGCCGACTTGAGATTGATTAACAGTGCTAATCTGCAGATAGAAGAATCGGCATTAACCGGTGAGTCCGTCCCCTCCACTAAGGATGCCTCCATTATTCTGGAGGATCCGAAAACTCCGATTGGCGATAAGGTTAATATGGCTTTTCTGTCCACCCTTACTACTTACGGCCGAGGTGAGGGTATTGTAGTTGCAACCGCAATGGCTACGGAAATCGGCAAGATTGCTTCCATTCTTGAGGAAGAGAATGATGAAATGACACCCCTCCAGAAACGTCTGGATGAGCTGGGCCGAATCTTAGGTTTTCTTGCAATCGGTATCTGTGCTCTTATCTTTATCATTGCTCTTATACAAAAACGTGATTTATTCGATATGTTCCTAACTGCAATCAGCCTCGCAGTTGCTGCTATTCCGGAAGGTCTTGCTGCCATAGTCGCAATCGTGCTGGCACTTGGTGTTACGAAAATGTCGAAAATCAATGCTATCGTCAAGAAGCTGCCCGCAGTTGAAACACTGGGTTCCGTTAATATCATCTGCTCCGATAAAACAGGTACCCTGACCCAGAATAAAATGACGGTAATCGAGCAATATACCTCAGGAAAGCTGACAGAGGTATCCGCTGCGACAACGAATCTGATTCCAACCACGGATGAAAAGGAACTGATTAAATCCCTGGTACTATGCTCTGATGCAACATATGTGAATGGACAGGGAACAGGAGACCCTACGGAGATAGCTTTAATTATCCTTGGTGATAAGTATAACCTTACGAAATCCGAATTAAATGAAAAGCATAAAAGATTATCGGAAAATCCTTTTGACTCCGATCGTAAACTGATGTCCACCCTAAATGAAGAAGGAAATGGATATCGTATTCATACCAAAGGTGCTATAGACAACATTCTAAAGCTCTCCTCTTCTGCCCTTGTGAACGGACAAATTGTTCCGCTTACGAGCGAACTAAAAGACGATTATCAAAAGATTGCTGAGGAAATGTCCGATGATGCCCTCCGCGTTCTTGGCGTGGCATTTAAAAATACTGATCAAATACTTCCGCCCGAGGATATGGAAAAAGACCTCACGGTTCTTGGCCTTGTTGGCATGATTGATCCTCCGAGACTGGAGGTTAAGGATTCCATCAGTGAAGCTAAGATGGCAGGTATACGCCCGATCATGATAACTGGCGACCACAAGAATACTGCAGTGGCAATTGCCAAAGAACTTGGAATTGCAGAGTCAATCAATCAAAGCATCTCCGGAGCAGAAATCGATGAATTAACCGATGAAGCATTTGCAGCTAAAATTAATAACTACCGGGTATTTGCACGAGTATCACCAGAACATAAAGTTAAAATTGTAAGAGCCTTCAAGGCTCAGGGTAATATTGTTTCCATGACGGGTGATGGTGTAAACGACGCTCCTTCCCTTAAATATGCGGATATTGGTGTTGCAATGGGTATCACCGGCACCGACGTTGCTAAGGGAGCCAGTGATATGATATTAACGGATGATAATTTTACCACCATTGTTCATGCCATTGAGGAAGGTAGAAATATCTATAATAATATTAAAAAATCAGTTGTCTTCCTACTATCCTGCAATCTGGGCGAGGTAATAACTATATTGTTCTCCATCTTATTAAACTGGCCTGTTCCGTTACTGGCTACTCAGATTCTCTGGGTGAACCTGATTACCGATTCCTTACCAGCCATCGCTCTTGGAGTTGACCCCGGTGATAAGGATGTTATGAAGCAGAAACCAAGAAACCCGAAGGAAAGCTTCTTTGCACGCGGAGCCGGCGTGAAAGCCGTTATCGGAGGTCTGCTGATTGGTTTATTGACTTTGATTGCATTTTACTATGGTCTGTACCAGCATGGCTATACAATCGAAGCAAAGATGCTGTCGGAGGATGCTTTGAAAACTGCACTTCCTTATGCAAGAACCATGGCTTTCGTGGTTTTGGCTGCTTCCCAGCTGTTTTACTCCTTATCCATGAGGAACTTTTCAAAATCAATCGTTAAGATTGGTATATTCTCCAACCTATTCCTGATAGGAGCCATCGTCGTAGGTATCCTGCTTCAGCTGGTCGTGATCACAGTTCCTGTACTGGCAGAAGCTTTTGGAGTTCATAATCTCAGCCTAGCGGAATGGGGTGTTGTAATAGGCTTATCCCTGATACCATTGCTGGTAAATGAAATTCTGAAGGTATTTACCCGGAAGTCAATCAATAAGTAGCTGTAAAGAATTCACTGTAAAGGAACCTGCCATCATGGTTATTGCTTCGAACGAAGCAATTATTCAGGATTGCCGGTTCCTTATTCAATATAATCTGGTTATCGATCGCATTCATGGATAACCAGATCGTTGGGAGAAAGTCTCTCTGTAACCGAACTTGACGAAATATCCTGCCGAAAGGATTGAAATTCAATGAAAAGTCTTATACTATGTAAATATCAAACAGGAAGAGGTGTATGCAATTGAAGCAGCCTGAGCAATGGAAAGAGATTTATCTTGCCGGCGGATGTTTCTGGGGTACGGAAAAGTACCTTTCGAACATTCATGGAATCGTGAAAACTGATGTCGGATATGCCAATGGTAATACGGAAAATCCTACTTATCAGGAGGTATGCCATAATAATACAGGGCATGCTGAGACCGTCAGAGTATTTTATAACCCTTCACAAATCCGTCTGGAATTCATATTAAGCTTATATTATGATGTCATCAATCCTACCTCCGTCAATCGCCAGGGTGAGGATGCCGGAACCCAGTATCGTACCGGAATTTATTATGTGGATGATAATGATATTGAAATCATCCAAAAATCACTGAAGGAGCTTCAGGCAAAATATGATAAGCCGATCGCAATAGAAATACTGCCCCTTCGCAATTATTATCCTGCCGAGGAATATCATCAGAAATATCTTGATAAGAATCCGAATGGCTACTGTCACATTCGTAAGGATAAATTTGATAAGGCTAAGCTTGCTGTAGATAATTTCGAATAAAGAAGTACAAATCTAGGCAGCAGCCTTCTTTCCAGTAATCTTCTTTCTAGCAATCTTCTTTCCAACAGTCTTCTTTCTAGCCGTCTTCTTTCTGCCAGCCTTCATTTATCAGCCTTTTTTATTCCACACCCTTTAACGAGCTGACCATATCAATTTTCCTCACCCGTTTGGAAAACAGACGGTTTACCAATACGGAAATCAATAAGGTTCCTGCGATACAATATACATAAGAACTGAAATATATGATGATCATAAAATCGAATACTTCACCAACAAAATTAAAGATATAATTCAGGATCCATAATCCAATCGGTATGCCTGGAACGATTCCGACAAGCGTTAACCAGATATTCTGTTTTAATAGCAGGCTGCGAAGTTTTCCAGTCTTAAACCCGATTACCTTCAATGTGGAAAGCTCCCGCTGCCTTTCCGTAAATGCCAGTACACCAAGATTATAGATTACTACGACCGCTAATATAACCGCGGCAATCATCAGTACAAATACCAGGACATTCATTGCTTCCGTGACTGTTTTAATGCCATCAACAAGCATAGACTTCGACTGTACCTTCGATATTCCTAAAGCAGCATCATCCTTGACATCCTTGGATACCTCCTGCTTTGTGATAATTGTGGTAGGTGTAAAATGATAACCGTATTGTTCAAAATATCCTTTCGAAACAGTAATGCCCTGAGTAAAGGGAGTCCGATAGATTGCCCCGATGGTCGAGGTATTCCATTTTTCATCTCCGAACACATGCCAGGAGACCGTATCACCCAGCTTAAGTCCTAACAGCTTCGCAATTTTATAACTGACACTAATCTGATTCACCGGTAATTCAAGGTTATTGCTGTCTTTGTCAACAAACCGGATTAAGGAAGCCTGATCAGTAACCAGTAATTCTCCACTTCTTTTCTTACCATTCGCCTTCAGTTCAACAGCACCCTCCTGTATTGCCTCCCCGTCATATTTTTCAATCAGTTTATCGGTCTGTTCTGATGTTATGTCTGATTTCAGTTCTAATCTGGTTTCATATCGATTAAGTACTTCATAATTCCATTTTATTATATAGTCAAAGGTATCTCTCATCCCAAAGGCACAGATCAACAGAGCCGAACAGCCAAGAATACCTACAATCGCCATGATAGAGCGTCCCTTACACCGGAAGATATCCCGTAGATTCCACTGGATATCGAAGCTTAGATGCTCCCAAAGCTTTAATCGGTCAAAGAAGCTGTGTTTTATATCCTTTGGTGCTTTGGGTCTTAAAGTCTCTGAAGGAGTGTCCTTCAGAACATTACGACAGGCAAAATAGGTTGCAAGCGTACAGCCAGCAACAGAAAGTACAGCCATATAGAGTAAGGAAATTGGAATGGCGGATCTCCATTCCGGCAGCATATAGGTTGTCATCATTGGACCATAAAACAGATACGGCAGCGTCAGCGGTCCAACAACGGCTCCTATGACAGTGCCAGCCAGGCTGATCCATAAACCGTAGGAAATATAATGGAACAGTATTTTCCTTCTCTTAAAACCCAATGCCTTTAAAATACCGATCTGGGTTCTCTGGTTATTAACAAGTCTTGCCATTGTCGTTACTATGGTCAGCATCGCAACAGCCAGAAACAGAAGCGGGAAAATCTTGCCGATTGCTTTATGCTCCTTCATTTCCTCGGAAAACTGCATGTAGCTTCTCAAGTTCTTTCTAGCTAGGAATACACTGTATTTGCCATCCAGGGCCTGATCAATCGCATTTTCCAGCTTTAGGTCAACAGGCTTCTCTGTGGTAACAAGCAGATCCGTGTAAACCATTGGTATCTCCTTCGGTAATGCCAGATAGGAAAGATAAGCATAACCGTAGGTTCCGGGTACCGGAATAATGTCATTCTCACCTTCGGAATATACATATTCAGGGCTCATGATCAAGCCTTTGATTTCTTTTTCCAGTGTAAGGCCAAGAAAAGTAACCGTAATACTATCTCCGACCTTGAGTTTTTTCACCTTGGCGAATTCCGTATCCAGCCAAATCCCGTCTTTCTCTATGGTAAATGCTTCACCCTCCATCAGTTTTCCGGTTGATATCAGGTTATTCTCTGCAAAATGAAGCTTGATGGTAGGGTTATTATCAAAGTTCCCTACGCTGCTTATGGTTAACCTTCGCTCTACTCCCGTAACCCCCTCTACAGCCCGGACTGCGTCCGCCGCTTCCTTTGTAAACCCTGAGCTGTATACCCAGGCATCGGCCAGATTCGTTTCTTCATAAAAATCATTGGCTGTATCCTGGAGGCCAGTATATTCGCTGCTTACGCCCGAATAGATAAAGATGCCGATAACCGTCATCAGAAAAATAGAAATAAACTGTGTTTTATTACGCCACATATCCCGCAACATTTTTCGAAACAGCATCACCAGTTCACCTCGCTTACATCAATTGGAGTTTCGTTTGTAATGACTTCTGTTAATTTACCGTTTCTGATCCGGATCACCTTGTCGGCAGCCTGAGCGATTGCAGCATTGTGGGAAACGATGATTACAGTCTTCTTCTGCTCCCTGCTTAATTTCTGTAATAAGCTTAGTATCATAATACCTGTTTCTATGTCCAATGCGCCGGTTGGCTCATCACAAAGCAGCATAATAGGATTTTTGCAGATAGCTCTTGCGATGGATACCCTCTGCTGTTCTCCTCCAGACAGCTGTGATGGGAACTTATTCATATGGTCAGCTAGGCCGACGGATGCAAGTACTTCTTTGACATCCACACCATTTTTAACGATTTCTTTGGTGAGAGCTACATTTTCGAGTGCCGTCAGGGTAGGAATCAGATTATAAAACTGGAATACAAATCCGACATTCGCAGCCCGATACTGCGTTAATTCATCATCCTTATACTTCGCGATATTCTTTCCTTGAATGATGATTTTCCCCGAAGAAGCATAATCCATGCCACCTAACAGATTAAGCACGGTGGATTTACCTGCACCGCTGGGACCAAGCACTACGACAAATTCCCCTTCCTTTATCGTGAAGCTGATCCTATCTGCTGCTAAAAGCTTAGTTGCTCCCAATTCATATGCTTTTGTAACCTCTTTGAATTCAATTAAGTTCATAAATACCTCCCATTGTATTTTATATTAATATAAATATGAATATGAATATAATTTCATATTTTACCAAATTATATAATACAGCTTATGCAGCTGTCAACCATAATGTGAAATATATTTCTAATAATAACCATTTCATGCATGTTTATCTGGATTTCTATCACGAAAGTGAGTTTCGTCAATTCTTCATCCAAATTCGATTTGCAGCAACATATCTTTATTGACGAAATTAATTTTCATTATTATAATCTAAATGAGATTATTTAGGAGGTTAACGATGGGAAATCAGCAGATCAGAACGCCGCAGCAACAGCGCTCCATAGAAAAAAGAAGCAAAATAATCGAAGCAGGCTACCAATTATTCTGCGAAAAGGGTTATCATCATACGAATACCGCTGAAATAGCAAAGCTGGCCGGAGTTTCCACAGGTATTGTATATAGTTATTTTAAAGATAAAAAGGACATTTTCATGTATGTCATTGAAGCTTATGAGAACAGCGTTGCTGCTCCTGTTTATGAAATAATGAAAAGTATTGATAAACCGATAGATCTGGCGAAGGTGATCCGTCAAATGATCGTCAAACTAACTGAATCTCACACCTTAGTGAAATCAGTACATGAGGAAATGCAGGCACTTGCCCACACAGACAAGGAAATCGGTGAGCTTTTCTATAAATTCCAGTCCAGTATGGCGGCAAATCTGGTTGATTTAATGAATCAGTTTGATATTCATCCCACGAACGCCTATGAAAAGGCGCATCTGATCATCGATATCATAGAGAATCTAAGCCATGAAATGATGTATCAGCAGCATGAATATCTGAATTATGAAGTAATGACGGATGTAGCCGTTAACGCAATTGTAGATATGCTTATGAACTAAGCATATCTACTTTTTTAACTGATATAGTTTTGGTGAAATTGTTAGCCTTAATCGATTGAACAAGTAAATTTCTATAAACACAGGTGTCGGGCGAGCGAATAAGCTGCTTTTTTATTGTTCATCTATATAAGTCCGCACTTCTAATACGGCTTTGAGCCTTCAAGCCAGCCCTGGGACTCCCAATGCTTCCGGTCTGTGGGATTCCAGTTATTGCTCTTCTGCATTCCTTTCATGATGTTGAACATAAATTTGCCGAATAACGGATACGGAATTTTGTTTCTGTTATGCACGGTGCGATAAATCTTCTTAGCTTTTCCTGCAATTGCTTTTTCAATCTCCGCCTTTTTCTTCGGTGTAACATCCTCCCATTTCATTGCTGCTACTGCCTTCTTGTAGGTATATACCTTTTTAACACCCCAGAAGGAAAGGC
The DNA here is from genome assembly GCA_035564175.1 of Mobilitalea sp. Classification (GTDB taxonomy): domain Bacteria; phylum Bacillota; class Clostridia; order Lachnospirales; family Lachnospiraceae; genus Mobilitalea. Next base: position 24,513 of record DATMUM010000126.1, read on the forward strand.
TTTGCTTCATGGTTTTCGTAGTATGGGAAAGGCCGGCACCTGCCGTCGTTGTAATTGTTAGAGCCACTTTCTGAAACATAGCAGGATTCGGTCTGTGGGATAACCACATATAACTTAGGTGATCCAATAATGCCTTTAAGCCACCGGATACGTCAAAGGCATAGACAGGGGAGGTCATTATGATTAAGTCCGCCTCCTCAAGTGCCGTAATAATCGGATGGACTGCTTCATAATGGGGACAGGCCTGCTCACCTTTATAAAAGCAGGAAAAACAGCCGACGCAATGATGCGGCATATCCTTAGGCAGCGATATTTCCTTCAGTTGTATCTCCTCATACTTTTCTAATTCCCGTCGAAATAAGTCCATACAATGCCAGGTACTTCCATGACGGGTATTTCCGTTAATGACAGTAATTTTCATAGACAGGTAAACCTCCTCCACTCTTTATATTCACACTATGTTTTATCCTTAGTTAACAGCTTCTGATAGGTTCTATCAATCACCACTGCTCCAAGCGGCGCTGTAAATAAGATTGCCAGTACAGCTGCTATGAGCACCTGATTACCGCAGGCAAGACCCATCGTCAGCGGCACTGCTCCGATTGCTGCCTGTACCGTCGCTTTGGGTGTATAGGCAAACATGCAGAAAATGCGTTCATTTCTGGTTAATCTCGTTCTGATGAGGCATAGGATTACACCAAGCATGCGGAAAATCAGTCCGGTAATTATGATCAGCAGGGTCATTGCTCCTGCAGTTACAGCATAATGGGTATCTACCGTAGCTCCAACCAGGACGAAGGAAATGATTTCAGCAGCCACCCATAATTTATTAAACTTTGCCGATAACCGCTTTGCTAAGACTTCATAGGTCTGATATAAGGTAGCCGACATGCTCATGATAGCCAATAACCCGGACATCGGTACAAAGGAACTTATCCGTGTCTCCAATTCAAGCAGCAGAAAGCTGATGCTAAGTATAATCAGAACCTTCACCGAATCCCTCATATGGAATATCTTGAAGAATTTCGATAATATGATACCTGCGAATACGCCTACCACTAATCCAAGGACAATGGAGATCGGTATATTGATAAAATCCTTGGCCGTAACGGAGCTTCCGGTCGTCAGGGAAAGAAAAGCCGTAAATAATACAATAACAAATACATCATCCACGGAGGCCCCGGCGAGAATCAAGCTGGGAACGGCGTTCTTCGTACCATAGCCTTCCTCCATCAATCGAAGCATTCTTGGCACGATGACTGCCGGTGATACTGCTGCTACAACAGCTCCCATAATAGCAGCCTCCACTACTGTTAAATGAAGCAGTCTCGGTGCCAGCAGGGTAATCCCGGCAATCTCAAAGCAGGCTGGAATAAAGCACATGAGAATTGCAGGCCTTCCGACTTTTTTTAAATCACTCAGGTTGAGTGAAAGCCCGGCTCTGGTTAAAATGATGACCAGTGCCAGCCTTCGCAGCTCCGGTGAAATGGCTAGTATCTTATCATCCAGTAAATTTAAGGCATAAGGACTTAATAACATTCCCGTAATCAGCATTCCAAGCAGACTTGGCAGCTTCAGCTTCTGGAATATGGAGCCTAATAATAATCCCAGTAAAAATATGAGAGCAAGACTTGTTAGCACAATTTGTTCCTCCGGAGTTCTTTTATGATATACATGATAAACTGGTAAGCCAATTCACTTGTCAGGAATTAGGCCGCAGAAGAACAATCTGACGCTTTCCTATCTGGAATTTGCTTACCCTCGTATAATTATCATTATATATAGCAGTCCTCTTTCTTGAGCTGACAGCGACGATAGATTGCTTCGAAAGCTTTGGCAGCAGGTTCTGAAGCATCACAGAGACTGCGTCCTTCCCATCCTCTGTTATCCATTCTACCAGCTTACCGTAGGGAATATCTGTGATAACAATATCTATCTTATCATTCATTTCTGATTGATCTTGTTTTAGTGTAACTAGATTTAAGGCATCTGGCTTTAATGTATTTAGCTTTAATGTATCTGGCTTTAGTGCATCTGGCATTAGTGCATCTGGCTCTAACGCATCCGTCTTTAACGCATCTGGCTTTAGTTTATCTAGCTTTATCGAATCTGTTAATGCATCTGCCTGGTAACAATTGATGTTAATCGAATGAGGCATATTCTTGATAATAGATTCAAATTTATATGCACTTTCTAAAGCTTCTGCATGTGATTCCTTACCATAATCCGCCAGGTATTGTTTAATCTGATTAATTCTATCCTGCATTCCGGCTTCCGTTAATAAGGACAGATTTTTCTTTGCAAATATGACTACGTCTTCCATGGCATCGGAAGCGATGATTTTATTAATAAGATCAGGATGCAAAAATCCAAGAATAGTTAAGGAATAAGCGCCCCCGCAAAGCGGATCATAGATGGTATATGGAGCAGACTTTCCCTGCTTCTCAAGATAAGCCACGCATCTTTGAAAGATTTCACTGATTAACCTTGCAGGAAATGAAGTGGTTCCTTTTTGATTATATAATACTCTCCCGCTCGCGTAATCTTCATAACTGATATCTTCTGTTGCAAATTCGTAACTCATGGTGGAATCCTTCCGTGTAATAAAATTGATGGCTTCGCAGTTTAGAAGACGATCTTTTTGAACTATCTGCTTCGCCGATTAGAAACTCGTAAGCTTCGCTTAATCGTTCACGTTGCACTTATTCAAGGAATCATGTGATCCTTTTGTAAGCAATCTTATGAAGCTTCACCTGCTCGAACTATCTGCTTCGCAGATTAGGTACTCATTAGCTTCACTTATCGTTCACGTTTCACTTATCCGAGGAAGCATTTGATCTTCCATAAGCAAGTTTATGAAGCCTCACCTGCTTGTATATCAGATTCTCGGATTAGGTACTAATAAGCTTTGCTTAATCATTCACGTTGCACTTATCCTAGGAAGCAGGTGATCTTCCGTAAGCAAGCTTAACGAAGCTCACTGCTTCCTTGTACTATCTGCTTATACGTGAACATTATAACATATTGGTGGGGAATGGAAAGGGAAAATTAATTTGATAAAGTGATAAAGATGTTTATTATATCTAATAAATACAGGTAATTCAGCTGGAAACTTTTTGGTAAGTACTATATAATTACATCATATTGGATTTTATATGGAGAACAGGAATAATAAAGTTTAAAGAGGGGGCATGGGCATGGATAGAATATTAAAGATAAAAAAATATGTCGATCATATAATTGAGGCAATCGCTTCGCCGGAGATACGTAAATACGCATACATTCACACATATGGTGTGACTCAAAGCTGCTCTATAATCGCTGGTCGAAGAGGATTAGATCCTGAGCTTGCATATATCAGCGGACTTTTACATGATAATTATGTGTATTTTACAGGAAGCTATATGTGTCATGGTCAGAGCGGTGCTGAGATGGCTCGACCGGCTATCAGAGATATGAAACTATTTACTGATCATGAAAAAATGCTTATTTTGTCAGCAGTATTCTATCATTCAATGAAGGAGCAGATCCATGATGAGTACGATGAAGTACTAAAGGATGCAGATATACTACAGTCCTTTTTCTATGATCCCGCTCACCAGGTTCCCTATAAAGCAGTTCCTCGTATAAATAAGATTTTAGATGAATTGCATATAACAGGAATTCCTATTCAAATTGAACAGCCCGTAGGAAATCATACGACTGTTGGATTTAATAAAGCCATTTTTGCAGATATAGCAGAAGAACTGGCAGCGAAAAATATAGTAGGTGATAAGAATAATAAAGATTTTATGGAGATCATCAAGTACTACCCTGAAGTTGTAGCCTTTGATGAACTCAAAAATGCATGGTGTGCCGCATTTGTTTATCATTGTGCTATAAAAGCAGGGTTAGAACTCCCAATAAAGAACCTCCCTTCAAATATAGATTTGCAGGTGCGGGTACATGGTATGAATGGGGCAAAGCCCACGATTTCTGTTATTATGAAAAAGATGGATTTCCCCCCTCGAGAGGCGATATCGTAATATATAACAATATCATTCCCCCGGAAAATAAACAAAAAGATAGTGCCTGGCATGATCATATCGGAATCGTACTCTCTTGTGACAGCGAGTTTATCACCGTTGCAGAAGGCAATATTAATAACCTGAATGTGTCAGGTGTAATCAAAAGACGCCGTGATCAAACCATTGGCTGCTTTGTAAGAATACCTGATGACTATATCTATGACGGTTTTAATTGTGATTATAAGTCATCTGGTATACATGCAATGTAAGATATTATAGTAATGGTTCATATTCTTTATATCAATATTCATATATCATTATATTAATTAAAGAGTAGGCTTGTTTATGGAACGTCTACTTACAACTTCCTTTATGATTTTTTCAACACCGTAATCCTTCCCGTCAAGAATCACCATGCACAACTACTATAAAATCAATGTTTGTAAGTGTTAAATGTGAAATGCCCTCATAAAGATAATTACTTTTCCCTTTATTAACAACAATTCTTTACTTAATTTACGCTCTGAATACTTGCTTGCAGTCCATAAATATTTTCCTCTATATCTTAATCAAAGATCAGTTATCATTATCATTTCTTTATGTGTAATTTATTATGAGCATCTACAATTCTTTTCTCTTACCCCCGTGTAGTGAATTGCATTCCATGCAGATATGAACTCTGTGCTCGTATCCATTGAACTTCTCATTAGCCTAAACCACACAGCAGACCTCACCAAATCGAAAATGTATAAAAATAGCAATATTTGCTATCTCTATGACATTATTTGACTGGAAATTAATAGTAAATTATGTTAAATAATTATATGTAATTATATGCTAATAATTTTATAGAGAGGAAAAGATAATGATTAAAATACGGTCGCCAAATTACAAAAAGAAGGACCTGTAAGTTAGGGTGCTTCCTAATATGCCTACAAGTCCTCTGACTGAACAAAGAATTCATAATAATTTCTTTGACCATTATCATTATAATATTAAACAGATTTATTATCAATAAAGATATTATCCAACTAATTCTTATTTTATTATTCGAAAATATAAGGAGCGTTAAAATGAAAAAATTTTACAAAAAATTAGCTTTATTACTTGCGTTTGTAACTATATTAAGCTCTACTGGTTCTGTATCTCATGTATCCGCCGCTACTACATGCCCTCCTCATAGTTATACAATATATGATATGATTCCTCAATCTCCCCCCATATATGGTTCGCACTCATATGCAGGCGGTATCTGTCATACCGTAACAACAGGTTATATTATAAGATGGAGATGTATTCTATGTGGATATGAAACATTAGGAACAGCTACTCGTACTTCTCATGATTCATGTGGACTTGGGAGTGTAAGTTAACAAATTTATTGAAATATAACAAAATACAAGGTTGTCAGTTTACTGTCAACCTTGTATTTTAAGTCTTTTCAAGAATATTAATACTTAAAATGATAAAATGCATACAATTAGCTTTCTCATCCTTTATTTAATGTAATCATTGTATTTGCTGTGATGATATTCATATTAACAGTACCATATAGTTAATTCTGAACTAAAGACATCTGAAGATAATAGAAAACATTACACAGTATCGAATAACATGATAAATTTTTAATATTCTACAATTAGAAAGGTATACAGAACAAGTGATTATTATGAAGAAATATTTTTTATTAATTCCGTTGGTTATGCTTATTTTACTATGCTGTTCCTGTAATAATAATTCTACTGATACAAAAAAGATTGACTATTCAATATTTACTGAGAATAAGAATACCAATTCAAATATAGTAACTCCAACTGATATACCTCCAGTCACGAATACAACTGCCTCCTCTGGCGAATTTAACAAATCAACGGAAACAAAGGAATGGCCGTCCGATATTGAATTTTCAGGGGTAAAGTCAAAAATGAACGATTTTAAGCTTGGAAATTTAGGTGGTAATTATAAAATAAACAGTCAATTCACTTGTTTAATCTGCTCTGGCACGTTGGATGACTCTATATATTATATTAACGAGGGTAATGATAAATATATCTACCAGTTAAAGAATGATAAAAGTACATTGCTGGTTGATATGGAGGCAAATAATCTGCAGCTATGGGAAAATAAACTATATTTTATAAATGTACAGAATAATAATCCATATTATGATTCGGGATACCTGTATAGCTATGATATTGCTACAAAAGAATTAACCTTGATATCAGATAGAAATATAGCATCGTTTTTTATAGATAATTACGGAATTTATTATAGTGAATTAACAAGTGATTATGAATTCAATGTGAGTAGATTAGATTTTAATAATACAATTACCCCGTTGAAAGACTATCCCTGGCTTTTATCCTATAACGAGTTTTTACTTACTAATTGGGATGGTTATTTATCTTTAATTAACAGGGAGACTGATGAAATTATTCAAATTATGCCCTTTAAAGATGATATAAATTTATTATCTAGTTTACATATCATTGGTGATAACCTGATATTTGTTATTGATTCACGCGTTTACATCTTAAACTTAGTTACAGGTGCTAAGAAAATCTATGATGTAAATGATTGTGCAGGTTTAGTCTTTAAAGTAGATAGAATTGTTGATTTAGTTTGTATAAAAGATGTAATTTATGTTGCTTATGGTTCCAATTTAATAATTAAAATTGATATGGCTAGTGATGATATAAAACAATATTTCACATCAGAAATGGACAATTTCTATTATAGCTTTTTAAATACTAATGGAGATCAATTATTTGCGTTAAGATTTGATGTAGATATGGTAACTGGAAACTCTAATATGAATGGGGTTGAAGAACTTATCATCCCTCCTGAACCAGGAAACGAAATAACAATAAAGGAGCTGGGGAAATGAGAAAATATGTATTTCTATTAATTACCTTAGTTTTTATTTTATCCGCTTGTGAAAAGTCAGACAATCAAACCTTTACCCAATCAGAAGATGATTATTTTACATATAAGGTAGATAAAAATATTAATTCCTTTGATGTAGATGAAAATGGTATACTCTACTATCTGACCTTTAATGCGGCTGAAGATCACGTTGAATATATTCTGAAGACTTTAGATTCGAAAGGAGCATTACTAAATACTTATCCAATTACTGAAACAACCAATAAGATAGTATATGGTGACGGAAAGATATATTATTTTGATAATTCATCTGGAACAGCATCCTTATATGAATTCTCATTAGCGAAACAGATATCTGTTAAAATAAATGATTTCACCGATTATTCAGCCATAAGCCAAATGGAAGTTATTGGTGATAAGTTATATTTCTTAGGTATTAATCAGAAGAATATAAATAAAGATTATTCCCTTGCTGAAATTAACGACAGGTTTACCTATTCCGGTGAAACCTTAGGCTGTATTGATTTAAATACCGGAACCTTGACTGAATTAGCTGTAGAATTCCCTATTTCTTTTTCAAAGGCATTTGATGATAATCTCGTTATTTATGCTTATGATGAAAATGGAGGGTATTATTTTATTGAATATAATACTCATGAATGTGGATTTTCTAAAAAAACATATCACAAAATAGATATGTTTAACCAGTTTAAAATTTATAATGATAAGAAGGATTTTATCTACATAAAACTGAATCTTACAACGCCTCTAACTTCTGCATCTATAGATCCAGATAAGGGTGAGATTGAATTAGTACCTTATTTCAAGGGTGGCGAAATGATATGCCGTGGAGATTACACCTATAGTATTAATATAGATGCCACTCAGATTGTTCGTATAAAGAATTCTTCCTATATCTGTGGAAAAGATAAGATAACAATGATTAATACCGATTTTTATGAAGTTTTTCAGCCCTTTGGCTGTGGGTATACGATTGAACAGAAATTCCTAACAGATGAGGAAATGGCACTTTCCTTACTCTCACAGGATAAAAACTTTGATATCTGCCTTATGAATTCTAAGCAGACAATTTCAGCAAATATCCGGGATAAAGGTTCGTTTTATCCGCTTAATGAGGTAGAGGGTGTGAAGGAATATCTGGAGGCCTGTTTCCCTTATATTAAGGATGCCGCAACTAATTCGGATGGGGACATATGGATGCTTCCGATTGCAGTTGACATGCCAGTCATATTTTATAATGAAAATGTCGGCAGTGAATATGGTATAGAGTTAACGGATTCCATTGGTCTGGAGGATTTCTTTAGCATTATATCAAAGTTTAATGAAAACACTGAATTAGAAAATTTATATTACTATGATAAAGTGTCGATTATGAATAACTTTTTTTATCAATATTTACGAAGCTATCCGGATTTTAACAATCCTACATTCGAAAAGCTTTCAAAGCTAATTAAAAAAGAGATGAAATACTCAGAAGTCAGGTCGATAGGCAATGTCAATTTAATGTTTAATTTCTCCTTTTACAAAGAGGACAACTTCATTTTCATGTATAATGATGATTCAAGTTATCAATTGGGAGTATCAGAAAGGAACAACATCAGAGCCTGTGGACTCCCCTATATAACAGACGATAAGACGAATGTTGCAACTTGTTTATTCTTATGTGTAAACCCTGAATCAAAGAACCTGAAGGAAACGCTGCAGTACACAAGCTCCTTGTGCGGTTATCTGCAGACTCTTAAGGATACAATGATGTTCAAGGATCGGAATATCTATCCCCAAGGTAATCTGATGGATGATTTATACAATATCTATACAAATGGAGACATACAGTTTACGCTGCCGGATGAGCTGTTCATGGATGACTTTACATTATATCTTAAGGGCGAGAAGGAGCTTCAGGACGTAATTAAGGATTCAAACCGTAGGCTGGATGCGTTTTTAACAGAATAAGAACTGCTATCCTTAATAATAACCAGATAATAACAAAGGAGCATGAATAAATGAAAAACCACTCCATCCTCAGGAAGCAGGAACATAAAAGAACGAGGCACAAGCTCAAATGGAACACTAAGTGCAAGCTATGTATCGGATTAAGTATGATTGGAACCTTAATCTTCTTTGTCATTCCCTATATAAGAGTATTGTATTATTCCCTGATAGACAATCAATTCAGGCGCAATTTTGTCGGAATAAGTAACTACATAGATACACTCAGTAATAAATATTTTCTTCTGGCTCTCAAAAACAGTTTACTACTTATCATTATCTGTGTTCCTGTTTTAATTCTCCTGGCGCTGTTTATTTCACTTGCACTAGCTTATGGAATAAAAAGGTTGCGAGCGACTAGAGTAGCCTTTATCCTGCCGATGCTTTTACCGACCGCAAGTATTGTATTGGTCTGGAGGATGCTTTTTCAGAATAATGAGACTGTACTGCCGATTTATCTTCTTTTTATATGGAAAAATATCGGGATCTGCATCATACTTTTGACAGCAGCTTTTACCTCCATCGAACAAGAGATGTTCGAAGCGGCCAGCCTGGAGGGAACGAATACTTATCAGCTCCACCGTTATATCACAGTTCCTTTGATCGCTCCTACCATTCTATTTACAATATTACTCTCTATCGTGAACAGCTTTAAGGTATTTAAGGAAAGCTACTTATATTATGGGGGAAATTATCCACCTGAGAACAGCTATACGCTGCAGTATTATATGAATAATAATTTTCTTAAGTTAGACTATCAGGCTCTGGCTACCGGTGCAATATTAACCTCTTTATTAATATTTATCATTGTTCTGGGCGGTTTAGTCTTACAAAGGAGGTATTATAAATGAAGAAAGTCATAAATGCCGTTATCATAACTATCCTGACTGTATTATTCATCTTTCCGGTTGCTGCTGCCATAATAAATTCCTTACAGTTTGGTGGAACAATTACGTTAAACAATTATATGGAGCTTTTCTTCGACTGCTTTATCTTCTATCCGATGTTTTGGAATTCCCTGTTCTATGCAGTAGTAATAACATTACTGCAATTAATCGTAATCATTCCCTGTGCCTTCGGTTTTATACAAGCGAAGTTCAGAGGAAGGGATACCCTCTATGTATTTTATATTATGCTTATGATGATGCCGCTTCAGGTTACCATTTTGCCGAATTTCATCGGACTCAGGGATCTTGGAATTCTATATACCCGGCTTGGAATCATTTTGCCAATGATATTCGCTCCCTTCGGAGTAATCGTCATGCACCAGTATATGAAAAGTATTGATGACTCCATCATTGAAGCAGCCCGTATGGATACCAGCTCAATGGTCCAGATCATTTTGACAGCCGTAGTTCCACAGCTTCGTGTCTGTATTTTTGCAGTTGCACTATTTGTGTTCGCGGAATGCTGGAATATGGTTGAACAACCGCTGCTTTTCCTGAGGGATAATAAATTAAAGACATTAACCATAATGATCTCACAGACTGATACCTTCAATACTGCTATTCTTTCTTCAGCAGCGGTTATATTTATGATACCTATTCTACTGGTATATCTGTTCTTTCATGAGTATCTTGAGAAAGGCCTGACATTAAAGGATTTATCATAAAATACCGGGTAGAGCGAAGATGCACCTGTAAACTAACTAATTATACGTGTTGCAAAAATGCACCATTAAATTAACTAATTCTGCATATCGTGAAGGTGCACCTGCATATTAACTAATTCAACGTATCGCATATTAGCTGTACTAACTTTCTACTAGTATAATATCTTTTAAATAAATGGACTATATATTCATCCTATGATATACTCTTTATATAAAACTTTGGAGGAATATATCATGGGAAGAAAAGCTATATCAATCGAACTAACAACAGCAGATAGAGAATACCTTGAAC
>DATMUM010000127.1:0-6480 GCA_035564175.1 Mobilitalea sp.
CGGAAGCCTTATGACCAGAGTACTAAGTGATGCGGAACGTGTTACAGGATTTTACATCGATGGATTTCCATACCTGTTTATCAACCTTCTGACACTCGTGGCGACAGCGGTTGTCATGTTCATGCTTAACTGGCAGCTGACGATTACTGCGTTAATCTTTGTTCCAATCATATTTACGATCAGCTTTAAGATGATGCCCAGGCTCTGGCAGTTCTACGGCAGAAGGCACAGAGCGGAAAGAAGCTTAAATGCCCGCCTGAATGATAATCTGACTGGAGCCCGCGTGGTAAAAGCCTTCGGACAACAGGAAAGTGAACTGGAACGTTTTGATAAGAATAACAGCAAGGTGAGAAGTGCCGAGATGTCCCTGGTTTCTTTTGATAATAAATTCTACGCGCTTTATGTTACCTTTGAGAATATTGCTTCTCTCGTAGTGTGGGGCTTCGGTTCCTATTTGTTACTAAAGCAGCCGGATATGAAGATTGGTCTCTTAATGACCTTTACGGGTTATGTTCAGCAGCTCAATGGCCCTCTGGATTTCATGTCTTATGTGTTCCGGTGGTTCACTGACAGTATGAACAGTGCTCAGCGTATGTTTGAGATAATCGATGCGGTACCTGAGATAACGGAGAAACAGGATGCAATCCATCTGGATAGTATAAAAGGGGATATCGAGCTTAAGGATATCACCTTCGGATATGAACCGAATAAACCAATCCTTAAGAAGATTAATCTTAAGATAGAAGCGGGAAAGATGCTGGGGATTGTGGGAAGATCCGGCGCGGGTAAATCTACTCTGGTTAATCTGATCTCCAGACTTTACGATCCGCAGGAAGGCGTGATATTCCTGGATGATATTAACATCAAAGACATTGCATTCAGGGATCTGCGTAAAAATGTCGCGATGGTATCCCAGGAGACTTACATCTTCATGGGGACCGTTGCAGAGAATATCGCTTATTCAAACTCTGAGGCATCCCTTGATGATATCATCAATGCTGCAGTTCTGGCCAGTGCTCATGACTTTATCTGTAAAATGCCCGATGGTTATGATACCATAATTGGCTCTTCGGGAAGAAATCTATCCGGTGGAGAAAGGCAGCGTATCTCGATTGCCCGGGCTATCCTGGCGAATCCCAAGATATTAATCCTGGATGAAGCAACGGCTTCCGTAGACACGGAGACGGAGAAGGCAATTCAGGCTTCTATTAATTTTTTAATAAAGGATAGGACCACCATCTCAATTGCCCACCGATTATCCACTCTCCGCGATGCGGACCGTTTAGTGGTTATCGATAATGGTGAGATAACAGAGGAAGGAACACATTCGGAACTGGTTAAGAAGAAAGGAACCTATTATAAATTAAAAGAATTGCAGACAAAGGCATTAGCACTTCGTGGATTAGAATAATATCTGTGGAAAATCTCATACAAGCGGCACAAACCAATGCAAAGAGCAAGTATGTTGATAAGTGTGAAAAGAATTTTGAAAATACCAAAATTCCAGGGAAGATCTACGTAGTTCGCAAAGTGGTTCTTACTACTTATTCTTCCGAGGATTTTTGAGATGCAGCGAAGCGACATCATGGGCGTTAAGTATGATTAGAACATCTTAATAAACATAGAAACATGTACAGGAATGGAGGACAATTATGGCGAATTCTGAAGTAATAAAGGAAGAGGTAGATCAGGATAATAGTGAGGACCTGGAGGGTTTCAACCTGGAGAAGATGGAACTGGAAACGGAGGAAATGCTGAGACTTCGTTTCATTACGAAGGAAAATGCAGTCTTTGAACGTACAGCGGGCGGATTTGTTTCCTTAAAGCTTGATGATGAATTTTATCCGAGGGTTCAGGTATATCATACATTTCCTTTAACGGAACCGAACAGTTACATATCCATTCGTGAGCCGAATGAAAAGGCGAAAGAAATTGGGGTAATCAAAAATTTACAGACGGATGTGACCCAGGAAATCAGGGAGATGCTTCTGGAACAGCTACGTCTGCGGTACTTCACCCCTAAGATAGAGAAGATCAACAATATTAAGGATGAATATGGCTTTGCATATTTTGACGTACTGACGGACCATGGTGCTTGCAGGTTTACCATTCATATGGGCGGAGGTTCCGTAGTCAATCTCAGTGATACCCGTCTTTTAATTACTGACCTGGATGGAAACCGTTTTGAGGTTGTGGATACCAGGAAACTGACTATTCAGGAATTGAAGAAGTTGGATTTGTTCTTATAGTTACAAATAGATGCTTCCTAAGCGAGATCATATTTATTACTTGAATATAACAAGCACTATAACAGAATAATCACTATTTCGGAACAACCAGTATTTATAAAAGCACTATAACCACCGATTTCTGTTGAATATCTATTGATTAGATTATCAAGCAGATTAAGTTTATACTTGTGAAATGGTTCTCGTGGATAGTCTGTTATTTGGTTTATCAAGTATTTAAGATTTTACTAATGAAGCTTCAGTTACTAACCTTTGTATCCTTTTGTTGCATAGGAGAGGATATATAACTTGAAAGGTAGGGGTGAATAATGGAATTGGTTTTTCGATTGACAAAGCAAACGCGAGAGTTATTGCAGCTGGCACCGCAGGAAGAGATAAAGTATTGCGTGCCTTATGATATCGCTGAAGACGGAAGCTTTGGGAACATCGGTTATATCATCGTAACACCGTCACGAATGTTTATCACAGAAAAAGATAGACTGCGATATCAATGTGACTTGAAATTGATAGAAACGATTAAATGTGAGCCATTGGTCAACAATGGGATATTAACAATCAAGGAGTATAACCAGGATTATGAGAAGCGGCTAGTCCGTTTTTCGATGCACCATCTGACCAGAGTATCCCTGGTGGCCAAGGGCTTAGAACGGCTTCGCGATAAGAATCCCAAACCGGTTGACAGTATAGAGAGGGAGAAAACCTGTCTGACCTGTGGCAGGGCTTTACCCGGAACGAGAAAATGCCCTAGGTGCGATGGAAAGCTTGTAACCATCGCAAAGTTCTGGAACCTGATCAAAGATTATAAAAAGCAGTTGTTTCTGATGGCCTTAACTGCTGTCACATTTTCTTTAATAAAACTGTACATACCACAGTATCAAAAGGAATTTATCGATCATTCCCTGATTAACAAATCGGGAACGACTCATGATGTGCTGACCTTCCTACTCATTATGGTTACCTGTACGGCTGTTGGAATACTGGTTCAGGTAGTAAAGAACTGGGTTTTCGTTTCTTTGGGAGCGAGACTCAGTATGGATATCCGCAAGAAGATGTATCAGAAGATTCAGGAATTAACCCTATCCTTTATACTGGATAAGCGACCAGGAGAACTGATGAACAGGGTTGCCCATGATACGGAGAGGATACAGCGCTTTATGCAGGAAGGCTTTGGTCATATGTTTTCCTGTCTTATCGAGATGGTCGGTGCGATTATAATCATGTTTGCCTTGAATGTTAAGATGACACTGATCTCTGTGGTCTTTCTTCCCATTGCTTTCTTCCTGTCAACCGCGTTTCGTAAGAATATTCACAGACGTTTTCACCTGCAGTGGGTGAAGAGTGATAAGATCAACAGTTCACTACAGGATGTTATCTCGGGAATGAGAGTTGTAAAATCCTTTGGCAAGGAGCAAGAGGAATCCGATAATTTTAATCATTTGACTGAAGAATACGCAGTGGTACAAAGCAGAAATGAAGTCTTCTGGGCAAGCTTGTATCCTATTCTGACCTTTATCATGAGCATGGGAATCTATTTTGTTCTATACTTTGGCGGCCAGAATGTACTTAAGACTACCATGACGGTAGGAACCCTGATACAGTTCAACACATATGCCTGGACTTTATATGGTCCCCTTGGCTGGATGACCCATCTGCCCCGAATGATCACTCAGATGATTACTAGTCTGGAACGAATCTATGATGTTTTGGATGAGGAACCTCTGATTCAGAACAAGGAAGGTGCTGTTAAACAGGAGATACAGGGAGGGGTAGAGTTTCATAATGTAAGCTTTGGTTATAAATCCTATGAGCCCGTCCTAGAGAAGATTAATCTGAATGTGAAAAAGGGTGAAATGATCGGCCTTGTGGGAGCTTCTGGAACTGGTAAGTCCACGATGATTAATCTGATTATGCACCTGTACGAAGTAGATGATGGAGAGCTTTTGATCGATGGACATAATATTAATAATCTTGATATAGAAAGTTTTCATTCCCAACTTGGGGTGGTGCTTCAAGAGACCTTTCTGTTCTCAGGCACGATATTAAATAATATCCGCTTTTCAAAGCCAGATGCCACGAAGGAGGAAGTAATCCGCGCTGCGAAGATGGCCAATGCCCACGACTTCATCTGCAAGACACCGGATGGCTATAACACCTATGTGGGTGAACACGGGCATAATCTTTCCGGCGGTGAACGCCAGAGAATCGCCATCGCCCGGGCAATCCTCAATGACCCGAAGCTTTTAATCCTGGATGAGGCTACCTCCAGCCTGGATACGGAAAGCGAGTACCTGATCCAGAAGGCACTGGAGCGGCTTTCTGAGGGCAGAACTACCTTTGCCATTGCCCATCGTTTATCCACCCTGCGTGACGCTGACCGTCTGGTTGTCATCGATGGTCATCAGATAGCTGAGGTTGGTACCCACAATGAGCTGATGGAGAAGAAAGGTATCTACTATAAACTGGTTACCGCCCAGCTTCAAATGCAGAGTCTGAGTGCTTAAGTACAAATGCATTAAAATTATGAATAGATAATATTATACATAATCCAGTTATAGATTGGCATTGATATAATTGACGAGGAAGGAGGTCGTGAGACCTCCTTCCTGTCTGTAGACAAACAGTATTTAGCAGGCGAAAGCTAAATGCTGTTTTTTAATTTTACAGATTTTTAGATTTTGATAAATATTTATTATACGGGATCATCGGTGTTATTCCATTATTTATTAGGAGCCTTGCTATCGCGGGTGTTTTATATCCAGCATCTGCAACTATTGTTTTTATCCTTAATTCCTTTATTCTATTATAAATACCGATAAATGTACGGCTATCAAGTTCGTTTCCTTTATGTACAGAATAGCCGAGTACCCATCCATGCTGATCGCATGCTGTCTGGCTGACATAAGCAAAGACTTCCTTATGTTCACCTTTATGGAAAAGCCCGCTTTCCGGATCAACGGTGCTTTCGGTTGTCTCCCTTATTTCTCCGTCACCTCCACCTCCTTCAGGTCTGTTATCATCGTCCTTATCCTTCAATGGCTTCTTTCTGTGTTCTTCCCTGTCACGCTGGATTTTATTCTTAAGGTCCTCTTCATAAAACAAGACCTAATATTGATATTCATTCAGAGAATATCCAATTTGTAGGAGATAAGCTTTATAAAATTTAAACTTAGTTATTGCATGGCAAGATATTACAAATAATGATTGACAAAATAATACATATAATGCAAAATATAGGCATAGTTTTCTTTTTTACGATACCTTTAATATTCTAAAATTTATTCCCCAAGCATCTTAAATACGTTTATAACTCATTTAGCGAACCTATAATGAGTCTATTTCTTATGCTTAAATCTAAAAATTAACAACTTTAATTAAGGTTTCTCGAGTATAGAAACGCTTTTTAATAAAATACTGGGAGGTTAATAGGGTGAAAGGAATTTGGTTAATAAAATGTACAATTTTATTATATTCAGGTCATGAAGGTAATACAGGTTAAGCAATCATAAATACCCATAGGAAAAAAAGCTTCATAAGATGAAACGGTCAGCAATAGCAGTATGCTGCATACGTATCCGTATATTTTATGCCATCCTAATCAAAGGAGCAGCCTATGACAAAGATAGGATGATGGAAGTATCACAAGACCAGACACGGTAAAGGTAGCATAAAAGTAGAAAAACTGCAAAGTCCAGTAAAGAATCCGTTTTAGTAAGCACTAGTTATGAAGGAGCAAAAATATAAACAAACAAATAGAGTCAGTTGATAAGTCATTCGGAGAATCTATTCCATTCAGGCAAAGACCCTGTATAAAATCATTGATGACACCCAACTTATGGGTAGGCAGAAAGAAGAAATTTAGGCTCTGAAAGACTAGACAATCCTGTTAAACATGAGAGGTTCATTGGCATAGGAAGGATGGGAGCCAAATAGCAAAACATTAAAGATGACGCTTTGTTTGCTATACCAAAAAGGCCTATGAATAAGCACTAACAGTTATTTAGATGTAAATTCGATCTATTACTATAAAAAAATGTTTATGAAAAGCGAGGATACATAAGTATTCATGCGAGAAAATGAAAAAATATAGAGAGGTGAAGAGTGAAAAATAAAGTAGATTTTGAGGCGACTTTAAATAAGGGTTCATAAAACCCCTGTCTTTTAAATATTGAGAGGGAATATTAGTTATCGTTGCATTTCACTAATAAGGATATATCATAGCCTTGTGCTTCTA
>DATMUM010000128.1:0-36583 GCA_035564175.1 Mobilitalea sp.
TTAACTATTTAGATCGGGTGTCATAAGTCTACTCTACCCAGTATTGATGAATATGTGTGTATTGTATATTAATGAAAGCCATAATGCAGCTTTCATTAATCAAGTATTCAGATGGCGCAGACCGGCATCTAGTGGGCGCCATTCTTTTTTGGCAACCACTGGATGGTAAAATAAGTCCAGATGAATATATATGCATACATATTCATCTTAATACATAAATCCGACTTATGACACCCGAACCATACTAATAAAAGGTAAATAAAACAAAATAATACATTTCATAAAGAGGTATACTAGTCAAGGAACGATATGATTATTTACTTGTATGCAAACAAGTTTAAAGACTTCTAAATTGTATAGATGAGTAAGGCTTGATAGATGATTCGAGAAGATCGTGAAATGGAAAATTCATTAACGAGGACGATAAAAATCCTTAAAGGTGTAGTATAAGAGAAAGATGAAACAGGGCACTCTTTTAATGTAAGAGCCCTGCTTCACTTTGAGTTGTTGAATAGATAAATGATGTAATATACAAAGTGAAGCGACCGCAAGGGGGAGCCATGCGGTCGTTTCGATGAGGGGAGTATAAATAATTAATAAGGGGTTATATACGTGCTTTGGGATGCAATCCCGAGCACTTTTTTATTATAATATAAATAACATTAATATGCAATATTTATCTTTTATAATTCGTAGTTGATTCATGTAGTAAAGTTAATATTGAAATTTATTTGATACTGTTTGAAATATTTTATTATTTAAAGGATAGAACATCGAATAGCTTAAATGCTGGTAATACATGACAATTAATAAAACCAAAATCAATAACAAAAAAATGGATAATTTGTACATAGCTATATGCATATTTAAAAATAATAAGTAAATAATAAATGTGTAATATCAATTTATCATAGTTTACAGGAGGTCATCTATGACAAGCAACAACAATAATAATACCAAAAATAGCAACAACACATCTAACGTAAGAAACACAACAGGTACAAGCGGTAACACAAGTGGTAACACAAGTGGTAACACAAGCGGTAACACATCCAGCAACACATCCAGCAAAACTACTGGAGCAAGTAGTACAAGCAGAAACGCTAACTCAGGTAACTATACAACTGGTTCAACTCGCAACGCATCCGGCACAAGATGTGAAGATGCAACATCAACGTCAACATCCAAAGATTCTTCCAGAGATTCTTCTAGTGGTTCTTCTTCCAGAAATGCTAATTCAGGAAATTCAAGCAGATTTAGAGATATGGAAGACGCAGACAACAATTATTAAAAAGCAAAAAAATCCCTTTAGCAATAAAGGGATTTTTTTATGAGCAAATAACATCGCCTCTGAATATGATATATAGGGAGTTAATATATCAAAAAATGCTAATTTTGAGGTGGTGACGGAAAAAAATGCCATTTGAAGCTATTAAAACGAATGATATTTTTAAATATATAGGAAAAGTAAATGTTTTGATTATAGATTTAAGGGACAGGGCAGAATATGATGAAGGTCATATTCCTACTGCGATTAATATTCCGTATGAAGAGCTGGATAAAAGAAAATATCAACTTCAGCGGAATTATCTTTTGATTTTTTATTGTGACCGTGGCAATATCAGTTTACTTGCCGCGAGGGATTTAATGAAAGATGGATATAATATGAAGAGTCTATATGGCGGTCTGAGGGCATTTCGTGGAAAATTAGAACGCGGCAGATAGAAATGTCCGTTGACTAGTCATGAAAGAAGATTTACAATATCATGTACACAGTAAGAATGCACTTATGAAAACATAGATAAGCGAAGAACGCTCGGAGGTATGAATGAAGCAATTTGAATATATTTCGCCATGTCATTTTGGTCTGGAGGCTGTACTAAAAAGGGAATTAACGGATTTCGGTTGTGAAATTACCAAAGTAGAAGATGGTAAGGTAAGTTTTACCGGTGATGTAAGTACATGTGCCAGAGCCAACATGTTTTTAAGAACTACGGAGAGAGTCTTATTAAAGGTAAGTTCTTTTCAAGCTGAAACATTTGACGAATTATTTGAAAAAACAAAAATGATACCATGGGAAGAATATCTGCCAAAAGATGGTAAGTTCTGGGTGGCGAAAGCAAATTCCGTAAATAGTAAATTGTTTAGTCCGTCTGACATACAATCAATTATGAAGAAAGCAATTGTTGAGCGAATGAAGCTCAAATATAAGCAAGATTGGTTTGAGGAGAGTGGTAATTCTTATCCACTTCGTGTTACAATTTTGAAAGATGAAGTTACTGTCTGTATTGATACCTCCGGTGAATCCCTCCATAAGAGAGGATACCGCAGGCTGACGAGTAAGGCACCGATTACGGAAACTCTTGCAGCAGCTTTAATTATGCTGACTCCATGGAATAAAGACCGCATGCTTGTCGATCCCTTCTGTGGAAGTGGTACTATACCAATTGAGGCCGCGATGATTGGAGCTAAGATTGCTCCAGGTATCCAAAGAACATTCTTGGCGGAAACTTGGAAAGAAATGTTCCCAGACAGTATATGGGAACAGACTAGGCAGGAAGCAAATGATCTTATGAATAAGAATGTGGAAATGTCGATCCAAGGGTATGACATAGATGGAGAGATTGTGAAGGCTGCCAGACAAAATGCAAGATGGGCCGGTGTAGATCAATTTATCCATTTCCAGCAGAAGCCTCTTAGGGAATTAAGCAGCAGTAAAAAATATGGCTTTATCATAACCAATCCTCCCTATGGTGAGCGTCTCGAGGAGAAGAAGGAGCTTCCAGGATTGTATAATGAGATGGGTAAAGTATTTGGGGCTTTAGATTCCTGGTCATATTATATTATTTCAGCTTATGAGGATGCCCAGAAATATATCGGCAGACAGGCAGATAAAAATAGGAAAATTTATAATGGAATGATGAAAACGTATTTCTATCAATATATGGGACCCAGGCCACCGAAACAAAATGATATGAAATAGATGAGATAGAGAAAAAAGATGCTGTAATCAACGTCGATTACAGCATCTTTTTATATTCGTTTTGAAATCCATTGCTGGATATCAGTATAAACTTCCTCATTATTTAATTCATTGAGCAATTCATGTCTGCACTCCGGATAAAGCTTCAAAGAAACATTGGAAAATTCACATTTTTTAAGGAGGCTCAGGAACTTATTAACATCCTTACCGTAATTTCCTACCGGATCTTTTTCTCCGCTGATTATGTAGATGGGTAAATCCTTTCTGGTTAGACGTATCTGCTTTTTCTTTGTGGCATTCTGTATTAACTTTAAGAAATCATGATAAAAGGATGCAGTACAGGTAAAGCCGCAATATGGATCATGGATATATGCACCTACGATGGAATTACTTCTTGATAACCAGTCATAGGCAGTGCGGGTTGATAAAGAAGTATACTTTTTGTTCCCGCACATCAGGTTACTCAAAAATGGAGATATATGTTTCGGTCCTTTAAACTTCTTTATGAAAGAAGCAATGAACAAGCCAAAAGAAGTCATAAATTTAGGCGGATGAGGAGTACCTGATAAAATTACTCCGTTGAACCTGTCATAGGTCTGAATAACATTACGGGCAAGGATGGAGCCCATACTATGCCCCAATAAAAAGAATTTGCTGCTGCGGTTGTTCTGCTCAATATAAGCACATACCGAAATAACATCCGCTATGATGAGCTGATATCCGTTCTCAGGAGAGAAAAAGCCTAAATCACTCAATTTTGTATCATTTCCATGTCCTCTGTGATCATATGAATATACGTCATATCCACAGTTTACAAGATAATTAGCATAGGACTGATATCTTTTTTGGTGCTCTGCCATTCCGTGCAAGATTAGGATGCTTGCCTTGGGCTTATTGGGTGATACATAATATGTAAGCTTAGTAATATATCCGTCTTTTTGCTTAATTGAAATGTAGGTAACTTCACTCATTTCCTTATTTTTCTCCTTTAGTAGCAGTAAAAATAATATTTTATTGGTTTCTATCTTATTATATAGATAAAGCTGGAAAAAAGCAATAATCAAGAAAAACAATAACATCCATAAATCTACAAATTATTTTAGCTTGTAGTAATAATTGTAGAAATAATTATTGAGAATACACAAATATTAATATATAATTTATCTTATATTATAAATTTATGTAGAAAAATATTTGTTTAAATTTACTACTGATAAAGATAGGGTCTGATTTATATAATTTCAGTTCGGTGGAGCGTATGACTGGAATGAAATTAGCATAGAAACTAGGGGGATTCTTGTATGAATAAATCGCTGCTGAAAAAAGCGGCAATACAAAGCGTAGCTCTTATGATTGCGGTAATCACATTGTCATATGCCATGAGAAGTTATCAGGCTGTGACGATTGAAGCAAGTAATATGACGAAAACGAACGCTGCAGCTGCTAATGATGTCTCAGATAGGGGTGGTGATATCATCACTCTGGATCAAAGTCAGCCTAATCAAACAATTACTGTGCCGGAAAATTCCTTGAATCAAGAAAGTTTAGATACACCTATTACTGATTTACAGGATCTAAAGAGCAGGATTGATCCGACTGTATTGAATAAGCTCAGCAATAATTTTCTTATGATCAAAAAACCAAAAGGTGAAAATATAACCCTTCAGCTCGAGGATCAGTACATAAATCAAAGTATTCAGCTCGATTTTACAGGGATGGAGGATTCAAACATAACCAGCGACATGATTTTAAGAGTCAAAGGCAGTGATATGTTTACCGGTGATCCTGCATTTACGGAAATGAAATCTATGGAGGTTGACAAAGAAAAAGGAACCTCACAAGAAGTTATTACAAAGGATTTTGGCGATGATTTGAGTCATGGAATTACGATAACGACGCAGGCAGAGGCAAAATCAAATTTATATTCTTCGCAGGTGCAAATTACCCTTGACAGCGTTTATGCTTATATGATATATGAAGACAATAATTATTTTTATATTGATTTAAGAAAACCTTCTGAAGTGTATGATAAGATAATCGTGATTGATGCTGGGCATGGAGGAAAGGATGTCGGTGCTATCTCCAAAGGAGATAAGTACTATGAGAAAAATATTAATCTTGATATTGTTCTTCAGTTAAAAAAGCTGCTTGATCAGGAAAACATTAAGGTTTATTATACTAGAACGTCGGATACTACCGTATATTTAAGGCCAAGAGCCAGTCTGGCGAATGCGGTTGACTGCGATTACTTTATCAGTATTCATTGTAATTCAAATAAGGTGACATCACCAAACGGAACTGAGGTTCTTTATTATGATACTGATTTTAAAGGGGTAAAAGCTTTCGATCTTGCTAATTTGTTTTCGAATGAGATTGCTAAGACGACTACGTTAAA
Organism: Mobilitalea sp.; assembly: GCA_035564175.1. Taxonomy (GTDB): domain Bacteria; phylum Bacillota; class Clostridia; order Lachnospirales; family Lachnospiraceae; genus Mobilitalea. Next base: position 5,379 of record DATMUM010000128.1, read on the forward strand.
ACAAAGAGGTATTATACGAAAGGGTAATGACGATATCTATATTTTGGATAAATCTAAGATTCCTACGATTTTAATAGAAGCAGGATATCTGTCAAACAATAATGACATGGATTATCTGAGTAATTCGGAGTATAGAATGGCTATCGCTCAGGGAATATTTAACGCTATTATAGAAGCATATAATGAGCTTCCGGTGGCAAAATAACGACAGCATCATGGAAAGAGGTAATGATGAAGAAGATAATATTTGCAACCTCCAATGAGGGAAAGATGAAGGAAATCAGGGAAATCTTAAAGGATTTAGATATAGAACTGTTATCTTTAAAGGATGCGGGTCTTAATCCCGATATTGAGGAAAATGGAACAACCTTCGAAGAAAACGCGATTCTGAAGGCAAAACAGGTAATGGAAATGACCGGAGAAATGGTGCTTGCAGATGATTCCGGCCTGGAAGTCGATTACATGGTTAAAGCGCCGGGTGTTTATTCTGCCAGATTTATGGGGGAAGATACCTCTTATACAATTAAAAATCAATATATCATTGACCGACTTTCTGATGCAAAGGAAGAAGAGCGAAGCGCCAGGTTCGTATGTGTAATCGCATGTGCGCTACCGGATGGGGATGTCCTAACACGCAGGGCAACCATCGAAGGCTTTATTGCAAAGGAGATTTGCGGGACAAATGGGTTTGGATATGATCCAATTTTCTATGTTCCGGAGTATCGATGTACTACAGCTGAAATATCCTCGGAATTAAAGAATGAGATCAGCCATCGCGGAAAAGCTCTAAGAGCCATGAAAGAAGAAATCAGGAAACATTTGTAGTATCAGGAGATGAATGTATGAAGGTATTAATTATCAGCGATACTCATGGCAGAAACCTTGATGTATTAAGGGTCGTAGAAAAAGTCAGCCCTATCGATCTATTGATACATCTTGGAGACTTTGAAGGCGGAGAAGAATACATTAAATCAATAGTACCATGTCACACAGAAATGGTATCCGGAAATAATGACTTTTTTAGCAGGCTTCCGAAGGAAAAAATCATTAAGATAGGTAAATATACTGTTATGCTGACCCATGGACACCGGTATGGCGTGAATTACAGCACTTATGACCTTCGGGAAGCTGCTTCTAGGCACCAGGCGAATATAGTGATGTTTGGACATACACATGTACCGATGATAGATATGAATGATGATGTATGGGCTATTAATCCCGGCAGCTTGTCCCTGCCAAGACAGCATGGTAGAATTCCTACCTTTATTATCATGGAGATTGATGCTGCAGGAGAGGCTCATTTTACTCTCAATTACTTAAACGAGAGCGAAGACAGATTGAATTACGGATATTGAATTGTTTGAAAATTTGTTGGAATTTAAACAATATAAAGAATTATTGAAAATGCATAAAAAGTTATAAAAAGTTGTTGACATAAGTAAGATGCTATTATATAATAATTCTTGCGTCACGGCTGGAACGAAAGAAAACCTTGATAATACGTTCTAAAAGTTCTTCGGGGTGTAGCGCAGCTTGGCTAGCGCGCTTGATTTGGGATCAAGAGGTCGCAGGTTCGAATCCTGTCACCCCGATTAGAAATCTGCAATGTAGCCTTATGGCATGTCACCTCATCCTGACTTGTATAATTAAGTAAGCAGTTACGCAAACTAAAAAAATAGGAATTATATGCGGGTGTAGTTCAATGGTAGAACACTAGCCTTCCAAGCTAGATACGTGGGTTCGATTCCCATCACCCGCTTGATATTTGAGATTACGTAAGTAATACCGTATCACACCATAATGTGCTAGTAGCTCAGTTGGATAGAGCAATGGCCTTCTAAGCCATGTGTCGGGGGTTCGAATCCCTTCTGGCACATTTTTCATCTTAAGTGTTTGAAAAATGGTTATGGTGGGTATAGCGCAGTTGGTTAGCGCGCCAGATTGTGGCTCTGGAGGCCAAGGGTTCGAATCCCTTTACCCACCCTATATTGTATTAACTGAAAAGTCTGCAAAGACTTTTTATTTCTAATACAAGGTAATTTTATTGGGCTATCGCCAAGCGGTAAGGCACAGGACTTTGACTCCTGCATTACGGTGGTTCAAATCCACCTAGCCCAGTTACCGGAGAAGGACTTCCGGTATTGAATATGTAAATGCGGTAACTGGGCGAGCCCAGAGTGCTGAAGAAATTTTCAGCAAAAATATACGTAAATAAGCAGCTGGGCTTACCTAGCATTCCGGAGTAAAACTTCCGGTAATTAAGTTTATTTGGTAACTGGGCTTGCCCAGAAGTCTGAATCATACTTTCGGCTTAAAAAGTAAATAATGATATTAAACATGGGATATTAGCTCAGTTGGTAGAGCACATGACTTTTAATCATGGTGTCCCGGGTTCGAATCCCGGATGTCTCATTTTGTAACGAGCCACATAATTATGCGGATGTGGCGGAATTGGCAGACGCACTAGACTTAGGATCTAGCGGGTAACCGTGCAGGTTCAACTCCTGTCATCCGCAATAAAGTAAATTAAGCGAAATCCTTAAAGGATTTCGCTTTTTTGATTGTAAAGCATAAAGGCTCTGTCAAATAGTTAGGTAGGATTCTCTGCATCCCGCTCCTTTACTGTGTTTAGAGATGTTTAATATTTCTGTTTATCATTTTCGCATTTTAGAATATAAAATTCGTACGACGGAGTAATCCATGACTCAAGGATACTAATGTAAAGATAAAATCCCAGCGCTACCAGGGTTTGAATACTTTAACTGTGCAAGCTAATAATTCCTTAATTCCATGGGACTCCCATTAATATGTGTGCGGCATGATGATTTTACACATTAATATTCTGCTCCTATATATTCGGATTGCGAAAATCCCGTGGTGTAAGTCCGACCGCTTTCCGAAATACCATGGAGAAGTATTGCGAGGTGTCGAAGCCTGCCTTTTGGGCGATAACCTGTATGGTATCATTCGTTTTCATCAGTAATTCCTTTGCTTTGTTCAAACGGCATTGATTAATATAATCGGAAAGGCTCAATCCGGTTGTCTGCTTGAACAGTCTTGAGACATAGGAGCTGTTATAGTTAACGTAATCGGATATCGTGGTAAGAGTTAGATCCTCTGATAGGTGGAGGCGGATATAGTTTTTAATGCTGTTAATGAGCTTCTGGTTCTTATCCGTATTCGTCTGAGTGGACATCTCGAATATCGCATCGACAATCTTAGCCAGATAAGAAAAGGCTTCCTCCCATTTTACAAAATCTATCAGGGGACTTCCGGAGGAGCTGGAGGAAGCAGCTAAAATTGATGGAGCAGGGTATTTTAAAATATTAATCCGTATCATCCTGCCGATCTTAAAGCCGGCTTTGGCTACGGTGGGCTTGTTCTGTATTGTAGGGCACTTGGAATTCCTGGTTTGACGGCATCATCTATATGAATGATACAGCGAAGTATCCATTACAAAGCTACTTACAAAGCTTGCTCCAGAATTTTGACCAGATCATGCAAAAATCAGGAACGGACTATGCGAAATTGCTTTCGATGATGAATGCCCGTACAGGCCGTGCAGCTCAGTTATTCTTAGGAGCTATACCGATCATGCTTATTTACCCCTTCCTGCAGAAGTATTTCACCAAGGGTTTGGTACTGGGAAGTGTGAAGGGTTGATGTGGATCACGGAAGCATCCGATGGAAATAATCCATTATTTCCTTCGCAATTCTCTCTGGATACTCGATTCCCTTTGCCTGGCAGGCGTCCTTCATATCCTCAAGGAATAAGGGCAGGCATCGTTTCATGGCAGCAGCCATGCTATCCAAATCCGCAGCGCAGAAATATTGCAGTAAATGTGCCTGCTTTTCCTCAGGAACACAGTATTTGACCTTGCTTTCCCAAGCGCCCCAATCCAAGGTATCGTATTGCCCCAGAAGTAAATCAATGTGAGCATGAAAAATCATATCAAAGTTTTTAATAAGTTTAAAAATGTCGTTGCGTTTAAAATACTTAATCAACATCTCGGTATGAAGCCAATAGGTATCCATCGCTCTTACAACGTCCGGAATATTATTATCGGTACGGTATCCCTTGTCTAAAAGTTCTCCGACTTCTCCAGTTCTATCAAAGATGATATTTTCTCTGGTACAGTCCTTTAGATGTTGTTTACACATCCATTCCTCAGGATAATCAGAGTTGAGGATAAAGAAATCAAACTGATGCAGCTTATCGTTAATCTTCATAACACTGCAGTAATTCTTAAAATGTGAATCATTAAAGCATTCTCCCCAGAAGATTAACAGATCATCGCATGCCTGTCGAAGTATACCGGGAACATCCAGTGCAAATTCTTCGAAGTCTATATCAGCAACCAGGAATACGGGGTCATAATCGGAGTAAATATCCGACATTCCCCTCCCGATAGATCCGTAATGCCATCCGCCTTTGCACCTTAAATCCTTTTGTAAAATGTCAACTACCTTATCAAATGCCATTTCTAAATCTGCATGCATATACCTAACTCCTTTCTGGTTTGTGAAAGGAGTTTTCTCCTTTCTGGTTTTGAGAAAAGAGTATCCTCCCTTCTGGTTTATGAAAGAGTATCCTCCTTTTTGATTTTGAGAAAAGAGTTCCATTCTTTCAGGTTTGTGAGAGGAGTTTCTCCCTTTTCATAAAAATTAACTTTAATCATATTAAACATAATATCATGGATTAAAATAGAATGCTTTGTCATTCCTTAACAATTCTATGTCATATTTTATACATTTCATATCCCGTTTCGCCGGAATAAAGACATAAGATATAAGACATAAGATATAAGGAATAAGATATAAGGCATAAGATATAAGGAATAAGATATAAGGTACAAGAAATAAGGCATAAGAAGTAAGGCATAAGATATAAGGTACAAGAAATAAGACATAAGAAATAAGGCTAAGACATAAGCCTTAAATAAAAAAACAAAAACCAAATACCAATTGCCCCGAAGTAAATACCAGATATATGACTTGATTCTAGGTACTCTTACCGACCTGAATTTACTCCGGCACACTACTCTTGATACACGATAACGATATACGAAATAATAATTCGTAAAATGAATACCCAATTCCAGTTGTCCCCAAGTGAATTCCAGATTACACAATTAATTGAGTCAAAACGGTAACAGTAAATAAGATCCTGACAGTAACGCAGGATTTTTCATTTACATATAGGAAATTTCTCTTTTTACCTCTTTTTAAGAGAATGTATAATCTCTGTAATTTATATGAATTGGCAGGTTTTTAAAAACAGAACCCATAAAAATATAGTTACAATGCTCGCCACCGAGGTAACCACGACAATCTGACCTGCTAATTCGCCATCGGCATCCATTTCCATAGCCATGGTAAAGGAGGAAACAGCAGTAGGAGAAGCTCCGGCACCGATAAGTGCTACGATTGCTTCATTCCGGTAACCTAGCAGTAGGGCAATCATTAATAGCATAGCAGGGAATAAAATTAATCTCCCGATGGTAACGATAGCCAGATGCTTCCTATTACCGGAAAGACGGTCAAAGCGGAAAGTACCGCCTAATACAACAAAGGCAAGAGGGGAAGCTACTTTTGACATACTCTCTAAAGGTGACATCAATAACCCGGGGATATGGATCTGAAAGAAAAGAAAAAGAAATGCCAGAGCGGAGGCCATAACCAACGGATTTTTAATAATACCGAGGATCAATATTTTATAATCTATTTTACGGTCACGGTAAGCTTCCAGCAGTATAACAGCCAGGATATTATAAAGAGGTACAATTACCGCTGCAAGCAATGATACGGTCCCGATATGTTCTTCTCCGTAGATGGATGCGGTAATCGGTATGCCAAACAGAACAAGATTGCTACGGAAGATGCCCTGTATCATGACACTACTTTTTCTCTTATCTTTCACAGTCATTTTAAATAAGAAGTGAGTGAGTAAAATGGTGCCGAATACGCAGGCGGCTGTGAGGATTAACAGCCTTATGTTTTCTTTTATAAAGATCTCCTGCGGCTTTAGGGAATATATATTTAAAAATAATAGAAGCGGCAGAAATACACGAAATACCACTTTGTTCATAACATTTAAAGATGCGGTATCCGTAATCTTAAATCTCTGCAATGAGCAGCCCACAGACATCATTAACATTAGCGGGAATACAACTTCAAAAGCCAGTATCATATTATTCATATTCGAATCCTTTGCTGAATTTATACATTTACGATAAGATGAATAGATTTTATCACAGGCTGAAGGGGATTACCATAGATAAAGATGAAATGAATGTTTTAAATTTTCATAATAACGTATCAATTGGTAATTAACAATGGATATAAATCTTAATGAAATATTAACACAATATTAACACTGAAAATAATATCTTTATGCAATATTAACATTAAGAATGCTAAAATATTAATGTTATCGATTTATAATATGAAAATTTAGTCCTTTGACGGAAGTTAAAACAGTATAAAGGTAAAGAATAGGGGTTTATTATGAAATATATTAAGAAAATGAGCCCAGGCCGTTTCATTGCACTTGGATTTGCATTTGTAATTTTACTTGGGGCTTTTATTTTATTTCTGCCTGTATCACACAATAATGGAGTCGATGTAGCATTTATTGATGCCTTATTTACATCTACCAGTGCTGTCTGCGTAACCGGCTTGATAGCTGTTGATACTTATGATACATATAATGCCTTTGGACAAACAATTGTTGCGTTGTTAATCCAGATAGGCGGACTTGGTGTTACCAGCGTCGGTGTAGGGTTAATCTTACTCGCAAGAAAAAAGGTTGACTTTAAAGATCGTATTCTGATAAAAGAGGCATTAAATCTTGATTCCTTAAAAGGCGTAGTAAGATTGATAAAATCAATCCTTTTTATGACGTTATGCTTTGAGGGAGTTGGTGCTTTATTAAGCTTTATCGTGTTTTCACAGGATTATCCGCTTCCAAGAGCAATAGGAATCAGCTTGTTTCATTCCATAGCATCCTTTAACAATGCCGGTTTTGATAATTTGGGTGGGTTTAAGAACCTGCTGGATTATCAGAAAAATATATTGCTTAATTTGACGACCTGCGGATTAATCATCTTTGGAGGACTTGGATTTGTCGTAATTAAAGAGATTATCCATAAACACAACTTCAAAAAACTTAGTCTGCATTCCAAGGTGGTTATCACCATGACCATAACTTTATTAGTCAGTGGTACGATACTATTGAAATTAACAGAAAATATCAGCTGGTTGGGAGCATTCTTTTTCAGTACCTCAGCCAGAACAGCGGGCTTTTCCACATATCCCGTAGGCAATTTTACGAATGCAGGATTATTTGTCCTTATCATTCTTATGTTTATCGGTGCTTCTCCGGGATCAACCGGTGGTGGTATCAAGACGACCACAGCATTTACATTATTCAGAAGCGCTATCAGTGCTTCCACGAATCAGCATTGCTGCAGCTTTAAGCGTAAAATTCCAAGTGAAACAGTACAAAAGGCTTACATGTTAACTTTTCTTGCGGTGGTATGGGTTTGTTTCAGCACTTTTTTGATAAGCGTTATTGAACCACAGTATAGTTTCATACAGATTCTTTTTGAAGAAGTCTCTGCCTTTGGTACGGTTGGTTTATCAACAGGTATCACGCCTGATCTAAAACCGTCAAGTGAGATGGTCATTATCATAACAATGTTTATCGGAAGAGTTGGTCCTCTGACGATTGCATCCTTATGGTCCTTCAAGCCATTATCAAATGTAAGATATTCAGAAGAAACAGTTACGATTGGATAAACTGTTATAAGGGAAAGAACACTAATTAATTGGGAGGATATTTATGTTAAATCATAAATCTGTTGTTGAATACGGAATTATCGGCCTGGGCCGGTTCGGATATGCACTTACAAAAACCCTGTCTGCCGCAGGGAAAGAAATCGTGGCAATTGATACATTGGAAAGCAGAGTCAAACATGTAAGAAATTTTACAGAGAGTGCTTTTGTAGTAGAAACACTCGATAAAGAGACCTTAGAGGATGCAGGTATTCAAAATTGTGCCACAGTTATTATCTGTATCGGTGACAGCATCGACGTAAGCGTACTTACGACCTTGAACGTAATCAGTATGGGTGTTCCGAGAGTTATTGCAAGAGCGATGAGCTATGAACAGGGGTTAATCCTTGAGAAAATCGGAGCTGAAGTTATTTATCCGGAAAATGATATGGCTGTCCGTCTGGCCAATAAACTGATCAACTCCAGTATCATGGAGACCATAGAATTAAGGGGAGATATTGCCATAACAGAACTCAGGCTGACTGCGAAGCTGGATAATCAAACCGTTCAGCAAGTTAATTTCCGTCAGAAATACAACTTGAATATCATTGCTTTAGAGCAAAATGGAGTGACAACAACAGAGATATCTCCGGGTACGGTGCTCCATACCAGCGATAATATTGTAGTCATCGGACAACCAAGTAATATTAAGAAGCTGGAGATATTTTTATCAAAATAATATACAATCAGAGACTATGTTAATATGAAACAATAGCTGGAAGTCAGATATTGTTTCATATTAACATAGTCTTTTTTTGTGCCAAACTTTACCGGATAAGTCACACTTAACGAATAAGCAGATTTCCATAAAACTCTTGGAATATCTGGAATTAATGTGATATACTAATTTCTATATAATAAATATCGATGGATATAATAATATCTCATATACATTAATAGGCGGAGGAAATTACATGTTTGGATTAACACCAGGCGCTGAGAAAATCATTGGGCAGATTATAATATTAGTTATTTTAACATTAATTAATGCGTTTTTTTCCTGTGCGGAAATGGCTATGGTTTCAGTAAATAAGAGTAAAATAAGAAGAATGGCGGAGGAAGGAAGGAAAAGTGCAAAGCTGGTTCATAAGTTCCTGGAGGAGCCGACGAAGTTCCTCTCTACAATACAGGTAGCAATCACTCTGGCAGGTTTTTTCTCAAGTGCCTCTGCGGCTTCCGGTCTTTCCGATTCGCTTGGTGCCTGGCTGATACGGCATAATATTCCATATGGAAATCAGATGTCATTAATTATAATTACCTTAATTCTTTCTTATTTTACGCTTGTATTCGGTGAGCTCGTACCGAAGAAGATTGCCTTGCAGAAGCCTGAGTCAATCAGTATGTTCTGCGTTGGTCCGATTAAGGCAGTTTCTAAAGTTGCTTCTCCATTTATTAAGCTTTTGACCTTCTCTACAAACATTGTAACAACACCCTTTGGAATAAAGGAGAGTAATACGGAGGAGATTTTATCAAGAGAAGAACTGATATCCCTGGTAAATGAAGGACAAGCTCACGGTGTATTAAATAAGAAAGAAAAAGAAATGATTAATTCAATCATGGAGTTTGATGAAAAGACTGCAAAGGAAATCATGACTCCAAGAATTAATGTATTTGCTATTGATATTACTGTACCGAAGGAGGAATATCTGGAGGAGCTGCTGCAGACCAAATACACCAGAATCCCGGTCTATGAGGAAGATATCGATAATATCATAGGTATGCTTTATATAAAGGATTTTCTCAAGGCAGCAGTAAAAACAGGCTATAAGAATGTAGATGTCAGAAGTATCATGAAAAAGCCTTATCTTGTACCGGAGAGTAAAATTATAAAGGACTTATTCTGGGAACTGCAGCAGTCCAAAAAGCAGATTGCTGTATTGATTGATGAGTATGGCGGTTTTGCAGGAATTGTCACGATGGAAGACCTCGTAGAAGAGGTTATGGGTGATATCGAAGATGAATATGATCCGGTTTCCTTCAAGGTGAAGAAAATAGATGATTCAACCTATCTTATTGATGGTATGGCTACAATTGATGAGTTAAACAACAAGCTGGATCTGAATTTATTTTCAGAGAATTATGATACAATTTCAGGCTTTCTGATTGATCATCTGGGCTCCATTCCTTTGGAGAATGATGATCGTACCGTTGAAATAGATAATCTGGTTTTTAAACTGGAAAGTGTAAAGAATAAAAGAATTGACAAAGTCAAGCTTTATATAGGTAAGCAAGAAGAGGAATAAAAAACAGGGAGGTTATCCTTGTCTCAAAAGCTTATTGATTATCCATTGTTTTATTCTTCTTACGGAAACGGATATAAAGATAAAGGATTGCTAATCCGATAACGCCAAGTACAGCAATGGTTATTGTCTGGTATACATCCATGCCTGTTACGATCTTTTCCCAGGACGCTCCGGCAATTGCACCGAGGTTAACAAGAACGGTGTTCCATACAAGGGAGCCGATGGTTGTAAGAAGAAGGAACATACCGAACTGCATTTTAGCCATTCCGGCAGGAATGGAGATTAAACTACGTACAATAGGTACACAACGGCACAATAATACGGAAATCTTACCTTTTTTACTAAACCAGTCATAAGCTTTATAAACATCATCCTTTTTGAAGCCCAGGAGTTTACCCAGCTTGCCATCCAGTATCTTGGCAATCCTTTCCGCCGGGAGCAAACAACCTACACCATATAAAACGATTGCACCGATAACGGAACCGATGGTCGCTGCCACAATAACACCAAAAACAGACAGATTAGTCGTTGTTGTCATGAAACCACCGAAGGTTAATATAATTTCGGATGGTATGGGCGGAAATATATTTTCGATTGCTACTAATAAACTGATACCTAGATAACCGAAGTTATTCATTATATCTATAATCCAGTCCTGCATAATATTGTTCCTTTCTATTTTTGTTAATATTAGCCAATTATCTGACTTGGACTTAATTATACTATAACAACTATAAAAAACCTAGTATTTTTCGTGAGCAGGATGTTAGTTTTTTATGAACATTCTGTGTTCCTGGAAGAAGCTAAGAAGATGAAATCCAAAAGCCACTGAATGATTCTTATAAGGAACCATGCAGTGGCTTTTAGTGTGTGGGGATTATCCATTATTCTAGGAATGGATAATTTATCTGAATTGAGTGAAAAGCGTTAGTTTTTATTCTTACCGTTGGAATTGCCGTTATCATAGCTGTCATCCTTGCCATTACCGTTATCCTTGTTATCGGAGGGTTGATCTTTCGTAACGGAATTATCCTGCGAGGAGCTGTTATCGGGATTCTGTAAGTTGCCTTTATCAGAATTCTTATTGCCATTATCCTTGTCTTGGACCTCATCGGCAGGTGGATTCGCGTCATCATTGCTGTTCTTGGTAATTTGCTCCGGTGCTACAGTAACAGCAGCCGGTTGTTGATCTTTAGGTGAACCATCGGAGGATGGATTACCTGTATTTGCTATCTCATCTTCTGTACTATTAGTTTTTTTTTCGGTATTGCCATCCTTTTTTGCCTTATCAGCTTTTTTCTGGGCCTCAGCGGCAGCATTTTGTGCTTCCTTCGCGGCTTTCTTAGCTTCCTTTGCAGCTTTTTTAGCTTCTTTTGCCTCTGTTTTAGCCTGTTCTGCTTCAGCCTTGGCAGTTTGTTTCGCTGTGGTATCTTTTTCTAATGCTGATTCCTGAGCTTTTTTATCTGCTTTTTCCTGAGCGGCCTGAGCCTTTTCTTCTGCTTTGGCGGCATCTTTATTCGCTTTCTCGGCTGCTTTTTCCGTCTGCTTGGTTTTTTGATCGTCTTTCTTTTGATTATCTATGTTATTAGAATTATTCTGATTTGAACTATCTTCCTTATTTGTATCCACTGCGTTATTGGTATCTTCGGCAGCCGGTTTATCTGTGTCTTCCGATGATTTGCCGGAATCTTTATAATCCTTTGTTGCCTTCATGATATCCTTAACCGGTTTATTCAGCCATTCTTCGATACTTATGTCGGTTGGATCGTCTGCTGCTTCCTGGAGTTGCTCAACCAGGTTAAGCTTTCCGGGTGTAACACCCAGCTTTTGAGCTTCCTGAACCCGATCCTTACCAACACTGATGGCTTCAACCTCTACAACATCGCCGTTCTGCACTGTCTGCTGTTCCACGGATTCTTGCAAATTCACGGCCAACGCCTCCGCTTTGCCAGCATCTTCGCTTGAGGTTGTAATCATGATGCCACCATCCGTGTCACCATCAAAATAGCCGGTAGCAGAAATCTGATCAACGGTTGTGGTGATAGCATCATCAATCGGTTGGTTTTTCAGAGTATCCAAGGATAGCTTGCTTAAAACATCTTCACCGTCATCGTTGACTGCTTTCACCTTTATTACACGGTCAAAACGGTTTACTATGAATTCAATGGAAGGATTAACATCCACACTGACATAAGTATAGGGGCTTGCATATGCCCAGCTGCCAACACTGACAAAGATAAATCCTGCAGCAGCGGCTGCCATTACAGTAAGCTTCTTTACCATATCAGTCTTTGATTTTTTCAGCTGTATTACCTGACCTATCTCGTAGTTATTATTTTTGATAGTTGTAATGCAACCATCATCAGAAAGGACAGCAGCTTTCGTATTATTCAATTGTACAACAACTGCTTTCAATATGACTTCTCCTCTCTAATGTATCGCATGTATTCTGCGAGATGCGGATACCCTCCGGAAAGTATTTCTATTGCTGCTATTATATATTTTCGATGACGTTCTATTATTTTCCGGGGTATATGGGCATCTTTTTCAATTGTTTTTAGGGGTAGCTGCCTGGTACTTCGCAAGTCATTGATTAAGATCGGATTCTGCATCATGAAGTTAACTGCCATAGCACAAGCTTTTTTGGTTTTGGCCGCACGTGGAGAGCATTCAGACAGATCAATAAAAGTAAATCCGTAGGCTGAGAAGTTCTGGGTAGCATCTTGTATCTCCAGCTTTAAATCTCCGTTGTCTTGCTTCGTAACCTGTTCAGCAACAGCCATTCTTATCTGAACATCATCATTTTCCTCGTCCGGTTCTGTATCAAATAAAATAGGGTCAACAAATACTTCCGTATTATATTTTCCCTGACTTCGAATGTAGTCAATTAAACGGCGTTTGATAATTACATTGGCGAAATTTAAGAAGCTCCCCTTCTCCAGCTCATAGTTGTCAATGGCTTGGGAAAATGCCATTAAGGAGATGGAATATTCATCATCGCTCTTGGTGATATAGCGGTGACAGGTTTTAGAAGCGCATTTCATTATGTAAAATTCATTTTTTTTAATTAATTTTTCCCTGTTTGAAGGATCTGCCTTAGCTTCGAGAGCCAAGGAATCGATTTCATTCAATATCTACACCTCCTATTTCACTAAATTTCAGCAGCATGTAATATTTTCCGGGTGTGGGAATTAATATCTTAAGGTTCATTTTATCACTTTATGCACATATGTGTAAACCGAAATGTATTGGATGGAAGAATTAGGAATGATTCAGTAATGTTGCACGATTATTTATCTTTTGAATAAACTGAATTGAGAATATTGGATTCAAAGGAATTGTTGAGTTTAGGAGGTATCTATGCAAAACAATTACGATAACGATTCTGCAGGAATACCCTATCACGATATCGTCTGGTATGATGTTGTAGGCCAGCCCTTCGGTACCGCTTCCTACTTTAATGCGTTTATTTTAGGAGATGCCAATAATATTGTAGATACAAAAGGAGCCATGGCTGTGGGTGGAAACTTTACCAGCCCAAGAAGCTTGACCCTCGGATATGGCAATGACGGAAAGTTAACTGGGACGGGATACAGCCCGGATTTGGTGAGATTTTTGGTTGGCGGTAATGTAGCCATGCAGGGACCCCTTGTAGTGGTTGGTCATGTGGTAGTCGGTGGTAACTTCAGAGCAGACAAAGGCAGTACCTATATGATCGGCAAGGATGGTTCAGCCGGTCAGGTACAGGAGCTGACTGATTTATATCAGGCTGAAGGTGGCAGCAGATACTGGAGACTAAGTGATAGAAATACTCATTATGCAGTATCCAGTTATGATGTACCAAGATTTATTCCTGCTGCCAGAATTAATGCAGACACTAATAAATTCTTCGCAGACGCAAGGAATAGCCTTACAAACTTTCATGACTGCATTACCGGTCTGCAGCCAAACGGAACAGTAACCGAACATTATTCTGAATGGATTCTTCGTGGAAGTGATCCGGTTCAGAATGTATTTGTCATTGATGCACGTCCATCCGGAATATTAAATAAGGAAGTTCATTTTGAAATTCCATCCGGAAGCCTTGGCATAGTGATATTTAGAACAGGAGATAATGCTCATATCCAATATGGATTATGGGGAAATGAGGGGCTTGCAAACCGTACACTCTATGTATTTGAAGATGCCGGACATATTTATATGGAAGTTCCGGCAGCTATCTGGGGAAGTATCCTTGCACCGCAGGCGATGTTCCATGCACATCAGACAGGCGGCATGGTAAGCGGTAATGCTGCCCTTGGTTCTTTTGCTATAAATCCTACTAGTGGATTTGAATTTCATTTATATCCTTTTGTTGGCGGAGTAGAATGCAGGGCAGCAGCTCCAGCACCTATGCCGATTCCGGCTCCAAGGCCAGCACCCCCCCCGGCACCGATACCGACACCACTTCCAGCCCCCGCACCGATGCCTGCACCGAGGCCTGTTCCTGCACCGAGGCCTGTTCCTGCACCACCGCCAGCTCCAGTACAGCAACCTTGTCCGCCATGTCCACAAGCAGCGTCATGTCCACAGCCTGCACCATGTCCGCAACCTGCACCATGCCCACAGCCTGCGCCATGTCCACAAGCAGCGCCATGTCCACAGCCTGCGCCATGTCCACAGCCTGTACCATGCCCACAACCTGCACCATGCCCACAGCCTGCACCATGCCCACAGCCTGCGCCATGTCCACAGCCTGCACCTTGCCCACAACCTGCGCCTTGCCCGGAATGTCCGTCACCGCCAGCGCCATTACCATGTCCCAGTTGTCCTCCGTGTCCGGAGCCAATTACAAAGATCGAGATTAGACCAATTCCAATCCCAATACCGGTTCCCGTTAAAGAAGAAGAGGAATGTGAAATACCTTTGATTACACCAGGCTTAATCTTCGGATGCATTTGGGGCTGTAATTGCTGTCATAACCATGAGTGGGAGGTTAAATTGTATAAAAACTGCGGTGAGAATAAGATTCTGTTATACTGTATCTGTATATGTAAATGCGGTTGCTTTGAATTTAAAGTTCCTTTCGATGATTATTACCTCTTAGAGGTTAGACCTGTAAAATGCAGAAAGAGAGAAGTATGTAAACCTAAAATTACACTAAGTAATGTAGGTGTAGCCAGCCTGGCATTAATATAAAAATGCAGACGAATTAGGAATAAGTTCACAGATTATTTCCTTATCTTGTTAAAATGCAATTATGATATATAGAGGTTGAAAGGGATGGAGCGTTAACTTCCATCCCTTATTTATTATTTTATATGAGGAAATTGCGTCCTAAGGAATAAAAATGCTCATCCCATGTATCAATATATCAATATCTGTAAAACTTATTACATGATGTTAGCGGTATGCATTGATTTGAATAGAAAACAACTATATAATAAGACTAACTTAAGTGGGAAAGGAAGTAAATTACATTATGACAAGAGTATTTATCTTTTTAGCAAATGGCGTCGAGGAAATTGAAGCGTTGACCGTGGTTGATTTATTACGGAGAGTAAATATTGAAATCGCCACCGTTTCCATTACCGGTAATCAGTTTGTCACAGGATCTCATCAGATTACCGTTAAGGCGGATATTTTATTTGAACATGTTGATTTTAAAGATGCAGAAATGTTAGTACTTCCGGGAGGTATGCCTGGTACCAAGCATTTGGCCGCACATGACGGCCTGGCACAATTACTGACAAGCTTTCATGCGAAAGGGAAAAGGATTTCTGCAATATGCGCAGCACCCAGTGTTCTTGGTGAAAAGGGATTATTAAAAGGTAAAAATGCGACCTGCTTTCCAGGCTTTGAAACAGCGCTAATTGGCGCTTATGTGAAAAATGCAGCTGTTGTTACAGATGGCAATATTATAACGTCCAAAGGCATGGGTACAGCAATCGACTTTTCCTTAGCATTAATTAAAAGTATCTTAGGCGAAGAAGAAGCTGCAAGAATTGCAGGTGCAATCCAATATCAGCATTATCAACCATAATTTGCAGCAATTTCTTTTATAATTAATAACGGGCATTAAGACTTTTGATAGGGCAGTATCTGTTTTCGTAAAGCAAAAAGACAGTATAGGTTGGGAACTGCCATCAGAGCATTCACAAAATCAGTCATTTCCCATACCAGGTCCATGGACATGATGGAACCTATGAATATCATAACAATATAGCAGAGACGGTAGGTATTTATTCCACTTTTCCCGAATAAGTATTCTACCGCTTTTTCTCCGAAATAGGACCAGCCGATTAAGGTCGCAACCGCAAATGCGATCAGGGAAAGTCCCAGCAGAATACTGCCGAAGGGAATGGTATTGAAGGCAGCAGTGGTCAGTTCTGCAAAAGAATAGCCGGCAGCAGAGGAAGGATTCTTCAGCAGATTCGTAACAATGACCAAGCCGGTGATTGCACACATAACTACCGTATCCCAGAAGGTTGCACTCATGGAGATCAGTGCCTGCCTGGAAGGATGAGAAGCTTTTGCTCCGGCAGCAGCAATGGCTGCGGAACCAAGGCCGGCCTCATTGGTAAAAAGGCCTCTGGCAATACCGTATCTGGCAGCCGAACGAAGCGTGCTTCCGATAAAGCCGCCAGCGACAGCTGCCGGAAGTTTAGCCGGAAGGAAAGCCGATTCAAAGATTAAACCGATGGCGGGAAGCAGGTATTTTATATTCACA
This sequence comes from Mobilitalea sp., assembly GCA_035564175.1. Lineage (GTDB taxonomy): Bacteria > Bacillota > Clostridia > Lachnospirales > Lachnospiraceae > Mobilitalea. The sequence goes on from DATMUM010000128.1 coordinate 22,167, forward strand.
ACCAGTAGGATCAGACAGGCAAAGATATAGAAGAAGCCCATGGCCGGAACAAGCTTACTGCAGATATTACCGATTGATTTTATACCTCCGACGATTACTAAGCCAACAAGGATTGCTACGACCATACCAACAATACATTCAGGAAGATTCCATAAGGTCTTCGCCGTTTCAGTCACAGCCCTGACCTGTGTTGTGCAGCCCACACCATAAGAAGCCATTAAGGTAAAAATACAGAACAAAACAGCCAGCCATTTTTTATTCAGACCATATTCCAGAGCATACATTGGACCTCCGAGATAGGTACCGTCCGAGGTTTTCCTGCGGTAGAGCACACCGAGAAAACATTCGGCATAGGTTGTTGCCATGCCAAGAAGGCCTGTCAGCCAGCACCAAAAGATGGCACCGGGACCGCCCAATGCGACTGCAGTTGAGATGCCAACGATATTACCTGTGCCAATGGTGGCTGCGAGAGTTGCAGTAAGGGAGGCGAACCCGCTTAGATCGCCTTCGACGCCTTCTTCGGGAGTAATAGATAATTTAACAGCTTTTTTGATATGTTTTTGAACACCTTTCAAATGGAATGTAAAATAGATGTGCGTTCCAAAGAGCAAGATCGGCATTGGGATTCCCCAGAGAAAATTATTGATGTTCTTGATAAAATCTATCATATCGGCCTTATCCAATTCAAAGCTTTCTATATTATATGTTGAAAAAGTTCGAAATAGTATAGGCGCAGGAAGGTATGAGATGGGCTTGAGAAGGTATAGAAAAGGATAAGGATGATATGGAAAGGTTTTGGGAAGGTATAGGAAAGTTATTGGATAGGGGCTTGGGTAGGTTTGGAAAAGGTTCTGGGAAGGAATGGGAAAAGCTTGCGAATGGCATAGGATAATATTTTAAGTTCCGTGTAAACGTTATAAACCAATGTAAAATATTTCGGTAGTAATTAAGGGCAGAGCCTGTTTTGTACGGGTTTCTGCCCTTGTTTGATAAATATATGATTACAAATCATGAAGAGCTTTTACTACATGCTCAAAGCCCATACCATGGGATGCCTTTACCAGAATGGTATCATCCATTTGAATCAGACGGGTAAGTGCTTCGATTAACTCATCACGGGTTGCGTAATAATGTAATTCTCCTGGAAAGCTCTCCGCAGCTCCTTCATACATGTATTTTGATAACTGACCTACGCATACGAGGACGTCCACAGCTTCGCTGGAAGCATATGCTCCGATTCCTATATGCAGCTCTTTTTCTGTAGCCCCTAGCTCAAACATATCACCAAGTATGGCAACCTTGCGGGTATCTGCCTTACCAAGAAGATCGATGGCAGCCTTCATGGATACTGGATTAGCATTGTAGCAGTCATCGATAATAGTCCGATTAGACAGTCTTATAATATTGCTTCTTCCGCCCAGAGCCTGAACCGCTTGAATACCGGCTGCAATTTCGCTGAAGGTAAGACCAAGGAGGGTTCCTACCGAGGTTGCGGCGAGGGCATTCAGTACCATATGCTCACCGGGCTGAGGGATATCCGCTGTAAAGGATTGGTCCTGTACGTGAATATTGCAGCTGCTGCCGAACAGTCTGTGAGTAACAATATTGGATGCAGATACGTCATTTCCTGCAGTCAAGCCGAATTTAACCGGTTTGCGGCCTTTTACCTCAGTAATGGTAGCGAGCATATCATCATCTCCGTTAACACAGACATGACCATCCTCAGCCATAAAATCAAAGATTTCAGTTTTTGCTTTTAAGATTCCCCGTCTGGAACCGAGGTTCTCAAGATGGCACTGACCAATATTGGTAATGACGCAGATATCCGGCTTTGCTATTTCACTGAGCCGGTGCATTTCACCAAAATCACTGATGCCCATCTCAAGAACAGCAATTTCATGTTCTTCTCGAATTTTCAATATGGTAAGGGGCAGGCCAACTTCATTATTAAAATTACCCTGTGTCTTTAATACTTGATATTTCTGGGCAAGAACGCTGCTGATGAACTCCTTGGTACTGGTTTTACCTACACTTCCGGTAATTCCTACTACCTTGATCGGGAGCTGGGCGCGATACCATTTGGCAATGTCCTTCAGAGCCTGGAAGCTGTTTTCTACAAGTATGTAAGGTCCCTTCGGATCTGCAGGTGCTTTTTCACATACAACAGCCATGGCTCCCTTATCGAAGGCACCAGGGATATAATCATGGCCATCCACACACTCCCCGGGAGTGGCAATAAAAAGATAATCTTCAGCTACCAGTCGTGAATCAACCACAACTCCGGCAACTTCCCTGCCAACAGGGGCATCTGTAGGAATCAGCTTACCATGGCAAGCCTGCGCTATCTGAGTTAATGTCATATTTTTCATTTTGAAATCCCCTAATCTTTGAGATTTGTTGTAATTCAATACCGTATGTTTTATGCTTGATATTTCTTTAAAGAAATTTCAATAATCTTCTCGCATAAGCTTTCAAAGTCAATTCCGTCTGCCTTAGCTTCCTGTGGCAATAAGGACATTGGTGTCATGCCCGGAAGTGTATTTGCCTCAAGACAGAAGAATTCATTCTTTTCATTTAACAGAAAGTCCATACGTGCATAAGTCTTAATTCGCAGGGCAGCAAATACATTCTCAGCTACCTTCTGCATCTTTGCTGTAATCTCTTGATCCAATACGGCCGGACAAGTTTCGATAGTACTGCCTGGCTGATATTTATTCTTATAATCATAGAAGCTGACAAGTGGAGCTATTTCAATGATTGGAAGTGCCTTACCATCAATGACACCAATGGAAAACTCCCTGCCTTTGATGTATTGTTCAATTATAACCTCGTCACCAAAAGTAAATGCACTATTCAAGGCAGTTGCCATTTCCTGCTCGGAGTCTGCAATCGACACTCCGACGCTGGAACCACCGCAGCTTACCTTAACCACGCAGGGATAGAGGTTCCAGGTAAATTCCTCACCCTTCTTTGCACGAATGCCAACCGGAGTAGGTATATGATAGAAGGCAAAGATCTCCTTCGTGATTGCTTTATCCATTGCCAGGGCACTGCTGGTATAATCAGTGCCGGTATATTTGATTCCCATCAGGTCGAAGGCTGCCTGGATTTTACCGTCCTCTCCGTTTTCGCCATGGAGTGCGATGAAGACAATATCTGCTTTACTGCAGATTTCAAGGACACCTTTCCCAAAGAAGCTGTCTGAATCGCCTTTTCTTAAAGCCTTTATCTGATTGATGTCAGTGATATCTTCCTTGATGGAGCCGATGTTGTCTGCCCAGTCCTTTTCTATCTCAAATACAACTGTCGTATCACCTTCATATCCCAGGTAAACATCCAGCAAAATAGCCTGATGACCTCTGCTTTTCAAAGCTTTATAAATCATAGTACCGGTTGATAAGGATACATCTCTTTCTGTGCTGGTTCCGCCTGCCAATACAACTATTTTCATTGAATTTTCCTCACTTTCACTAACGATAAGCTGTTTCATCATTGTTCTCTCTATTGCTATGCTCCCTGGGGAAGCGATGTTGTTCAGTATTCCAAAACAGTATAACCCAAACCATGGTATGTGTAAAGTTATTATAAGCTATTTCAGGATATCGATAAAGTCGATACACCGTAAAAAGTTTACGAAACTGCATGGAAATCTGAAAAGATTTTTCTTCTTAATATTATATTGACAATGAATAAGTGAGTCTATAGCTGATACTGCTGTATAGTTTTGAAATAATGCTGTTTTCAATGAATAAATCATTTTTTAAATCACAAACTATGTTTAAAATATACAGCGATTTTCAAGAAAAATGCATAAAAATAAGCAATATTTGTCAATGACTCACCGATTTGCAAAACAGTGGCATAATAAACAGAAATTACCATAATAATATTTCCCTATGCTGTTAACAATAAGATTACAGGCAATACAAAACAAAGTCACGCGCGGCGACAATACTTAAAAAGTAACCGCTGAACCTACAAATAGTTGATTTTGTATCTTGGTTGCTTTGATGCTAAATAAACGGAGGTGAAAATTAGTATGGCAAGTAACACTGGATCAAACAGATCAGAAGTTCCTCAGGCTAGAGAGGCACTTGACCGTTTCAAAATGGAAATTGCTAATGAAATCGGTGTTCCGTTAAAACAAGGTTATAACGGCGAATTAACAAGCAAGCAGAATGGCTCTGTTGGTGGAGAAATGGTTAAACGTATGATCAGACAGCAAGAACAGCAGATGTCTGGTTCTAAGTAAGATTGAATTGAATAGTTTTCCGTATAAAGCGGTAATGCAGGCTGGATTTACGAAAAAGTAAATCCACCTGCCAATAAAACATCACTGGGATAAGAGACAACGTCACTTGTTCCAGTGATGTTTTTATGTTACCCTGCCGATTTATTTTGTTTACAAAAAGATTACAAATATTTTCTTCCCAAAATAATTCTATTTATGATAAAATAGTCGTGACTATCCGGCGGAACAGTAAAAATATCACCGATAGCATATTTCATAATAAATAGTTCAATGAAAAGCTGATATGACGATAGATACATGAGTAGGATAGGAAATGGCATATACTTATATATAAATGGAAAGGATATGAAATCATGGGTAAATATTTTGGGACAGATGGATTTCGCGGCGAGGCAAACGTTAATCTTACAGTAGAGCATGCCTATAAGGTAGGAAGATTTTTAGGATATTATTATGGAAAGGATCATAAGGCTAATATCGTAATCGGTAAAGATACCAGAAGATCAAGCTATATGTTTGAATATTCATTAGTAGCCGGTTTAACGGCAAGCGGAGCAGATGTATATCTGCTGCATGTAACACCAACCCCGAGCGTATCTTATGTAGTACGCAGTGAGGGCTTCGACTGCGGAATTATGATTTCTGCAAGCCATAATGTATATTATGACAATGGCATTAAGGTGATCAACAAAAGCGGATATAAGCTTGAAGCAGATGTTGAAGAACTGATTGAAGCATATATTGATAGTGAGGTTGATACAATTCCCTATGCTACCAGGGAGAATATCGGAAAAACCGTGGATTATAGTATCGGCAGAAACCGTTATATCGGATACCTGATTTCTCTGGCAACAAGATCCTTCCAGGATAAGAAAATCGGACTGGATCTGTCAAACGGTTCAGCAACTACTGTAGCAAAAGGTGTATTCGATGCACTGGGTGCCAAGACCTTTGTAATCAACAGTAATCCGGATGGAACCAATATTAACAGGGAATGCGGATCCACCCATATCGAACATCTGCAGAAATTTGTAATCGATAATAACCTGGATGTCGGTTTTGCTTATGACGGAGATGCAGATCGATGTTTGGCAATCGATGAAAAGGGCAATATTATAGACGGTGATTTAATCCTGTACCTGTGCGGTGTTTATATGAAGAGCCGCAACGAACTGGCGAATAATACCATCGTTACAACGATCATGTCCAATCTGGGCTTATATAAAGCTCTGGAAAAGAAAGACATCCAATATGTAAAGACGGCAGTCGGTGATAAATATGTATTTGAGAATATGATGGAAAATGGTCATTCCCTGGGTGGCGAACAATCCGGACATATCATATTCAGTAAGCATGCAACCACCGGTGACGGTATCCTGACCTCATTAAAATTAATGGAGGTAATGTTAGAAAGCAAGGCAACCTTATCGGAGCTTCTGAAAGAAGTGACCATTTTCCCGCAGCTGCTAGTTAATATAAAGGTTCACAACAAGAAAGCAGCGAGAGAAGACAAAGAGGTTGTGGAAATAGTTGCACAGGTTGAAAAGGAACTGGGCAGCAATGGGCGTATCCTCGTTCGTGAGAGCGGTACGGAGCCTGTGATCAGAGTCATGGTGGAAGCGGAAACGCAGGAAATCTGCCATATCTTAGTTGATCGGGTAGTTCAGGTAATGAAAAAGCAGGGACATGTGCTGTAGAACACCCTATTTTTGGTGAAAATCACGTAATATCGGCGAATTGTTTGATGCATTTTTGTATTTAATGATTTCTGGTATTTACAGAATCGATATGTTATAATATACTATTGTCAAAATGTCTGCGAATGCAGGAAGATATATAATAATAGCAATAGTAAAGTACATATCAAAGGAAGGAGAAATCTTTCCCCAAAATACAGGGAGGGTAGTATCTCCCCTATATCATAGGGAGAAAACGAACTCCCGGAATAAAGGGAGATAAATACTCCCGAGAAAACAGGAGGAATTAATAAAATGAGTTTACAGGTTGAAAAATTAGAAAAGAATATGGCAAAGCTTACAATAGAGGCTTCCGCTGAAGATTTTGAGAAGGCATTGCAGAAGGCATACCTTAAGAATAAGGATAAGATCAATGTACAGGGCTTCCGTAAGGGTAAGGCTCCTCGTGCAATCATTGAGAAAATGTATGGTGCAAGCATCTTTTATGAGGATGCAGCGAATGAATTAATTCCGGAAGCTTATGAGAAGGCTGCAGTGGAAAGCGGCTTAGATATCGTTTCCAGACCTGATATCGATATTGTTCAGGTAGAGAAGGGCAAGAACTTCATTTTCACAGCTGAAGTCGCATTAAAGCCGGAAGTAACCTTAGGCGCTTACAAGGGAATTGAAGTAGAAAAGAAAGAAGCCGTTGTAACCGAAGATGAGGTAATGGAGAAGATTAATAAGGAGCTCGAGCAGAACTCCAGAACAATCACTGTTGAAGACAGACCGGTTAAGGATGGCGATATGACAGTTATTGATTTCGAAGGTTTTGTAGATGGCAAAGCATTTGAAGGCGGTAAAGGCGATGATTATTCCCTTACCATCGGTTCTCATTCCTTCATCGATACCTTTGAAGAGCAGTTAATCGGCCATAACGTTGGCGAAGTAGTTGATGTTAATGTAACCTTCCCTGAGGAATATCAGGCAAAGGAACTGGAAGGCAAATTAGCTCTTTTCAGAGTAACCATTAAGGAAATCAAAGTGAAGGAGCTTCCTGAGCTTGACGATGATTTTGCACAGGACGTATCTGAATTTGATACCTTAGATGAATATAAAGAAAGCATCAAGGCTACAATTAAGGAAAGCAAGGAAAAGGAATTAAAGACTGCAAAAGAGAACGATATCGTAGATAAGATCATTGAAGGCGCAACCATGGAAATTCCGGAGGCAATGATCAGTGCCCAGGTTAACCAGATGGCAGAAGATTTCGCTCAGAGAATTAAGTATCAGGGTCTCTCTATTGAGCAGTACTTCCAGTTTACCGGAATGGATGCTAAGAAGTTCATGGAAAGCTTAAAGCCACAGGCAATCAAGCGCATCCAGAGCAGATTAGTTCTCGAGGCTGTTGCTAAGGCAGAGAGTATCGAAGTATCTGAAGAAGAGCTTGAGAAAGAGCTTGTAGATATGGCTGCTATGTATCAGATGGAAGCTGATAAATTAAAGGAATTAATCGGCGACAAAGAGAAAGAGCAGATTAAAGCAGATATTGCCGTTCAGAAAGCAGTTGATTTTGTAGTTGCTCAGTCAAAAGAAGCATAAATTTGACTTGAAGTTAGCATAAGATTGAAAGCAAAATAAGGAGGATAAATGTATGAGTTTAGTACCTTATGTCATTGAACAAACAAGTCGCGGTGAGAGAAGCTATGACATCTATTCCAGATTATTAAAGGAAAGAATCATTTTCCTCGGAGAAGATGTAAACGATGTAACAGCAAGCCTTATCGTAGCGCAGTTATTATTTTTAGAGTCAGAGGATCCTGGTAAGGATATTAATTTCTATATTAACAGCCCCGGTGGATCTGTAACAGCAGGTATGGCAATCTATGATACCATGAATTATATCAAATGTGATGTATCCACCATCTGCATCGGTATGGCAGCAAGTATGGGAGCATTCCTTTTATCAGGCGGTGCTAAGGGTAAGAGATTTGCCCTTCCTAACGCAGAGGTTATGATCCACCAGCCTTCCGGCGGTGCAAAAGGCCAGGCAACCGATATCAAGATTGTTGCAGATAATATTATTAAAACAAGAAGAAAGTTAAATGAAATATTAGCAAAGAATACGGGTAAACCACTTGAAGTAATTGAAGTTGATACTGAGAGAGATTACTATATGAGTGCGGAAGAAGCCCGTGATTACGGTATTGTTGATGGAATTTTAGTTAGCAGATAAATACCGTAATGCTTTGCACGACTTAAGAGTGAGGTGATAAGGCAGTGGCAGGAAAAGTAGATGACAGAAAACAGCTGAGATGTTCCTTTTGTAATAAAACGCAGGATCAGGTAAGAAAGCTGATTGCCGGACCGGGTGTATATATCTGTGATGAATGTATTGAGATCTGCAGTGAGATCATCGAAGAAGAATTTGAAGGTGAACCTGTAATCAATACCGACATCAATTTGTTAAAACCGGCGGAAATCAAAGCGTTCTTGGATCAGCATGTAGTTGGCCAGGATGAGGCGAAGAAAGTGCTCGCTGTCTCGGTCTATAATCATTACAAAAGAGTTCTCGCTGAAAAGGATTTGGATGTTGAGCTTCAGAAAAGCAACATTCTTATGATTGGTCCGACCGGTTCTGGTAAGACATATCTTGCTCAGACACTGGCTAAATTATTAAATGTTCCATTTGCGATAGCAGATGCTACTGCACTGACCGAAGCAGGTTACGTAGGTGAAGATGTTGAGAATATTCTTCTTAAAATCATTCAGGCTGCTGACTTTGACATTGAGCGTGCACAGTTCGGAATCATCTATATCGACGAGATTGATAAGATTACCAGAAAATCAGAGAATACGTCAATTACCAGGGACGTATCCGGTGAAGGTGTACAACAGGCATTATTAAAAATCCTGGAAGGTACGGTTGCTTCTGTTCCACCTCAGGGCGGCAGAAAGCATCCTCATCAGGAATTCATACAGATCGATACCACCAATATTTTATTCATTTGCGGCGGAGCCTTTGATGGTTTGGAGAAAATCATCGAAGCCCGTATCGGACAGAAGTCGATTGGATTTAATGCTCAGATTATTGAGAAGAATAAAGCCAATGTGGGCGAGCTGTTCCGTCAGGTAATGCCGCAGGATATGATCAAGTTTGGTCTAATTCCTGAATTTGTTGGCCGTGTTCCGGTTACGGTGGCGCTCGACATGCTGGATGAGGAAGCCTTGGTACGAATTCTTACAGAGCCCAAGAACGCGATCACCAAACAGTACAAGAAGCTGTTTGAGCTGGATGGCGTAGAGCTTGAATTTGACGAGGATGCACTGAATGAAATTGCGAAACAGTCCTTTAAGAGGAAGATTGGTGCCAGAGGTCTTCGTGCCATTATGGAAAGCGTCATGATGGATTCCATGTATAACATTCCATCCGATACGAAAGCAATTAAATGTATCATTACAAAGGAAGCAGTACTTGGAAATGAGAAGCCGAAGGTAGTATTATCGGAAGAAAATGTCGCAAGAAAACCGATTACAAAGCGGACGAATAAGAAAAGTAAAGACGAAATTGCTTAAACTTAATTAAGAAAAATAGAATTGCAAAGGGCTGCTGCAGAATAATTTATTTACTATTTGCAGCAGCCCTTTCTGGATAGGTTTCATTCTTATGAAACAGTAACATTGTAATGCCGCCGCGGTGCGGTGGATTGGAGATAACAGATGAATATAAAAAGTGCTGAATTAGAAACTGTATGTGGAATAACCAGCGTTCTGCCCGTGAATGATAAGCCGGAGGTGGCTTTTGCCGGTAAATCGAATGTAGGCAAGTCCTCCTTAATCAATGCGCTTATGAATCGGAAATCCTTAGCGCGAACATCAGCGCAGCCAGGGAAAACACAGACGATTAATTTCTATAACATTAACAATGCGATTTATTATGTTGACCTTCCCGGTTACGGTTATGCTAAGGTTTCTGAGTCCACGAAGGAAAAATGGGGGAAGATGATAGAAAAATATCTGAGAACCTCGAAGCAGCTGAAAACCGTATTCCTTTTACTTGATATCCGGCATGAGCCTTCCGCTAACGACAAGAGTATGTATGACTGGATTGTCTATCAGGGCTTCCACCCGGTGATTATCGCAACGAAGCTGGATAAAATCAACCGAAGCCAGAAGGACAAGCAGGTGAAGCTGATCAGGGAAGGACTGCAGGTCGCTCCGGGTACGAAGATTATACCCTTCTCATCATTATCGAAGCAGGGAAGAGAGGAAATCTGGGCGTATATGGAGGAAATCTGCGGATTGGCCGTTGATAATAGTGTTTCTGAATGAAAATTCTATAATAAAAAAGACATCATAATGATGTCTCTTTTATTGAAGTAAGTATATGTGAGCCAAGGAGCTGCTGCAAAACCATAATATGTTGGTTGAGCGTCAGCTTTCTTGTACAGGCTTACTTATGAAAATGTGAACGCGGACCGGGGAAAGTCACTTAGCGTGTTGCTATGATCCTTATCCACTTGATTGCTATCTGTTCTCCAATAAAGAGGATAGTAAATAAGAATATACATCAGAACTTTTATCTTTCCAGTTGCTGCAGATTCTTGCTGCTTCCTCTTCTGTAGTAACCACTAATGTTAAATCAATGATGGAGGTAGCTCTCTCGATAACACTGAGATGAGCAGAGTATTCGCCCTTCTTTAATTGATAGAATTCCGCCAGAGTGGATACTTCTTCCTGAAGCTGATATTTGTTCTGCATCAGATAAGCCTCGATATCGTCTTTAATTCCTGCAGAAATCATATTGTCAAAGAAAAGAAGAGTTTCCATACCGCTTTCCGTAATCCGGTATAGGGAGCTGTTGCGGATGGTCTTCGCGGAAATAAAGGCGTCGTCAATCAACTCTGAAATAGCGCGCTGAATATTAAAGTAGTTGGTATATTCCTTTTCGAGTATAAAAGCAGTCAGCTGTGCATTTGTCAGCGGGAAGCTGACCCTGCTCAGAATATATAATATCATTAGTTTATACAACATAAAGGTATCGGATTGCATAACGACCTCCTTATCGAAAGCTGGATTAGTGATTCGCCGGATGGTATTTCCCCTGATAAGTATTTCTTTTCTTCATCTCACTGTGAATGCTGTTGAGTACAAGCTTTTTATTGCCGCTCCATAGGGGTGCAAGTAAAAGCTTCTTCGGGCCGTCACCGGTAATACGATGGATGACCATTTCGCCAGGCAGAAGCTCCAGACTGGAGATAACAACATCAACATAATTCTCCAGTGTTAGAATATCCGTGAACAATCCCTGTTCATACATGGTACCAAGCTCGGTTCCTTTCAGGATATGCAGCAGTTGAAGCTTGACTCCCTGAATAGGAAGCTTGGATATATATTCCATGGTCTTTAACATATCATGTTTCGTCTCCTTTGGCAAGCCCAGAATTGTGTGGACGATTATTGCTACACCGATTTGGTGAAGCTGTTCTACCTTTTCTTCGAATATGGATAAAGGATATTTACGACGGATTACTTCTGCAGTAGTATCATGAGCAGTCTGCAGACCCAGCTCAATCCAAACCGGTTTCATTTTATTTAAATCGGCAATCAATTCCAGGATCTCATTATTTAAACAATCCGGTCTGGTTGCAATCGACAGGATGACGATATCAGGGTGCAGGATTGCCTCGGTGAAGATACTCTTAAGATAAGAAACAGGAGCATAAGTATTAGTATACGCCTGAAAATAGGCAATATATTTTGCCTCCTTCGGATTAGCGATCTTAGCTTCCACCAGCTTTTTCGCTTCCTCTATCTGCTGCGTTATTCCTAATTGGGAAGCTGCTGCAAAATCACCGGAGCCGCCTTCGCTGCAGAAGATACAGCCTCGTGTATCAAGAGTTCCATCGCGGTTGGGGCAAGTCATGCCTCCATTCAGAGAAAGCTTATAAATCTTCTGACCAAAGGTTTTCTTCAATTCATAATCCAGGGAATGATAACGTTTATTTTCCCACATGGGATAATCTCTACTTTCTGATATAAGCCTTCACGGCATTACTTACAACATCACTTACTCTGGAATCAAAGGGCTGAGGCATGATATTATTTTCGTTTAATTCCTCATCACTTACTAATCCGGCGATAGCAATAGCGGCAGCCAATTTCATATCATCGGTTATTTGGGTTGCTCTTCCTTCCAGGGCACCGCGGAAGATTCCAGGGAAGGCTACCACATTATTTACCTGGTTCGGGAAATCGGAACGACCTGTTGCCACAACCTTTGCTCCGGCTTCCTTAGCCAGATCCGGCATGATTTCCGGGATGGGGTTAGCCATTGCGAAGATAATGGCATCCTTATTCATGGAAGAAACCATCTCTTTGGTAACAATATTGGGAGCAGAGACACCGACGAATAAATCTGCGCCAACCAAAGCATCTGCAAGTGTACCATTTTTATTCTCTAAATTAGTAACCTTAAGCATCTGTTTCTGCATCCAGTTGAGGTTAGGATAATCCTTAGAGATAATTCCGTTGATATCACAAAGAGTGAGGTGGCAAAAACCATAGGTTAGCAGCAGCTTGGAAATTGCGATTCCTGCTGAGCCTGCTCCGTTAACAACAATCCTGCAGTCTTCCTTGGTCTTGCCGGTAACCTTTAAGGCATTGATTGCTCCTGCGAGCACTACGATTGCGGTACCATGCTGATCATCGTGAAATACAGGAATATCTAACAAGCTCTTTAAGCGTTCTTCAATCTCGAAGCATCTGGGTGCAGAGATATCCTCCAGATTAATTCCACCAAAAGCAGGTGCAATAGCAACGATTGTCTTAATAATTTCTTCCGTATCCTGTGTATCGAGGCAGATCGGGAAGGCGTTCACACCGCCGAATTCTTTGAAGAGAACTGCTTTCCCTTCCATGACGGGCATAGCAGCATAAGGTCCGATATTGCCTAGGCCAAGCACGGCACTGCCATCTGAAATCACGGCAATGGTATTCGATTTAATTGTATATTTATAAGCTGCTTCCTTGTCCTTGGCGATAACCCTGCAGGGTTCGGCGACACCGGGAGTATAAGCAACAGCCAGATCCTCTCTTGACTTTACGGTGCATTTTGATGTTGTTTCCAGTTTTCCGTTCCAAGTTTCATGCATTTTCAGTGCTTGTTCATTCATATTCATAATTAACCTCCATGATACCGACTGTGATATCTTAAATAATCTGCGTAGTTTGCCGTCGTCCGTTACTAAATTTTAAAGTTATCATATCATTATAAAATGGGTAAATCAAGCTAATCATTTTGTACTTACTTATAACTATACCTTATAATGTATAAATACATGTTTTTAGAATAAAAATTATTTGGATAATACTGATCATTTAATATGATACTTTCTATTTCATCAAATGATCCGGATATATGTTATAATCTTTAGTTGTTATTTCTTATAATTAAATAATCCATCAGTACATTATATTCAGATGGTACGCCGAGTCAACTTACAATTAAATTAGGAAAAAATAGGAGGATTTTAAAGAAAACACTTTATTTTATTATTTTCTTGTTGTATAATAGAATTTGGATAGTAAATTACTTCCAAATGCTGGATTTGTAATAAGTATTTTCTCTTATATTAATTCCTTCACTTATTTGTATGATTACAAACAAGGATTATCTTTGGATATATTCCTCACTTATAAATTTCTAAATCAAATCTTTACAAATTCCGTAAGAGAATCCAATCAATACCAAAGGAGCTGAATAAATGGATAAACAATATGATTCAATGACTCTTGCCAATTTAAGAGAACTGGCAAAGGAAAAAGGGCTGAAAAACATTACTTCTTTAAAGAAAAGCGAACTGATTGAAAGCTTAATGAGAGATGATACAGAAAGCAGCCAGGGAGAGAAGAGGGAAGCCACTAATCGGACAGAACAAGTTCCTGCGGAAAAGATAAATACGGAAAAGGCGCAGGAAAGAAAAAGAACGGGACATGCTGGAGAGAAGCATTCAGTAGCAGAGGAGCCCAAAATAGAACAACCTGTAACAGAACAGGTAAAAGCAGAACAGATAAAAGCAGAACAGATAAAAGCTGAACAAATAAAAGCTGAACAAATAAAAGCTGAACATTCAAAAATAGAGCGGACAAGAACAGAGCAATCTAGAACAGAGCGATCTAGAACAGAACAATCAAGAACAGATCGTCTAGGAACCGAGCGGCCAAGAACCGAGCGGCCAAGAACCGAGCAACCAAGAACAGATCAACCTAGATTGGGGCAGCAAAGATCAGAACAATCAAGAACAGAACAATCAAGAACAGAACAGATAAGAGCGGAACAACCCAGAACAGAGTCACCTAGAACAGAACAGTCAAGAACAGAACAGTCAAGAACAGAACAGTCAAGAGCGGAACAACCCAGAGCAGAGCAGCCAAGATCAGAACAGCCAAGACCAGAACAGCTCAGATCAGAGCAACCACAACAGGCT
>DATMUM010000129.1:0-3926 GCA_035564175.1 Mobilitalea sp.
GAATAAATCCGTATCTGGTCAACCTTTTCTTCCCAGATAGCGGACTCGTCATCTTCGTGTCTGTTACCATTTCGAGACTGCAGCACCTGATTCTCCTGCTTTATATTCTCTTGCTTATTATTCTCCTGTTTACTATTCTCCTGTTTACTATTCTTCTGTTTTTTATCCTCATTCTCCAGGTGCAGATTATGGGTTATTCCATTCTCTTTACGGTTGGTCAGCAGCATTTTTACCTTTAAGTATCCCCCGGTAATCTTCATATAAGTCAAACGGTTACCCTGCTCATCCCTGGTTATTTTATAAATCTTTGCACCGAATTTTTCCGGAAAACGAGTGCTCTGAGTGAACTGCTCAAGTCCAGAAAGTAATTCCTCCACACCTTCCAGTTTTAAAGCTGAACCAAAAAAGCAAGGAAATATTTTACGCTCTGCGATCAACGAAGCTATATCTTTGGCTCCAATAACTCCGTCTTCAATATATTTATTCAGCAATGTCTCATCACACATTGCAATATTTTCCATAAAAACCTTAGAGTTCAGATCATCACTGAAATCCACACAGCCATCATTCAGCTGCTTTTTTAACTCGCACATAAGTGTTCTGCGATCCGTTCTATCCAAATCCATCTTATTCACAAACAGATAGGTTGGTATCCGATACCTCGCAAGCAGTCTCCACAAAGTTTCTGTATGTCCCTGAACGCCGTCACTTCCGCTGATCACCAGAATAGCATAATCAAGAACCTGTAAGGTCCGTTCCATTTCAGCAGAAAAATCCACATGACCCGGAGTATCTAATAATGCTACTTCCAAATCTTTGAATGCAATGATAGCTTGTTTTGAAAATATGGTAATACCTCTTGCACGCTCCAGCTGATAGGTATCCAGGAACGCATCTTTATGATCTACCCTGCCCAATTTTCTGATACTGCCGGTCAGATACAGCATACTTTCCGCCAGAGTTGTTTTTCCAGCATCCACATGGGCTAAAATCCCGATTACCAACTTTTTCATTACTTATCTCCCGTATTAATTTGTAATCTATTTCATTTTCATAGGATATCCACTTGTAAAGTCCTAATAAATATGACTCGAATGTCATAAGTACTCTGTGAATAAACAGATACCATAAACAGATAAAAATATTACAAAAAAAAGTACCTATGGTTGCTGTTTACTCGAAAATAATTTTGACATCGAATCAAATATCATGATTAATGATAAATTATATAGATTGGTAATGCAAGGATTTATAAAAGGAAAAAGGTCTCAACAGAGAATATATCTCCGCTAAGACCTACTCTTACCTATTCTTCGATAAACTCAACCAATTCTTTATTAAATCTGTCCCGTTGGTCGTAGAAAAGGAAATGACCACACTCCTCAAAGGGAACAAGTTTGGCGTTTCTGATTGCATTCTTTTGTGCTATAGCCAAAGGGAATAGACAGACCTGATCATTGACGCCATGGAGTATTAGGGTTGGAACGTTTATTGTCTTCAGATCATCAAACAGCTCTTCTTCCCCTAGCCAGGTATTTGCAATAGCGGCAGTACCCCAACTTGATGCCTGCAACCCCAGCTGAAAGATCCAGTCCGATAACGGCTCGGTAACGTGCCGGAAGAAAATCATATTGCCGAATCCTCTCAACATATTGGGCCGGTCGTTATAGGTGCCTTGAATAATATCCAATACGGCTTGGGTTTGCAAACCATATGGGAAATAAGGCCGTTGAACAAGGCTTGGTGCGGCAGCAGCAAAAAGTGCCAGCTTAGAAACCCCATAGCCCTTATGCCTTGCCATATACCGAATACATATCCCGCCTCCCGTTGAATGTCCTCCAAGTATGAAATCCTTTAGCTGTAGTGCTTCAACCACGATTCGGATGTCATCTGACAATCGATTATAATCATAGCCGCTCCAGGGCTTGTCTGAGAGACCAAATCCCCTCCAGTCCAGTCCGATGCACCGATACCCCATTTGGGGCAGCTGGTTGAACTGATATTCGAACAAATTGTGGTTTCCAGGCCAGCCATGAATGAATAGGATCGTCTTGTTTCCTGTTGGGTTTAGATCCTCCACATAAATGTTGACATTCGGTTCTACATTGACATAGTACCCCACATAAATACCCCCATAATACAATATTCCATTACTAATCTATTCAACGGGTGATACCTATATGAGTAGCTATCTCTCATCCTATAAAATTTCTAAAATCTTGAGTTCTTATAGTTAAAAGGTATGCTGGTTCCGACGATGACGTCTTCGATTTTATTAATAATCAGCCAATCGTCCATATTTCCCTGATGATCAAATTTTAAAGGATTTATTGGTTCTACATCTGAGAATTCAACTAGGCATAGGCATTTCTTATGCCACCTTTCTTTCTGCTTTTCTGACAGATTAAGTTTGTTTTGATTATCCTCAAGTATATTAATTATCTCATCATCAGTTAACCTTGTATAATTTTGTACATTGACAACCTTAGCTCTAGCAGAAATTTTACCAGTTCCTTTTTTCATGAAGTACAAGATTTCACCTTGAAAAACCCGACTATGAGGTATTTTTCTTCCGGCAGCACCACGTACCACCATTGTCTTTGAACCTTCGAGAATCTTCTCTAAAACCATTTCCTTATCATCACAATAAACAAGATGTACCATTCAATCTCTCCAATCCATGTCTATTAATCTTTTTTCATAATAGGCAGCCAGACCTCACACCGGTAATCCTCAGCCTGTTGATTTCCTTCAAAATACACCTCGATATCAGGAGCATCAGCATACTCGTAGCCAGAGGCAGGCAGCCACTCGGATACGATTCGTTTTTGAAGATTTTGTAATGCAGTTGGCATAGCGCCGACACACTCAAAAATAGCCCATGTACATTCAGGAACTATATACTCAACAAACTCTTCCGGTGTCTCCTTACTTGTAGCAGCAGCTATATAGTAGTCAAAATCCTTTCCGTTCATACAGGTGCTAACTCCTAAAATACCATTGGGTTCTCTGTCAATATAGGAGCATAACGTTGGTATAATTCCGCTTTGTATAGTCTTTTGCCAAAACAGCGGTACATTTGCAAAATTCTCCTCGATGTTGATGACGTAATGCTCTTTTACTCCTACAATTTTAAATGCTTCTTTCTTCTCAATCCGATAATTCATTTCTACATCTCCTTTGATTGTTATTTGGAAGCAAATTGGTGGAAATGCTTTGAGTATCACACCGCTCTGTTTAGCCATAGACGGAGCAATACCATGAATGCTTTGAAAAGCTCGGTTAAATGCTGTTGGAGAATCATAGCCATATTTAAGTGCTATATCTATCACTTTATCATTCCCGTTTTGCAGATCAAATGCAGCACGGGTCATTTTCCTGCGCCTAATGTACTCAGACAACGGAACTTCCGCAAGATACGAGAACATACGCTGAAAATGAAATGTTGAACAGCATGCAATTTGGGCCATTTTATCTAAATCGAAATTATCAGTCAAATGCTCTTCCATATAGTTTACTGCCGAATTTAACCGTTTCAACCATTCCACACAATCATCTCCTTCCAATCAAAAGTATACCTTGTATAAAACAAATGTTCCTCTCTTTTACTGCACAAATATGAGAGGTTCTATAATATAATTCGGGAGTCAAAAACCCTTGTGATATTTTATTAATGAATACGTGGGCATTGTATATTAATGAAAGCCATATTACAGCTTTCATTAATCAGGTATTCAGATGGCGTAGACTGGCATCTAGATGACTTTATATGCATACATATTCATCTCTATAGCCTAATCAGACTTTGTCGAGTAGACTTGCTCCTTACGGAACAAGCCCCTCACAGATCCGGACATGCCCAATTAAGGCATCCGGCTCTTCATACTACATTATCACGTAATATCGTAGATATTTACATAAATCGC
>DATMUM010000130.1:0-4187 GCA_035564175.1 Mobilitalea sp.
GTAACTATTCAGAACCCCTATTAAAGACTAGGTTCCATATGTGCAAAACAGAGAAAATAAATTTCTTTATTTTTGCATAATTGCCCCTTTTTCAAGGGTTATCCACACTGCTCGTGTGGGTAAGAATCATTTCAACGGATAAGTATCCGCCTGTTGCTATACCTGTGGATAAACCTTAGAAAATACCCGATTTTAAGCTTTTTCACAACGATTTTTTCAGCATTTTCTATCGTCAAAATGACGGAGCATAAGCTAAGATGAATTCGCTTTTTTCCTTACTTTCCTGTACAATGATCTTAATAAATCAACGGAAAGAAGGTGGCTATTGTGACATTGGAGCAGGCTCTAAATGAAATTGCAGAACTGAAGCAGCTATTATTTACAACGCTTAATTCAATGAAACAACAGTCACAGTTGTGGTCACAGACCATTGAGCAGCAATCTCAGACAATACAACAATTACAACAAACCATCCAGCAGTTAAATGAGACAATAGCCAGACTGCAGGATAAGAATAATAAGAATTCCCAAAACAGCTCCAAGCCGCCTTCCAGTGACGGGTTTAAGAAGCCTACTCCTAAAAGCCTGCGCCAAGCTTCTGGTAAAAAGGCTGGCGGGCAGGAAGGACATGAGGGCAACCATCTCTCCATTGAAAGCATCATAGATGAAACCATAAAGCATATGCCATCTGTCTGTGAAGGGTGTCCCCATTATGATAGTTGTAAGGGCACTGCCTGTGTCAGTGAGACAAGACACGTGGTAGATGCCGTGGTAAAGACGCATGTTACAGCCCATGAAGCACTTCTTATTAAGAAATGCCCATTTTACGGCGATGTTAGAAAAGCCGTATTCCCCGATAACATAAAGGCAGTTGTCCAGTATGGAGAGAACCTTCAGGCATTGACAGTCTCCCTTAGTACGGTTGGGGCTGTAAGTTTCAACCGTATCCATGAAATCCTCGGAAATGTATTTAGCATCCCTCTTTCAACAGGCACCATCAGTTCCATGATAGCCAAATGTGCTGATCTTGTTTCTGATGCAGTAGATATCATTGGACAGAAGATGGCTGACTCTGGGCTGGGTCATTTTGATGAGACCGGAACCAGGGTGGATAAGAAAACCATCTGGGTACACAATGCCTCCAATGCGAAATACACGCATCTGACAATCCATGGCAAACGGGGTTGGGAGGGAATGCAAGCCGGTGGGGTGCTTGCAAAATTCAGGGGCATCGGGGTTCATGACTGTTGGGCATCCTATTGGAAATATACAGACATCACCCATGCTGTCTGCTGTGCCCACCTTCTAAGGGAGCTTACCGGGATAGAAGAAAACCATCCGGAGCAGAAATGGGCGACCCTCTTCAAAAAGCTTCTTCTGGAAATGAAGAAAGCCAAGGAGAGGGCCATAGCTGCCGGGCAGGAAGCTCTTGATGAAATCCTCATTCATCAATTTGAAAAGCAGTATGATGAGATCATCCAGCAGGCTTATAGTGCAAATCCTCTTCCGATAGCCACGGAAAACAAGCGCGGACGTAAGAAAAAGGGGAAAACACTTGCACTGATTGAACGGCTTGATACCTACAAGGCATCCGTCTGCCTATTTTCAAAAAACTTTGCAGTTCCATTCGATAATAATCAGGCAGAGCGAGATATTCGAATGATAAAAACAAAGACAAAGGTATCTGGTTGCTTCCGAAGCTTGGAAGGCGCGGTTAATTATCTCAAAATCATGTCTTTTGTTGGAACCGCACGCAAGCATGGTATTAATTCGTATCAGGCAATAAAATATGCAATATCAGGTACTCCTGAAGTTATATTCGCATAAGGGGTTCTGAATAGTTACAAATTTTCCTAAAATTAATTTCTTTTCAATGACTAAATTCTTGCAACAACGATACTTTGGCATCCGAAGCATTTACCCAACATATAATAAGATAAAGGAATATGTGTGAAAATGTTAGGGGTTAAATATTATGATTATACATGTTGTCCAGAAAGGTGACACGATTAGTTCCATAGCTCAGAAGTATGAGATTGACGAACATAGATTAATTCAGGATAACGGAATAACTAATTACGATAACTTAGCAGTTGGACAAACGATAATCATCGTTCATTCGAAGCAGGTTCATACAGTAATCGAAGGAGATACTTTGCAGGGTATTGCTGATCAGTATGGAATTTCGCTCATTCAGTTATTAAGGAACAATCCTTATCTTTTGGAGAGGGAATTCATTTTTCCTGGAGAAACAATTGTAATTAGTTATGAAGATGAGAAAATAAGGAAGATAACAACAAACGGATACGTATTACCATATGTTGAAAAAAAGATATTAGAAAAGAATTTATTGTTTTTATCCTATCTATCTATTTTTAGTTACGTAGTTGCTGAAAATGGTGATTTAAATGATATAGATGATATAAGTGTCATAAATCTAGCTAAATCATATGGTGTAGCACCCATTATGGTAATCACCAACCTAAAAGAGAAAGGTTATGATATTGAGGCCGCACATAATATTATAATTAATCAGGAATTTAAAAATAACTTTATTGAAAATGTACTTTCTGTCTTAAAAAAGAAAGGCTATTATGCAGCAAACATTAATTTCCCTTATATAGAGACAGCGGATAGAAAATCATTTTATGAATTTATTACGGAGTTTACAGAAAAATTACATAATGAAGGCTTTAAAGTTATTATGACAATAACTCCCAATACATTTGAACTGGATTCCGGAAACAGTCATGAAGAGGTGGATTATTCATTTCTAGGACGGACATTAGATGGAATCATCTTATCACATTATGACTGGGCATATCCAGTTGATATATCAACAGAAATGATCCCATTTTATCATAACAGAAATTTAGTAGCATATTTTGCGTCACAAATTCCCCCGGAAAAAATTATGCTTGCAGCGATAACGATTGGATATATATGGGAGCTGCCTTTTATTGAGGAAGTGTCAAAGGTAAATATTATAAGTTATACCAATGCTGTTGTATTAGCAAGTGAAGCTAATGTTCCAATTCTATTTAATAAACTAAATCTGTCATCCTATTATTATCTTAAGAATCAAAGTTTGCGTCAGGTTACTTTTTACGATGCAAGAGGCTTTAAAACTTATGTACATTTGATTCCGGATTTTAATTTACAGGGATTGGGTATTTGGAATGTGATGTATGATATTCAGCAGACATTCTTTTTAATAAATACACAGTATGATATTGAAAATAGTATTCAGTAAACCTGATTTACTAAGCTAAGGTTTACTGATGTTAAGTTAAAATGAGATTGCCGGTTTGACATATAATTATCTGTACAAACAGCACTTTAGGGAAACAAATCCTTAAAGTGCTGTTTTTTATCAATTATTTCATCGTTACTATTTGGAATGAATGTGAAATTATGGTAGATAGAATCGAATTTATGCTATATAATATGGATTAAGGTTCCATGGTTTAAATCGTTTACGAAGGAGAACACCAATGATTACGCAAAGACACAAAGGCATGAGAAAAGAAATATTAACCATACTGATAGTTACCAGCTTATACATCACCACAGACCCAATGTGGAAAGGCAGTCAGACGGTTGAGGCTAAAATACAGGTTCAAGACGATAATACAAGTAATAAAGAACCGGTTGCCAAAATAGATAACTTTACCTTTTCTACTAAAGAACAGATTTCCTCAACGATTTCGCAGGGGATGGATGACCCTTACAGCGATATCGCAGTGATTAATGAATTCTGGGGTAGCGATAGCAATTACCATATTATTTACAATGGTGAAGATAAGGTTTACATAGATATTTTAGACAGACAAATGGTTTTGCTTAAAACAATAGAGATATCAAAGGATTTACCTCTTGTAGGTAATGCAATACAAGATAAAGAAGGAAATTATTATATCGTTTATGGCAAATATGATAGCCAGGGAAGCATGTCTGATGCTGATGCCGGTAACACAATCGTAATGTCCGTTGTACAATATAATAGCTGTGGTGAACTGCTGAATAAATTGACATATACAGGAAAAGACTCCTATCCCTCTGGCGGTGTTGGCTTCTGTACTAAGGAACCCTTTAATTTTGCCAACTGTGAACTGGCCATAGATACCTCCGGGATTCTTGTCTGCCGATATGGAAGAGTTATGTATAACGGGCATCAGTCCAGTCAT
>DATMUM010000131.1:0-2714 GCA_035564175.1 Mobilitalea sp.
GAGCCCACAAAAAGATGATTAAATTAGGTTATTTAGGAAATGATATAAAGCTGGGAAAATGGTTAAACTTAGATATAAATCTAAAACATATCTTAAAGGGTGTATTCCATCCATTATTCCCGAGAGTAAATTGACGCTATCTGAACTCATATAAACATTGAATTTCTGGATTTATTATATTATAATTCATAAGTCACATATTTTTGATTGTAGAAAAGGAATGCAATATGAATTATCATGAACTTAACTTGGATGTTATAAATACAGATGGTATAGAACCTGTTCAAGAACCGGACAGGCAGTATTATTATATGGCTAAATTGAAAAAATGGGTTAGCGCCGAAAGTGAACGTTTAGGAAGAAAATTAACCTATTCCATCACAACCTTCGGCTGCCAGATGAATTCCAGGGATTCAGAGAAGATATCCGGAATTTTGAAGCAGATCGGCTATGAAGAAGTAGAGACGGAGCACGCAGACTTCGTATTATATAACACTTGTACCGTCAGGGAAAATGCGAATAACAGGGTATACGGACGCTTGGGTTATCTTGGCAAATTAAAGAAGAGTAATCCTGGAATGATTATCGCATTATGCGGTTGTATGATGCAGGAAGCATCGGCGATTGAGAAGATTAAGATAAGCTATCGCTTTGTTGACATCATTTTCGGTACCCATAACATTTTCAAATTGGCGGAACTTCTGCAGACACGCCTCGATTCCAAACGTATGGTGATTGATCTTTGGAAGGATACGGAAATGATTGTGGAAAACCTTCCGAATGACCGCAAATTCAACTTTAAGGCCGGAGTCAACATCATGTTTGGCTGTAATAATTTCTGCAGCTATTGCATTGTTCCATATGTACGCGGACGGGAACGCAGCAGAAATCCTCAGGATATCATCGAAGAAATTAGAACCTTAGCTGCAGACGGTGTCGTTGAAGTTATGCTGTTGGGACAGAATGTTAATTCCTATGGTAAAAATCTTGAGACTCCGGTTACCTTTGCTAAACTGCTGACGGAAATAGAGAAGATAGATGGAATTGAACGAATTCGTTTTATGACCTCCCATCCGAAGGATTTATCCGATGAGTTGATTGATGTAATGGGAAAGAGTAAAAAGATCTGTAAACACCTGCATCTGCCAATTCAGTCCGGCAGCACGAGACTGTTGAAGCTGATGAATCGCCGTTATACGAAGGAAAGTTATCTGGAGCTGGTAGATAAAATCCGCGGAGCGGTTCCTGATATTTCCCTTACGACAGATATCATTGTTGGCTTCCCCGGTGAAACAGAGGAGGATTTCCAGGACACGATGGACGTTGTTAAGAAGGTAGGTTATGACAGTGCCTTTACCTTTATCTATTCCAAACGTACCGGAACCCCGGCAGCAACGATGGAGGATCAGATATCGGAACTCGTTGCGATGGAACGCTTTGACCGACTACTAAAGGAGGTACAGCAAAGCTCTGCAAGGTCAGCAGTGAAGGACGAACATACGGTACAGAAGGTATTAGTTGAAGAAGTGAATGCCCAGGATCAAAGTCTGCTTACCGGACGTCTCAGCAATAATTTGCTCGTGCATTTTCCTGGAGACACGGACCTGATTGGTAAAATTGTCGATGTTTATTTGGAAGAAAGTAAAGGTTTTTATTATATGGGTAAACTTGCTTAATTTATAAGATGTTTATTATGCTGAATATGCAGATAGTGATCTGGTTATCTTGGCATTGTCCATAAGGGTATGAATGTCTTTGGTAAATTAGTAAAAAATTATTTGGAACAGAAGAATTAAGTTTACGTGTATTGAAATTATTCACAAATTATTAAATTTTTATATCGCAGTATAAAGGGTATTATTTTTGGTGAATAATTAATCAAAATTATTTAAAAATAGTAGGCGATTTAAGAGCATATTGTAGGTGCCGGCTTAAATTGTCCTATATATTGATACTATAATTTGTCAGAATAGATAAATATTCGCACGTATACTTGACATATTAGTAAAAACAGTATAAAATTTATATGTTGTATTATTCGTGAAAGGTGAATTCATGATAAGTGAAATCATGAAGTTGGAAAAGCATTTACTTCACTACAAGTGAAATTTCTCATATTGTTTGCAGATCGATTGCTATTTCATTATGAGTAACTAAGTGGATTTATCTAACATTGTACAATGAAAACTAAATAAGGAGGTGCTCCTGTGCCAAATGCTATGTATATTATCATTGCGGTTATAGTGACCTTGGTAGTTACAGCACTCGTTGTCTGGAAAGTAGCAATTGCTTATCGCATCAAAGTATATGAAGCGAAGATCGGCAATGCTGACGAAAAGGCAAGAGAAATCATAGATGAAGCTTTAAAAACAGCTGAAACTAAGAAGCGCGAGGCCTTGCTCGAAGCAAAAGAGGAATCTTTAAAGGCGAAGAACGAATTTGAGCGGGAATCTAAGGAACGCAGAGCTGAAATACAGCGCTATGAGAAGCGGGTTCTGACTAAAGAAGAGACTTTAGACAGAAAAACCGAAGCATTGGAAAAGAAGGAAACCAGACTTTCTGCAAAGGAATCCGAGCTTGATAAAGTTCGTCAGGAAGTGGATGAATTCCACGAGAAACAATTGCAGGAACTGGAGAAGATTTCAGGACTTACCTCTGAACAAGCTAAGGAATATCTGATTAAGACTGTTGAAGAAGAAGTAAAACATGAAACC
>DATMUM010000132.1:0-10568 GCA_035564175.1 Mobilitalea sp.
CCAAGCAAGCTGTATAACGCTCGCATAGCTTTGCCAGATTCATCGTTGTCCGGACAGTGAAAAAATACTGCATATATTCCACGTCCTGCTCTAAATCAATGTATGCCTCTGAATGATAATCCGGTAATTCTATATAAGGAAAAATCAGATTATTTCTATGCGCAAATAATCGATCAATGCTGTTATCTCTCATCAAATTCATGATATTGTTTTTATGAAGCGGTATATTGATATGGTTCATTCGTTTCATAAATCTTAGCCAGACAAAGGTATTGGGGTCTCTATTACCATCCACATATAGCTTATAATTATTATATTCTAATTGAAGGTTCAGATCCTCAAGTACGTTCCAGGCTTTCAGTATCCACCCGGGCTTAGTAAGGATAACCAATATTCCATTATCTTTTAATTTCTCACTCGCTCCTGCAAGGCATCTTTCAAATTGTTCATATTCATCACCTGTTTCAAGAAAAAATCTGCTCATTGGTCTTTCTGATATCAGGTTATCAGGATAAAGAAGCCCTACAATTGCAACATCAAACTGCTCATTATAGCTTTCATTACAGTTTTCATTACAGTTTTCATTACAGTTTTCATTACAACTTTCATTACAGCTTTCATTACAGTTTATTTCCATGCTAGAAAAGACCGGGTCAGTGTAGTGATATCCTGATAACAAAAGGTGTAAATCGTTCCGCTTGCATACGTCGATATTATTATAAGAATACGTTGTATTTACAACTATTTCATCTGGAGTATAGATATATGCTATCATCCAGGTAATGAGCTCATAGTAATAAGTCATTACAAGTACATGATCCGTATTTTCAATACATCCAAAATTGATTAAGGTTAAAGCGTTATCTAAGCCGAATATATCTGAACACATAGCATCCATTTTATCATGCCCATAAATTATCTCAACTGCACAAATTACATCCTCGAAAGGTGCATATTTTAATATTGAATCCATACGAGTATCTCCTTTAAAATTTTTCAAAGACTACTCCATGGTTTTTTTACAGAACGAAAGGCTGCAAAGAAATAGCTTCTCTGCAGCCTTAAAATTACAATAATCATTTTCATACAAATCAATAGATTACAACGATCTACTTAAGTCCGTTATCCTCTTTTTATGAAAACTTATTAAATTTTAGTTCTATAAGCATTATGCCTTCTAATTGCTTTTAAAAAGAAGTACACAAAAAAACCTAATGGAATAGGCATATCATACTTCTTTTATCAATTTTCAGTTATGAAAATTAATAAGCAATTATCTGCGCAAAATAAGTACCTCCGGGATTAACTGAATTTATAATATTTACTTTATCATATAGTTATATTATACCAAATTTGGCTCTATTTGTCATTACTGAAAATAAATTTTACAATACTTATTTGGCTCAGTAAATTTCAAATTACTTTAGTAATATTTTTAATGACTATTTGTACTTAAATAAATACTTCTTCAGTATATCACAATCGAATGAATATATAAATCCAGATTTTGGTTCTGCCAAATTTTTGAATTCCAATTTACTTTGATAATACTTGTTAATTAAAAATGCATTTTTTATAATTGGTTCTGATAGCTATTGTCTTGAGCAGGTATATTATGTATAATATTACCATGTTTTTGGTATGCAATTGGTCTAAATAGCGAATTATTAAAGAGATGGATAGGATTTTCAAGTTCGGATTATATTTTATGAGATGAATTGGAGGGTTGTCAATGAAACATGATAGTTCAACAATATCGTGGAATCGACTTGGTCAAGAATGGTTTGAATTAGCACAAACAGGTGAAAGTAGAATGTACTTTATTATGCCTTATATGTTAAATTTATTGGGAGAAGTTCAGGGAAAGAAAATATTAGACCTCGGTTGCGGAGAAGGTGGGTATTCACGTGAGTTAGCAAAAAGAAATGCTGTTGTTGTAGCAATTGACTGTTCTGAAAATAGTATTGCTTATTCTACAAAACAAGCTGAAGTTAATGGATTGCTAATTCAACATTATATACGTAATAGTAATGATTTATATGGCATAAATGACAATACCTTTGATATTGTTCTTTGTTCTATGATGCTAATGGACTGCGAAGATTTTGAAGGAACTATAAGAGAAGTAGTAAGAGTTCTAAAACCATCAGGAAAATTATTTGCAAGTGTTCTTCACCCATGTTTCGACGGAAATCACGACCACGGAATTGGACGACAAGGTGAAGGAATTAATCGTGAAGTAGTTGTAAAAAATTATTTTCAGCCAACACAATGGGAGGCTCCTTTGCCAAATGGTGCAACTTCGGTTGTATGGAGGCATAGGACATTTGAAGATTATGTAAAAACATTTATAAAAAGCGGATTGACTATAGTAGATTTAGATGAACCCCGCCCAACTAAGGAACAAGCACAAATTTCAACAGCAATAGCTTGGTTACAAAAAATACCGTTGTTTCTATTTTGGGAATTAAAAAAGTAAAAAAGCAAGGATAATGAGTATTATATGAAGGCAAAATTTAATTGTTACGATAACTTAATTCGCCATCGGTGGCAATTTCGAATAAATTCATTAATAAAACAATAAACAAGAATTGAACAATTTCGCTGCACGATAGCCTGCTAAGTTATGTGCTGTGATTTTATTCAATCAGAATTTGTATGGGAGAAGATATTATGCAAACAGAAATAACGCTTAACAAAAAATATAGTATGGCAGCCAATGCTGCTTTGCTTGTATGGTTTTTTCTTGATATGGTTGGAATATATTTTGATAATGAATATCTTGTTACTCGTTCGTGGAGAGATGATGGAATTTACTTCGTAATTTTTCTGATAGCATTCCTGACTTATATATTTAAAGAACAGATTGGAAAATATATTTTGTCTGTATGGTTGTCTATATGGCTAATTACGCAGTTTCTTAGTCATGAATGGTTTACGATTGTTGGAAACGGACAAAGAAAGATAGAATATTTTAAGAATGCCTTGAAATGGACAGAATGTGAAACAAGATATATTCCAGATGTATATCATACTATCTTACATATCTTAATTCTTTTAGCATTAATTACTTCATTAATTTATGTTATAAAACAAAGGATGAAAAAATCATAATTACAATTCTAATTTTCTGGTCTTTTACATTAGCGATACATCCGTCGCCGATTACACACACCGATTATGAAACATATAATAATGCACTATGGTATCGCCACAACACGATAAAATAGTGCATTATTGATGCCAGATAGAGAAAGAGAAACAGAAACACTACATTTGCCTTTCCGTTAAAAACCAGGTAGTCAAGACGTAGTTGTTACGCCATCATCCTCTATCAACTCCACGCTATAACAAATATTAAGGTTTTGTATATACATTTTTTTATCTTTTCAGCTATAGCTGCAGGATATAAATATTTATTATTCCTGTCCTAAATTCTTATACAGCTCCATATATTTCGCAGCCGAATTCTGCCAGCTGTAATCGCAGGACATTGCTGCTTTCCTCAGCTTATTACGCAGAGTCTTTTTCCTGCAGATTGCCGCAGCACGACGAATCGTGTGAAGCATATCATGGGCATTGTAATTACTAAAGCTAAAGCCATTGCCTTCCTCGGTTACTTCATTATAGGATAATACGGTATCCTTTAAACCGCCGGTTTCCCTGACAATCGGCAGGGTTCCGTACCGAAGGCTGATTAACTGGCCAAGACCGCAGGGTTCAAATAGCGAAGGCATCAGGAACAGATCTGCTGCAGCATAAATCTTATGGGCAAGAGTATTGTCAAAACGGATGTTGGCAGATACTTTACCCGGATACCGATTCATTGCCTCCTTAAATAAGTATTCATACTTGGCATCACCGGTTCCAAGAATGACAAGCTGGATATCCTCAACAATGATTTCATCAAAGACACAGGCAATCAGGTCAAGCCCCTTCTGATCCACCAATCTTGATATTAATCCTATCATCGGAACCTTCTCATCCTCAGTAAGTCCCAGCTCCTTCTGCAGCGCCAGCTTGTTGGCATCCTTATCATTGATCTTAGACTTTGTATAGGTCTGATAAATTAAGCTATCCTTCTGGGGATTAAATTCCTCGTAATCAATGCCGTTGATGATACCGAAAAGTTCTTCGCTTCTCGCATTTAAAAGGCCATCCATGCGCTCACCATAGAAAGGATACTTTATTTCCTCCGCGTAGGTATTGCTGACTGTCGTCAGTACCTTGGAATAGGTCAGTCCTCCCTTCATGAAGCTGGCACAGTTAAAAAACTCCAGTTTATCCGCAGTGAAATAATCATCACTGAGGGAGAACCATTCCTTCATCTCATCGATATGATAGATTCCCTGATATCTTAAGTTATGAATGGTAAAGACGGTTGAAATTCCCTGATACTGCTCAATATTACGGTATTCTGCCTCCAGAAGGACCGGAACCATACCGGCCTGCCAATCATGGCAATGCAGGATATCCGGTGTAAAGTCAAGGTACGGAATTACTTCCAGTACTGCACGGTTAAAGAAAGCAAATCTTTCTCCATCATCACCATAGCTATATAAGCTGTCTCTGTTAAAGTAGAATTCATTGTCGATAAAATAATAGGTCACTCCGTTATATTCTATCTGTTCAATACCACAGTACAGGTTCCTCCAGCCCATCTTCACATAGATAGAGCAGCTATGTACGATGCTTTCACGAAGTTTTAAGGGTATGGTCCCGTATTTCGGCAGAATTACCCTTACATCTGCACCCTGTTTTAACAGAGCCGAAGGAAGCGACCCAACTACATCAGCCAGCCCTCCAGTCTTTGCAAAGGGAGCCGCCTCCGAAGCAACCATTAAGATTTTAAGCATAATTATCTCCTTTCCCTAAATGACGGCCTTCTTTCTGATTACGACAGGATAGCATTCCTGGCCGATTAAATGACGGCCTTTACGGATAATTACTTCCTTGTCCAAGATTACATTTTCCAGAACGGCCTTTTCCTGAATCTCTGAATCCTGCATGATGATACTGTTTTTCACAACAGCACCTTCACCAATCTTCACCCCTCTGAAGAGAACGCAGTTCTCAACATGTCCCTCTATGACACAGCCGTCTGCCACTAAGGAGTTGGCAGCAACCGCATGATCCCCGTATTTTGCGGGAACCTCATCTTTAACCTTGGTGTATACTGGACCAGCATGATGGAACAGCTCCTGGAAGTTCTCGGAACTAAACAACTCAAGATTATGCGTAAAGTAGGACTGGACACTGTCAATCTTAGCCAGGTAGCCATCGTAGGGATAACCCAATATTCTGATTTTATTCAGATTCTTTATTAAAATATCCTTATTAAAATCATACTGGCCTCTTGCAGCACATTCTTCAATCAGATATTCAAACAATCTCTTATCAATGATATACATTTCCATGGATACCTTATCTGACATCGGTACAGCCGGCTTCACTTCAATATCCCATACACGGTTGTTCTCATCGGTCCGGATCAGAGTGTGTCTCGATAATTCCTCATTGGCAGCCTTTTTATCCTCTTTATAAATAACAGTGATATCCGCCATGTTATCTCTATGAAATTCCATTGCATCCTCAAAGGTAAGGTTACATACCATTGAGCTGCCGGAGATAACTACTGTTTTCTGCGGACTCCTGCGGATATAGGACATATTGTTATGTAATGCATCTATCTCACCGTGGTACCACCCCGTATTATCGTGACTGACATACGGGGGAAGGATGAATAAACCACCACTCTTGCGGTCCAGATCCCACTGCTTACCGGAATCCAGATGGTCCATCAGGGAATGGTAATTATTCTGGGTGATTAATCCGACATTCGTAATTCCTGAATTAATCATGTTGGATAACGTAAAATCGATGACGCGGTATCTGCCGCCGAACGGAAGGGCGGCTACTGACCGGCGCAGCGTAAGCTCCTGAAGACTGATATTACTCTCTCCAGTAAAAATAATTCCCATGGTATCTCTCATAAACCACTCCTCCTATTTATACGACCGCCTGATAGGCCAGAAAGTTGTCTGAGTCAATCATTATGCCTTTCCCCAGCTTATAACCGGAGGGTAGAACCAAGTTCTCTCCAATGACCGTAATCTCATTTCCTTTGGCATCCATCATGTCATCTTCGTCTGTATGTGCTCTATAGCCTATGTAGCAATTATCGCCAATCACTGTATTCTCTGCTACGATTGCATTCTCAATAATTGTGTTCTCTCCCACCTTGACATTCGGCATAAGGATGGAATTATGGATTTTGCTGCCCCTTCCTACGGTAACACCGGAAAATAATACGGAATGGTATACATCACCGTAGATAATTCCGCCTTCGGTAATGATGCAGCGCCTTACATTAGCCCCAAGTGCAATAAAATGCGGCGGCTCTACTGGATTTCTGGAATAGATTCTCCAGCCGGGATCATATAGGTCAAGCTCCGGAGCTTCTTCCAGAAGATCCATATTGGCCTCCCATAAGCTCTGAATCGTACCAACATCTCTCCAATAACCCTTGAAGGGAAAAGCATACATACGCTCATTGTCTTTTAACATCTTCGGGATAATGTCCTTTCCGAAATCATTGCTGGAGCCGGGTGTGCTCTGATCCTCCATCAGATACTGCCTTAACTTCTTCCAGTTGAAGATATAAATACCCATAGAAGCTTTATTACTAATCGGATTCTTCGGTTTTTCCACAAACTCATAAATCCTGTTATCTTCGTCCGTATTCATGATTCCGAAGCGGCCTGCATCTTCCCACGGCACTTCGAGGATTGCAATTGTCACATCCGCATTCTTCTCTTCATGAAATTCCAGCATTGCGCTGTAATCCATTTTATAAATCTGATCCCCGGATAAGATTAATACATATTCCGGATGGTAAGCCTCAATGAATTCAATATTCTGGCAGATTGCATTGGCAGTACCGGAATACCACTCGCCCGCCGTCTGTTTCATATAGGGCGGGAGGATCGTAACACCTCCGTTCAGACGGTCCAGATCCCAAGGCTGGCCGATTCCGATATAGGAATTCAATTTCAGGGGTTTATACTGAGTAAGGACACCGATCGTATCAATCCCAGAATTAGTACAGTTACTTAGTGGGAAATCAATGATTCGATATTTCCCTCCAAAGGGCACTGCCGGCTTCGCGGTGTTCTTCGTCAATACCCCCAGTCTGCTGCCCTGCCCGCCGGCAAGCAGCATAGCTACACATTTCTTTGTAACCATTATTACACTACCTCCTTTTCATTATGTCATATCCTAGTGACCCATAAAACGGGACTATTATGCTGGTTTATAAAATACCGCAGATAAGGGCGGTACGGATAATAATACGGACTGCTCAAAGCCATGGCAGGGTACGCTCTCCGAAGGAATGATATCTGTGCATACCCTTCCTGCTCCTCCGAATTCCTTACGGTCTGAATTGAATATTTCGGTAAAGCCTTGTTCCATGGGTACTCCCATCCGGTACTGTGGTCTGTGTACCGGAGTAAAATTAATCACAACCATGACATAATCACCGGGTTTGGTGCCTTTGCGCATAAAGGAAAGAATACTCTGGTCTGAATCATTCGGACTGATCCACTGATAACCGTTCCAGCCTCCGTCATCCTCCCAAAGGCAGTTAGTGTCCCGATAAAAATGATTCAATGCCTTCACATAATCCTTCATCTTACGATGCATCTCATAATCCAGCAGGAACCAGTCCAGCTGGTCGTCATATTTCCATTCAATGAAATGTCCAAACTCATCCCCCATAAAGGTAAGCTTATTGCCCGGATGGGCTGCCATATATCCGAACAAGCTACGCAGACCGGCAAATTTCTGCTGATAATCACCCGGCATCTTATCTAATAAGGAATGCTTTCCATGAACCACTTCATCATGGGACAGGGGCAGGACATATTTTTCAGAAAATGCATAAGTAAGGGAAAAGGTAAGGAGGTTGTGGTGCCATTTGCGGTAAATCGGATCCAGGGAACAATATTTTAATGTGTCATTCATCCATCCCATGTTCCATTTATGTGTAAAACCCAGGCCTCCCTGTTCGACTGCTCCGGTGACCAGCGGCCACTGGCTGGAATCCTCGGCGATCACCAACGTATTAGGATATAAGGAAGCAACTGTTTCATTCATTTTCTTTAAGAATTCTGCTGCATCAAGATTCTCCCTGCCACCGAATTTATTCGGAAGCCAGTCTTCCCTCGCATAATCGTAATACAGCATACTCGCTACTGCATCAACACGGAAACCGTCTACATGATAATATTCCAACCAGAAAAGCAGGTTGGATATCAGGAAGCTTCGAACTTCATTTCTTTCATAATTAAAAATCAGGGTGCCCCACTGCGGGTGCTCTCCCCTTCTCGGATCTGGGTGTTCGTAAAGAGCACTGCCATCGAATCTGATTAAGCCATGGGCATCCTTTGGAAAATGCCCGGGTACCCAATCAAGTATCACTCCGATGTCCTTCTGGTGGCAAAGATCTACTAAGTACATGAAATCCTTTGGGGTACCATATCGGCTTGTAGCTGCATAATACCCAACAATCTGATAACCCCAGGAGCCATCAAAGGGATGCTCCATCACAGGCATCAGTTCTATATGTGTATATCCCATATCCACAACATAATCCACCAATTCATCAGCGATTTCACGATAATTCATGAGACTTCCATCATCGTGTCGTCTCCAGGAGCCAAGATGCACTTCATAAATCAGCATCGGCTTCCCCTGCTTCTTACCTGCCTTTTTTTTCTGCTGCCAGGCTTTGTCGTTCCAGGTATATCCGGATAAATCGTACACTGCCGAGGCCGTTTTCGGTCTAAGCTCCGAATAATATGCATAAGGATCGTATTTGTAAAGGACTTCACTATGGGAGGTTCCAATAGCGTATTTGTAAAGCTGTTCCTCACCGGCCTCCGGAACAAATACTTCCCATATGTCAGAATCCTTTACCCTGGTCATCGGGTTCGTCTTAAGGTTCCATTGATTGAAATCCCCCACGACACTGACCCAGCTGGCATTCGGTGCCCATACGCGAAAGACGGCACCCGAATTCTTCCCTCGTTTTATCAGATGTGCTCCTAATATTTGATAGCTTCTGTAATTTGTTCCTTCATGAAACAGATAAATCTGTTCATCCGTTACTTCTCCGGGGTTTCTTTTTTGTGCCATCTTCCATTTTTCCTCCTGATTTTCTCCGATTGTCGAGCTTAATTTACTTAACATAAATTGATGAATTATCAGCAATGAAATTATATGATAGTGACTGTAAAAAAAATACATTAAATTTTGAAATTCTTGAAAAATTTTTGCAGAATCTGTTTATTTCACTTCCTTCATATTCCAAGTATATCATATTTTGTCACATAAAGTAACCATTTTCTTATTATTTTCTCATAATTTTGTATATCTTGTTTAATTGTCAGTATAATCCTCGCTTATTGCGAAGAAGACAAGCCAACTGGTACTGTTAATATTATATTTATGCTCAATGTATTAAAATAGTTCAATTTTTTCATTTAATTCTATAATGAAATTTATAGGGAAATGATTATAATGCCTGTTCTTATGTATAACGTGGTAATCCTTTACTTTCTGGCAGACAGCATTTATAATAAAGATATTATTTTTAGTAAATAACTCATTTTAATAAATGCACTCCGGAGGTTATTATATGAAAATCAAAAAATACATGCTTCCCTTCTTCGGTTTATTGTTTTTGATTATCGTGACTACAACTATATTTATCATTCTTGTAACCGGCTCCCATAAGAAGGAGCAGGATGTTACTGTTGATTCCAGTCAGCTGGTCACCCAGGCACCAACTCAGGCAGTGACACCGACGGTGACACCGGAACCCACAGCAGTTCCTGAGAAAGTAACAGAGCTATATCCGGCTTACCAGGTTGTTGATAATGTGAAAAAGTATGGCTACATAGATAAAACCGGAGCGTTTGTAATAGATCCGACCTTCGACCAGGCATCTGATTTTCATGAAGGTGTCGCAGAGGTTACCATTGACGATAAAAACTGTGCCCTCGATAAGGGCGGCAATATTCTTTTCATCAATGACGGTTCCATTGGAGAATTTGACAATGATTTAGCTACCTTCACCAGCTGGGACGGTAATCAAAGCACATTATACGGCTATTTGGACATCACTGGTAAAGTTGTTATTGAAGCAAAATACCTTGTGGCAACCAACTTTAATAAAGATGGCACCGCCTATGTTCAAACAGCGAGCGGCAAATATGCGCTGATTGACAAAACCGGTAAAGAACTTGAGACGTACGAACTGGATCCAAAATATGATATCCCCTGGAGTCTTCAGGATGGCTATCTGGTCTATTCCGTTTCCGAAATGAAATATGGAGTAATTAATGTGAAAGGCGAAGAGATTTTGAAGCCGAAGTATAGCGAAATCAGCTATCTTGGAGATGGACTGTTTGCTGTGAAAAAGCCTAATATTAAAAGCAGTGATCTGATTATGATAGCAAAACAGGCAATCTTTAATCAGACCGGCGAACAGCTTACGGATTACA
>DATMUM010000133.1:0-16691 GCA_035564175.1 Mobilitalea sp.
GGCTATGCGAGCGTTACCGGTAAGCTCCGCCGTTTCCGCGTTTTCTGACTCATAGCTGTCTGCTGTGTAAGGCTCCAGCTCGATTTTGTCGATATTCGGGCACCAAGCCTCTACGCTTGCGCCAAGCTTTAGATTATTCACGCCGCTGTTCAGGTCAACAATGACAGTTTTGATGTAAATAGCACTCCAGTCCCCTGCCTGTTGAAAGCCGCAGTAGGTCATCATCGGCTCGCCGCCGTTTACGATGATATCAAGCCGTCTGAATTGTGCGCTTTGGTAGTAAATATGCAGTAAGTATTTTCCGGACGGCGGGGCGGAAATATTGTTGAACTGAATATATCCGTCATAGTCTCCGCTTCTTCCTAAGCCACCGACAACTTTTCCGCCTGATGCGGAGCCGGAATCTGACACGCTTCCTGTAATTACCTCTGCCGCTTCTGCTTCAAATGTAAGAACGCTTGCAGAAGAGCTTGCTTCAAATGTAAGAACGCTTGCAGACGTGCTTGCTTTAACTGAAGTCGTTTGCACGATTCCTTGCGAGAAAACAAGGGAAAAAGTCAGTAGAATCACTAAAAAACGTTTAAACATAAATTACCTCCTCGTTAATTTTCATAAAATAATTACATTTCCATATCATTACATATATTAATTATATCAATAACCATTTTTGTGTAAATGGAACCATGCTTGATGAATATGGTGTTTTGCTAGATTTTTATGTGTTTTAAGGTGGCTTTATTGTTATGTTTATAATTCATCTCACTACTAATTAATTTTTATCTTGACTTTTATTAGCAGGATTATTGCTATAATAAATAAAAAACGACAAAATCTCATTGAGATTCATTGTCGTTTTTATTAAACTGTCGTTTTGTTTATTAACGACAGAATACTTTCTACTCGAGAATTCGGGCATAATAACATTCAGGGCGGTCTTATTGACCGCCCTGTTTCTCATATGTAAGCTCTGGATATGTTAATGATTGCTATTTTGAAGCTAGTAATACCTACCTTATTTTCTTAATACACTGTTAATATCGCCAAGGAGCTAAAGCACCTTTATTTAAGAAATCGAAAAAGCACTAAGCTATCCACCTATTATTCCTGGACAGGAGCAGGCGAAGGCTTTAGCTTTCTTATTTCAATAATAATTAAAATCACACATACAAGTGTTGAACCTAAGTCGGATATCGGTCCAGCATACCAGATGCCATTTAAATCAAAGAAATGGGGCAGGATCAGTACAAACGGAATCAATATAACAACCTGACGTAACAAACTGAGTGTCATAGATTTGAGGGCTTTTCGAACTGATTGGAAGTAATTGATGCAAGCCGTTTGCGC
The DNA here is from genome assembly GCA_035564175.1 of Mobilitalea sp. GTDB lineage: Bacteria > Bacillota > Clostridia > Lachnospirales > Lachnospiraceae > Mobilitalea. The sequence goes on from DATMUM010000133.1 coordinate 1,345, forward strand.
ACCCACGATAAGAATCGCTACAAGATAGATCCGAAGACCGTTGGATGCAATATGGATCAGCTCAATATCGTCTTTATTAAACAGTTTGATGATCGAGGTTGAGAATAATTCAATTGACAGCCAGCCTAGGAAGGAGATACAGGTATTGACGATGATCGAATAGAGTAATGCTTTCTTAACGCGGTGGATATTCCCGGCACCATAATTGTAGCCTATGATGGGCTGAGCACCTTGATTGACACCGAAGCTCGGCATTAATATCAGCATAGCAATACTCATGATCAGCGAATAAGCGCCTACCGCAAGATCACCGCCGTATTTTACAAGACTGGTATTGAATACAATGGTAACGACACTTGCAGCCACCTGCATGATAAAGGGTGAGATACCAATAGAAGAGATCTCGGCAAATATATGCCTGCTAAGCTTCAGATTGCATTTTTTGAGCTTAACGAGACTCTTTCTCGTGAGATACAAGATAACCCATATGGAACAGACTGCCTGTGATATCAGCGTAGCAAGCGCAGAGCCTGCAACACCGAATTTACATATGAAGATGAAGATAGGGTTTAATATCGTATTCAGAACCGCTCCGATTAACATGGTATTCATCGCTGTTTTTGCATCGCCCTCGGACCGGATAATCGAATTGAGACCAAAGCCGATATTCTGGAGAACCGCTCCAAGAAGCAGAATCCTTGCGAAGGTTCTGGCGTAGGGCATGGTTTCTTCACTTGCACCAAGCAGCGTCAGGATCGGATTCAAAAAGATCAATCCTATTACGGTAACAAGTAGTGTAAGAATGATGGAAAGCATGAAAGCATTACCTACTATCTTTTCCGCTTCCTCATTCTTCTTTTGACCTAATTTGATCGATACAACCGTTGAGGCACCGATACCAATCAACATACCCACACCCATGATGATATTGGTGATGGGAAATGTAACAGCAACACCGGACAGTGCCAGTGAGCCAACGCCCCGGCCGATAAAGATACGATCGACTACACTATATAAAGCATTTACAAGCATTCCGATTACCGCCGGTACAGAAAACTGTAGCAGAAGCCTGCCGATACTTTTTGATTCTAGATCCTTCGTAGCATTCAAAATTTATTTTCCTCTTTCTTTCTGAACTTTCATTATTGTTATGTTTCAATCTCTCGTTATTTTCATGTTGCAGCAATCTCCCCAATATTACTGTATTTTGTTCCTCATTAACAGTAAGCCACATCATATAGTTGAATCACCAATGAGTATTCTATAATATTTTTTTGATAAATGCAATGTAAATACTAATTCCAAAAGCATTTGTAATATGGTGGATGTTTAATTATAATATAAGTAATTGAACGTATATCCTAGAAGTACACATATAAACTATTTGGACGATAAAATCTAAACTTAGCAAAGGAGTGTTTCGAGATGATGAGACCACGTGTTTTTACAATGCCATTTTCAAGTATTTATCCGCTTTATATTCAAAAAGCAGAGAAAAAAGGGAGAACAAAAGAAGAGGTAGATGATATCATTTTTTGGCTTACCGGTTATGACAAACATTCATTACAAAAACAAATAATGAATGAAGCAGATATGGAAACGTTCTTTCAACAAGCACCTCAGATGAATCCGAATGCAGTACTCATTAAAGGAGTTATCTGTGGATATCGGGTGGAAGAAATAGAAGATGATTTAATGCGAAATATCCGATATTTAGATAAATTAATAGATGAGTTAGCGAAGGGCAAAGCGATACAGAAAATATTAAGAAAATAAGTGAATAAAAAGATATGGATACCTCAGACATAGAAGAAATAACTATTCATAGACTTATGTACTTTAAAATATAGCAAAGGGAGCTGCTTTCCTACGTCACAGATTACTGCAGAGAAAATGACATACAGGATTGTTACCAATGGCCGGCACATAAAACGTCTGAAAGAATCTGTTATAACAGGCGGAATTTAATAAAAAAGGAAGAGCTCAAAAAGACGATGTTTTTGCTTTGCTCTGGGCGCCGGTATTGGGGGGATAGTAGTGGAAAGTTCTTCGATTCTAGCACTCAGTTGGATAGGGGCTTCGTTAGTAGCGATTACTATATTTATTGCGATTGCCTCATTTAAGGTAAGACGTTCATCTAATGATAATAGTTTTGCTACGGAATGAAAGTGTATTAATATAAGGTTATTTACGCCCATTATTAATGGCAATAACTCTTGGGCGGAAATTTTCCAGTCAATAAGTGTATTTGAGCCATTGATTAATGCGATTTTCCTAAAACATGAACTTGAAATTGGTGAAATTGAAAACCTGACACCTGGGACAAATGCGGTCTTTCGTATCAATGATAAGGTTATAAAAATATTCGCACCTATTGAATCAGGATATAGCACGGACGATGATTACTTCATTGAATTGTCAGCGTTAAAACATGCTAATGATGTACGAATTACTGCACCGCTTTTAGTATGTACAGGCAGTATTGATGATCGATACTTATTTCGATATATTATCATGGATTTTATTCATGGGCAGGACGCGGAGCACAAATTGGAGCTCTATAATACTATTCAGAAAAGTAATTTTGCACATAAGCTAAATAAAATAACTGAAAAATTGAATGCTAAAGTTACTCAATCAAAAATTCCTTTATTTGATCTGAACAGCTGCCTTGAAAGCAGTAGATGGGGTGAATTTTCTGATAGTTTTTGCAAGGATAGAAATGCTTTTATACGAAGCAAGACTTTCTCTGATTTCGTATACACTCATGGCGATTTAACAGGCGAAAATATGATTATCGACGATAATGATGACATCTATATTATTGACTTTGCTGATAGTAGAATTGCACCTCATTATTATGAGTGGCCTCCGATTATATTTGCTTTATTCGGATGTAATCCAACAATGATGGAGGCATACTTTGGCGACTTTCATAATGATGAGTTTTATAAAATGGTAACTCTTAGTCTAGTCATTCACGAATTTGGTTCAAACATATTGCAGCAGATTTGTGCTTTAGAGGGTATTTCATTACACACTATAACTGATATTAGCTATTTGAAAGCATTACTGATAAAAAGTATTGAAAGTGGTAAGATGAAAGTAAGATAACTCTACTTTATAGCTTATAAAGTAATAGGAGCCTGATCCTAGCTTACTCAGCTTAGAACCAGGCTCCAATCTTTCATATCCGTTATTTACCTTTTCCGCCATGACCATGATTGTGGTCATTACCTTTATCTTGTCCTGAGTTATGATTTGATTTATCTTGCCCAGAGTCTTGATTAGATTTTGTAGCTCCACCTTCACCGTCACTTGTAGCTTCTGTCGAAGCATCAGTGCTGGAATCATCCGAATCTTCGTTTAAGGTTTCCTCCGAAGCAGTTTCTTTGCTGTCATCCGTAACTGTTATATTAATGGTTGCGAGAACTTTCTTTCTTTTGTCAGTTATCGTGATAGTAGTAGCACCTACTGATTTACCGGTGATTGTAAAGTTCCTGCCACTCCTGTTAACTTTAATAATTGAATTATCTGCTATTGTGTAGTGCATACCGTTCTTAACAACAACAGTTTGTTTCTCACCAACGGCAAGGCTTATGCTTGAACCACTAACAACGCTGATACTGGAACCGCTAACAACGCTGATGGCTGAACCGGATACAGAATTAACGGATTCGTTTTTTTGAGTTTTTTGCTTGTCCTTTTTATCCTCGGAAGTGGTTGAGTTATGTTTATGAGATTTTGACTTTGCAGATACTGTTGCTGCATTATATCCACCGAGTATAGTGCTTACTAGGAATAATAATATAAAAATTCTTACAAAACCTTTCAATTTCATTTTGTACCTCCTGTTAATCTTGTGTATTCTTGGGTTGATTAGTAAATTATCGTAACACGTTTTTCTGTCTAATCGATGCTTCTGTTCATTGGATGTAACAAATAACTATGAATCCTCCTTTCGTTGCATAGCTAAATCCGTAGTAATAAATAATATGTAAACTTATCGTATCTCTGTGAATTACAGAATCAAGTCAGCTTGCGAGCTGAGGCAAGGCCTGCTTACACCAACCTTGTTACCTACTCAAAGCTCAGAGATAATGCTTCCTAATTACTGGTTTTAATACCATATTATTCTATTCGCTATTATCGGAAAAATTTTTGGGGTAGATTTTATAGTTATTTTAAAGTATTTTAGTATTATTTGATATAATTCATTAGACGCATGTATTATTAAAGTTAATATGATTCCTAAATCAATTTTATACTTTAATAAACAGTTATAGAGCAGTTCCAGACGAGAGAGTTTTGCGATATTTACAGTTATCATCATACTATCCATACGGTTCATCTTAGATGTAATCCCCATGAATTCAGCTATCTTTGATGCAAGGCTGTTCATGAAATTAAGGATCAAATCCGGATTGGTATTTATCTTATCAGGTTTGATACAGACATAAAGTACTACTTCAGTTTAACTAATCATTTCATCGAGATAATCAAGATATTTTACTTATGAATTTCGATTATTATTCGATACCTTGCCGCTTCATCATTTCATAAAATTGTTTAGGGGTCATACCATATTCATTCTTAAATGCACGAAAGAAATTAGAATAATCTCCAAAGCCGCAACGTTCATGCACCTGATTGATTGGCATTCCAGTTATGATAAGCTCTTTTGCGTATATAAATTTTTTCTGGATAATAAATTTATGTAAAGTTGTACCAGATTGTTTTTTGAATTTTCTTAATAAATGAAACTTACTGATAAAGAAATGATTGGATAAATCCTCAATCCGAATGACTTCTTCTAAATGATTATTGATATAATGAATGACATTATCGATCAGGTTACTATTATCGGTCTCAATGTCGGTCTTCTCGTAATTAAGAAATAATATATTATTCAATACAATTAATAGCTCGGTGATATACCCTTTATATAAAAGCTCTTTGCCGATTCCTTTATAACTTGATAGATTTAAAAGCTTATTCAGTATAATTTTAATATTCTGTTGTATTTCGATATCTGCACGAAGGACATTGTCTTTTTCGGTATCTTCAAAACAGTTGGCTAGATCGATATTCTCAGTAGACAGGCTTCGAATGAATGCCTTATTAAGCCATAATACAATTCTATCATATGGAAGCTCTTTATTATTAATAATCGGCTGATGCAGCTCCTTAGTATTGATTAAGATGATATCACCGGGAAGTAAAGGGTAAACCTTCCCTTCTACATAATATGTAACGTCACCAGATAGAAAGAGATAGCACTCATAAAAATCGTGATGATGCAGGTTCACCATATCAAGACACCGGTCAGAATAATAAAATATTTCATAATCACTGGCTAACATGTTTTGACGTGTGATATAAGGCTGTGTTTTCATTTGATGTTACCTCCATAACAGTTCACTTTATGTTAATTCCATAACAGTTCCCTTTATGTTAATTCCATAACATTTCCGTAACTGGCTGGTTCACATAGATTAATCTTTGGCTATGCTAGAATTTTATGCTATTTATCATATCATAGCAAATTTTGCAAGTCAAACAGCAATAAAAACCTACTCAAATATTGGATAAATGATTATAATTAATCTATATTTACATAAAATTATTCACAAAAATGGAGGTTTGAAATGCTGGATAGTGAATTTTTCCTCAATGGGAAAACGGCTGTACATTTATACAGTACAATTGCAAAAGATGCTCCGATTTATGATTATCATAGCCACCTTTCCGCAAAAGATATCTATGAGGATGAAATTTTCGAGGATATTTCAGCTGTGTGGTTAAAGCACGATCATTATAAATGGAGAGCCATGCGTTATGCAGGAATACCGGAAGAGTATATCACGGGAAATAGAGATAAGCTGGAGAAATTCAAGGCTTGGGCACGAACATCGGAACGTTTGATCGGATGTCCGCTTTATCATTGGACAAATATGGAGCTCAGAACTTATTTTGGTATAAACGAAGTATTGAAAGAAAGTAATTCGGAGGAAATATTCAGCAGATGTAACGATAAGATAAAGAGAGACTCACTTTCTCCGATGAAAATGATCACGAAATCTAATGTGAAGTTAATTTGTACAACGGATGATCCTATCGATAACTTGGAATTTCATATAAAGCTGAAAGAAAGACAGAATAAGGATTTAAAGGTATTACCGACCTTCAGGCCGGACAAGGTCTTGAATATTCAGAAGCTTGATTTTTGCAGTTATATAGACAAATTATCCGAGACTGGTAAATCATCTATCAAAACCTATGAGGAATTAATTCAGATATTAAAAGAAAGAATACATTTTTTCCACGAAGCAGGCTGCATCATGGCAGACCATTCTCTGGAAACCCTTTCTTATGCACCAACTAGTAAGGAAGTAGTCGAAGCAATATTTCAAAGACGACTGGAAGGCCAGATGATTTCTGAGGCAGAGGCTGGGAAATATAGAAATTATACGCTGATGATTTTAGCTTCTCAATATAAAATGCTGGGATGGGCGATGCAATTACATATAGGTGCATACAGGAACATTAACACAAAATCATTCCATAAGCTGGGCGCGGATACCGGATTTGATATCATGAATGACTATAATATAGCAGACCCATTGATTCAAATACTTAATGATATGGAACAAAATAACAGCTTACCTAAAACCATACTATATACTCTGAATGCAAAGGATAATCTTTTGCTGTCTTCCATACCGCATTGCTTCACGGAAGAAGGAATTCCAGGTAAGATTCAATTTGGTCCTGCCTGGTGGTTCAATGATCATAAGGATGGAATTAAGTCACATTTACAGACAATAGCAGCCCAGGGAATGCTGGCGGATTTTGTTGGTATGTTAACGGATTCAAGAAGCTTTTTATCCTATGAAAGACATGATTATTTCAGAAGAATTCTATGCGGCTATATCGGAGAATTGGTTGACAAAGGTGAGTTTGAACAGGATGAGGAGCTGCTGCAGCGACTGGTAGAAGACATTTGCTGTAAAAATATACAAAAATATTTAGGATTGGAGTATTAATTCGTATATGCATGAAGTACTTAAAAAAATATCATTAATAGGCATAGTACCGGTAATAAAAATTGATGATGTGTCAAAAGCGGTACCCTTGGCAAAAGCATTGTGCAAGGGTGGAATGCCGGTTGCCGAAATTACATTTCGAACGGATCAGGCAGAAAGCTCTATTGCTATAATCAATAAGGAAGTTCCAGAAATGCTTGTAGGTGCAGGTACAATTTTAACAGTGGAGCAGGTAGACAGGGCTGTTCAAGCTGGAGCCAAATTCATTGTAAGTCCAGGGTTTAATCCCAATGTAGTAGAATATTGTGTCAAGATGAATATTCCGATTATTCCGGGGTGCATTAATCCAAGTGATATCGAACGTGCTATCAGCTATGGACTGGATGCGGTGAAGTTTTTTCCGGCAGAAGCCTCCGGTGGAATCAGAATGATAAAGGCACTTTCCGCCCCTTATGATAATATGAGATTCATGCCTACCGGAGGGATTGATACGAATAATCTCAATGAATATCTGTCTTTCTCTAAGGTTTTGGCCTGCGGAGGCAGTTGGATGGTTCCGGAGAATTTATTAAAGGAAGGTAATTATAATCAGATTACCCTTCTTGCCAAAGAAGCAATGGCTAATATGCTAGGTTTTAGAATGGCTCATGTTGGTTTTAATTGTGAAAATGAAGAGCAGGCTGATCTGGCTGCACAGGAATTATCCTTTCTGTTTGATCTGGGATTATCCAATGGAAGCAGCTCCATTTTTGCAGGTAATATGTTTGAATTAATGAAATCTCCATACAAAGGTACCCATGGACATATCGCAATCAAGACCAACTATATTGACCGGGCAGTAAATTTCTTAACGCATAAAGGGTATGAATTTGATGAAACCACAGCAAAGAAGGATGATGAAGGTAATCTAAAAGCGATTTATCTAAAAAATGAAATAAGTGGCTTTGGAATCCATCTGCTTCAATAGGAAAAGTTTTGATCATTTCATAATAGTTAAGAAGGAGATTAGGTACTATGAAAAAAGTTGCAGCTTTCGGTGAAATTATGTTAAGACTTGCGCCACAGGGATATAACAGATTTGTTCAAGCTGAGTCATTTGAAGCAGCATACGGAGGCGGAGAGGCTAATGTGGCAGTATCCCTGGTTAGTTTTGGACTAGAAGCAAAGTTTATAACGAAACTACCTCAACATGAGATTGGTCAGTCTGCAGTGAACTCGCTGAGAAAATATGGTGTTGACACATCAGATATAGTAAGAGGCGGGGAGAGAGTTGGAATTTATTATCTGGAGAAGGGTGCTTCACAAAGACCCTCCCAAGTGATATATGACAGAGCAGGATCTGCCATATCCACAGCTTCCTTAGAAGATTTTAACTGGGATCGTATTTTTGATGATGTTATGTGGTTTCACCTAACCGGAATTACTCCTGCCATCAGTAACAATGCGGCAGAAATATGTCTTGCAGCCTGCAAAAAGGCCAAAAAGAAGGGCATTACCGTAAGCTTTGATATGAATTACCGAAAGAATCTATGGTCAATTGAGAAGGCAAAGGAAGTAGTGGGTAAACTAACTCCATATATTGATGTCTGTATTGTCAATGAAGAAGATGCGGTAAAGATCTTTGGGATTAAAGTGGATTCTGATATTACGGGAATAAATGATTACTAGGAACGATATAAGCGGATAATGAAGCAATTGGCACAAGCGTATGACTTTAAAATAATTGCCTCTACCTTAAGAGAGAATAATTCAGCCAGTGATAATAAATGGTCAGCCATGCTCTATGACGGAAATGATTATTATTATTCAAAAAAATATAATATGCATATCGTTGACAGAATTGGCGGAGGAGATGCTTTTACGGCAGGACTGATATACGCACTGATAAATGAGCACCCATTACAGGAAAGTATCGAGTTCGCTGCTGCGGCAGGCTGCTTAAAGCATTCCATTGTAGGCGATTATAATCTGGTTACTGTAACAGAAGTTCAGGCTCTTGCAGATGGAGATGGATCTGGAAGAGTACTAAGATAAAATTGGAAGTATCAAAGAATCAATCCCTGTAATGCAATAAACGTATTGGTTCAGCCCATACGTTTATTGCATTACAGGGATGTTTTATTTTTCATCTATACCAGTGGCAAGCAAATAATGTAAAACATATTGATGTTTATAATACTTACAAAGATTTTTCCATCTCCATAATTTCTCCATAATAATTTTATATGATTACCTCATCAAAACAAATTAATTTCCCTTAAGGAGGATATTTACGATATGAGTAACGCAATGACGCATTATATGGAGTTATTAGCATCTAATCAGCCGTGGAACTTGCTTATTTTTATGGCAGCTCCGGTTATCTGTGCTGAAACTCTGGCTATCACGGAATTAATTATCTTATTTACAAGGAATCTGAAGGGCAAAGCAAAAGCAGTCAGCAAAGCCACCGGTATCTTCGCAGGTCTCTATTTTCTAGGCATTTTCATCTACCTGTTTACCACGGCAGTTATTCCGCTTACAACCTCAGGCGGTTGGAGAGGACCCGCTGACGTAATCGCAGTAGGCTTCTATCTGACAGGTGTTGTTCCTTTCTTAGGAATGACTTTGCTTGAACTTGGTGTTATTGGAAGAAACAAGGATGAGAACGGTAAATTAAAGCTTCATGCTGTACTGGTTGGTATTTTCTTGGTAGTAGCACACGTTGCAATGATTTTTGGTATGATTAATCCGGATTTATTTATTAAGTCAAGCGGTATGTAAAATCCTATTCACCAATAGAATGATATAAAATAATCCCCTGTGAATCTGATTATCACAGGGGAGTTCTTGTATGAAAGGGAGAATTTTATTTATTCATAGCTGCGAAAACCTTCTTATTCATCTGATATAGCATCTTAAATATCTTAAAATACTTATCATAGATCTTCTTGTTTTCAGCATTTGGAAGATATATTTCTGAGGCTTCTATGTAGTCATCGGCGTGCTCCAGACTATCCATCAATCCGATCCCGACTGCTACGACGAGGGCAGCACCTACTGCACCTACGTTCTGGGGATTAGGTACGGTTTCAACTTTGCGTCCAAGAATATCAGCTAGGATCTGGCAGGTTAGTGAGGAGAGGGCACCGCCACCCACAAATCGAATCACCTGCGATGTCGTAACCTTATTCTCCTGGGCTTCAAGCATCCACCTCATATGATAGCAGACTCCTTCGAGTACAGAACGGATTAGCTGCGTTTTCCCGGTATCCAGACCAATATTGAAAAACATACCGCGCGCATTCGGGTCCTCGAAGGGACACCGGTTACCATGCAGCCATGGTGTAAAGATAACGCCTTCACTTCCTGCTGTGATTTTACGTATCGAATACATCATATATTCGTACAGGCTGGTATAGGTTTTCTCATAGGATTCTGTAACATTTCTTTTTTCGAGATAGATATCGATCTCATCAAGAGCCAGATGATCTTTTACCCATTCAAGGCATTTTCCAGCTGTCTCAAGCTCGGCAAAATAATTGTAATGTCCACAATGAGCACCAATCACGGCGGCAATCATGGAGCTGGTATCAACCATAGGTTTGTCAACGACAGTGGAAACCCAGCCTGAGGTTCCGCAATAGATATGGGTACTGCCGAGCCTGACTGCTCCGGCACCTACTCCAATCAGGGATGCATCACCGCCACCACCGAACACAGGAGTTCCTTCGGATAAACCAAGTGCTTCTGCAGCTTGTTGCGTCAAAATCCCGGCCTGATCCGTAGAATTTATAATACGTGGCAGATGAGAGTAATTTACTCCGAACATATCGCACATCTTTTTACTGAAGCAGGTATGACCCTTGCGGATATCGAAGAGAAGAGTTGCAAATGCGGAATCTGTCGTCATAACGAATTCACCGGTACATTGATGGATTAAGAATTCCTTTACATCAAGCCATTTATGTACTTTAGCAAAATTGTCGGGCTCGTGTTTTTCCACCCATTTATATTTCCAGACAGGATCCTTAACACTGGCAGCAACTGCCTTTGTAAGATACAATGATTTCAAGAGCTTGTATGCATTACAGCCTGCTATCTGCGGACCATAAGAGAGTCCCTCCTTAAGCTGTTCACCGGCTCGCTGATCCATATAACTCATGGCCGGCCTGACCGGAATTCCATCTTTATCTACCAATACAAGACCTTGCATTTGTGAGCAGAAGGAAATGCCGGATATTTCCGATGGTGACAGAGAGCTTTTATCCAGCACCTGCTTTGTGGTAATGCACATGGCATGCCACCAGTCGCCGGGATTTTGTTCGGCACCTCCGTTATCCAGTACCTGCAGGGGATAGGCATAGCTGGAATATTCCATCAGCCTGATCTGCTTATCGATATGAAACAGACAGGTTTTTATGGCTGTTGTACCTACATCATATGTAATTACATAAGCGCATCTTGGCATACAATCTCCCATAGTAATCGATTCAACTTGGTTTATCAGATCTATTGGTAAAAGCCCCTTTGATAAAACGCAGGGTCTGTTCCACCACAAATTCATCCTGTTCAAAAATATCCTCTCTTACATATAATTTAAATCTTTCCCTGTAATAATCACAGGCATAGGAAAACTGAAGCATCATGAACAGATTATCGAGTAAGAAGGCGAACATTCTGGGATCGCAGTCAGTTCGGGCTTCCAACTCCTTCTGTGCTTTTTCAATTAAGGAGGAATATAATCCGGCCGTCATACCTTCCAATTCTTTAATAACCTCAGACATCATGCGTGAATTACTCTGAGTAGACATTTCGTTATATAAACGTATCATTTTACCGTTTTCGCGGGAATGCTTCTGAATGGTACGGATTACTTTTTCAACCTTGTTCAGGATATCCTCCTCACCCAACATGATATTTTCCAGAGTTGATTTCAGGACGGAAGCTCCATAGGTTACGGTAGTGCGAAATAAGTCTTCTTTATTCTCAAAATATTGAAACAGGCTGCCAACGCTGATGCCTGCCTCTTTGGCAATGATATTGGTATTTGCATTCACATAACCATTCGCAGCAAATGCTGTCATGGCTGCATCCAATATGCGGTTTCTTTTCTCTTCAGGAATTCTGTTAAATCGTTCGGTCAAGTCCATCCCTCCAATGACATTTAAGGTGAGTCACCACTCATTCTTATTCTTAGTTTAGCATATATTGTAAAAAAAGCAATCAAATTTTCATGATCAGCCTGATTTAGCGCTGATTTAACTACATTGGGGCGTTAACCAGATATGCAGAAATAAGCAGGCTGCTTTTGTCAAATTTTACAATTGCATTTGACATATTTAGGTAAAGTGATATAATAAAAATAAAAAGTGAGTGGCTGCTCATTTTTGATACATAGAAAGCTTAAGGAGGAGTATCGATGGATACAAGATATGCAATTTCTAACTATCCGGATGCAAAGAAGATTAACGAACAACTGAACGAACTGATTAAAAAACCAATTTCCAGTATCAGCTCCGAGGCACTTGCAGCATATGAAAAGGACTATTTCGAGATGAAATGTGCGAAGTCCAAAGAAATGATTCAGGAAGCAAAACAGCTGATTCCGGGCGGGGTTCAGCATAATCTTGCTTTCAACCATCCCTTCCCCCTTGTATTTTCCAAAGCAGAGGGAGCATACCTCTATGATATTGACGGTAACCGTTATTATGACTTTCTGCAGGCAGGCGGCCCGACGGTGCTTGGCAGTAATCCTCCGGCAGTTCGGGAGAAGGTCATTGAATTATTAAATGATTGTGGTCCCTCTACCGGCTTATTCCATGAATATGAATATAAATTAGCGAAGCTGATATCGGATTATATACCGACGGTTGAAATGTTCCGCATGCTCGGATCAGGAACAGAAGCATGTATGGCGGCAATCCGCGTTGCAAGACTTGCCACCGGTAAGAAGAACGTAATTAAGATGGGTGGAGCTTACCATGGCTGGAGCGATCAGCTGGCCTACGGTATCCGTATTCCCGGATCAAAATGGACACAGGCCCATGGTGTTCCCCACTTCGTATTTAAACATACGCAGGAATTCTTCCCGAATGATGTGAAGGATCTGGAACGGAAACTGAGAAGGAATACATTACATGGCGGTACGGCTGCTGTTATTATTGAGCCATTAGGACCGGAAAGCGGTACCCGCGTTGTTGATATGGATTTTAATAAGAAGGTGGAGGCACTTTGCAGAAAGTACGGTGCTTTGTTCATTTTCGATGAAGTTGTTACTGCCTTCCGTGTGGGTATGTCTGGAGCACAGGGCTTTTTTGGCGTATCTCCGGATCTTACGGTATTCGGTAAGGTGGTTGCTGGTGGATATCCGGGAGCAGGCGGACTTGGCGGTAAGAAGGAATACATGAGATATCTGGCCGCAGGCATCCAGACCGGAGACAAACATAAAAAGGCATTAATCGGAGGAACTATGGCAGCAACTCCGATCAGCTGTGTAGCAGGTTATTATACCCTCAGTGAGATTGCCAGAACCAATGCGGCACAAACCGCCGGAATTATGGGAGATCGTCTCACAAAGGGACTTCAGGAGCTGATTAAAAAATATCATTTACCATTTGTAGCCTTCAACCAAGGCTCCATCTGCCACCTTGAGACGGTAGGAACCATGCATTTCGCAATTAACTGGATGAAGCCCTGGACGATACCGAGCGTATTAAAAGAGACCTCCAAACGTAAGAAGGAAATGGAACATATGGGTGCTGCCTATATGGCTGAAGGCCTGGTTACACTCGCAGGCAGCAGACTTTACACCAGCGCCGCTTATACGGAGGAAATGATCGACGATGCTTTAAGCAGGTTTGAAAGGGTATTCCAGAAAATCGTTGTGAAAAGTGAATAAGTGTTATTACCTTGGGTGAAACACACACTGTCAGTATATTAAAATATGATATCTTTTGATGAGGGGGGCTTTATCCAATGGATGTTAATATGGCAAAACAATTGGTTGTAAGAGCCGGTAAGGAGCTGGTGAAATCCGGGCTGATTGCCCGGACCTGGGGTAATGTCAGCTGCAGGATCGATGATAAGACCTTTGCTGTCACACCGAGCGGACGATCCTATGAGACTCTACAGCCGGAGGAAATCGTAATATGCCGGGTCGAGGATGCTGCTTATGAAGGTGAGATAAAGCCTTCCTCAGAAAAGGGAATACATGCATTGGTTTACCGGACATATCCGGATATTCATTTTGTAATTCACACCCATCAGCCGATGGCATCGGTGATCAGCGCAGCAGAGATGGACAGCATACCAGCCGGAGATTATCCGTTATTGGGGACTAAGGTTCCAATTGCTGTTTATGGTTTACCAGGAACGAAAAAGCTGAAGAGTAATATTGGTAAATCACTAACTGATAAACGAAATCATGCCATAATCATGGCTCATCATGGCGCTCTGTGCTTCGGAAAGGACTATGAGGAAACCTTTGCTGCAGCTCAGCAGCTGGAGGAAGCCTGCAGGGACTATCTTCTGAAAATGTATATTAATTCCAGTAAAGCGGTTGAATATGATGAAAAAGCTTATTATAATCATTATATCACCAGGATTACAGGCCAAAAGAGTAACCATTCCTTCAAGCCCATATCCTTGTATAGCAGTAGAAGAACACCGGAAGGATTTATCCTGCAGGGTGAAACCGAAGTTAAATATAATTTTAATGATACTATGCCACCGGAAGCGGTAATTCACAGGGTTATCTATTTAAAAAGAAAAGATGTTAATTATATCTGTCAGGACATTAGATATGGACTTTTGGAAATATCGATAGCCAATACAGCGTTAAGACCATTACTCGACGATTTTGCCCAGATCGTAGGAGGATCAGCCGAATGTGCCAAATCAGCTGCATCTGCTGATATCATAAAAGCTTTACGCCAAAAGCAGGGTATTCTGGTTCCGGGTGGTGGTGCGTTATGCATGGCGGCTACAGAATCCGATCTTCATGCAGTACAGCTGGTCATGGAAAAAGCGGCACTGGCACAAATCGGTACCAATTTGCTTGGCGGAGGGCGGAATATTAGTTTTCTGGACTGTCAGCTGATGCATATTGTATATACCAGAAGCTATGCCAAGAAAGCGAATCAAGCATCAGTATCACATTGATAAGATGGGGGGAGATACATTTGGAAAAGCAGTATAGAACTTATCCTTACCGTTGGATCATTCTGGCAGCAATCGTGCCAATCATCATTTGTACAGAGATGTTCTGGCTAACACTTGCGCCGATATCCAGTATGGCAGGAAGCTATTATAAGGTAAGCA
>DATMUM010000134.1:0-5801 GCA_035564175.1 Mobilitalea sp.
AAATTCGCCACTCACCTCCCCGTGCTCTGTAGTGTATTGCTGTTTCATAAAGAAATTTTAATTCATTACGTGGTGGTTTGCAACTTTTTAATAACTTGTTTGTGCCGCCGCTTGGCGGCGGAATGGAGTAAATAATGAAAAAAATATTAGCAATAGCAATTCTGCTAGTTACTCTGGTCTCCTCATCAGGTACTGCCTTCGCAGCAAATCGGGTATCAGAAATGGCAGTGAATAATGGCGGCAGAAGTGTGGCAGCCTGTGCTAAGATGATGGACAGAGGCGTATCCCAGTGTGTGAAAGGCTCCGCTTGCAATATGCAGTAGTCGAAAGTTCCATCAATATGCAGGAGCTTCGCATGTATTCCTACGCGAGAACAGCGGATTATATTGTGAGATCAGACTCAGCTAAGTCCATCTGATCCAACAATATAATCCGCTGTCTGTTTATTGAAATATATCGGCATAACTTTTTGTATAATAATGGCACTTTCAGTTTTTTACCATACTCTTGTCTGTCACTATCGAATGATTCACAGCAGCCACTCAAATCTTTAGCCGGGTTTTACTTCATAAAGCTTGCAAGTTGAGGTAATGCTTGCTTTTACCAATCTACATTTGACCGTAATATGGCATATTCTTAACTCTGTACTCTTCATAAATAACGAACAATAGTACAATTATAAATATCGAAATAATTGCATCTATCAAATACATCACCAGGAAACATGGGGTAAATATTGAACCATTGACTATACTGCCATAATTAAAGCCCATAATCAAACCCGTAGGTAGATAGATTACAAGTAAAGTCAAAACCAGCTTCCAGTAATTTTTAACACCAGCTTTCGCACCACTTTTTAAGGCCTGAATCACTTTCGTATCATCCATAAAGATGGATGGAAACCATAATAATATAAATGGTATTAAGAAAATAGTTATCACTGCAGTTATCGCTGTTATTAGAATACTTAGATATTGAACAGAACTATAGCCTCCGGTGAATACCTGCCACATTGTAATCGGTATTGTGATAATTGACATAATCATAGATACTCCCATCGTCATTGTAAATAAAAGGAGTGCTGCCACTAAAGTACGTAATATAAATTTCTTTATCCCCTGCAATAAGGAGTTCTTCGATGTCTTTCCGGTCCTCACTGCTTCTGAAATCATATACCCAAATCCAGAAAAAAAGACAATACCTAAAACAGAAATTAACCCGGCTGCAGTCAGCATTTTTATCATCATGATAATGTATTCAGTAAAATTAAATTGTTCGAGATTTGTCGTACTGAATTGACTGAGATCATGCGGATAAAGGGTAAATAAGATTAAAAACATGATAACAAAATATACCCCATAGAATAGAATTATAATCGGATTGTTTTTTAATACTTGGAATGATTTTTTAAGCATTATATTTCCTCCTTAAGTAAATGAAGCTTCTGTAATATTATACCAGATAAGCTTTTCATATCAAACCATTTATTTTGATATTATTATTGAAGGATCTATTTCATATCAGAATGAAGCTTCTGAATCATCGGCCTGCCGAATCCCTGCAATTACAATGATTAATATGAACAATCCAGAAATGTCATTTTTTCTACTTCTTCTCATACTTACTACAAGATTAATAATGATACATATAGAGTAGCCATAAATTCCTGAATTACGCACGAATATAAAAAGTTTATTTTTTCATTTATCCCTAATTTCATGTATGTATGTTTTTTATGATTCCACCCGTGGGTGGCGTTTACAAAAACATATTTAATAGTTCAGGCCAAAATATAATAACATCTTTATCATGTTAGTAAGCCAATATCTCATATCCCTCATCCGTAACTAAAACCGTTACTTCCCACTGTGCGGAGTCCTTCCTATCCTTAGTAAAAAATGTCCATCCATTTTCTCTATCCATGATAACATCTGCTTTTCCCATATTAATCATTGGTTCAATCGTAAAGACCATTCCAGGAACCATAAGCATTCCAGTACCTTTTTTAGTTACATAACTTACAAATGGATCTTCATGAAATGCATTACCGGTACCATGGCCTCCAATTTCTTTAACGATTGTGTATCCAATGGAACGTGCAAAATCATTGACTGCCTGTCCCATGTCCCCTAGGAAGTTCCATGGCCTCACTTGTTGCAGACCAATATCAACAGCACTTTTTGTTGCATCTACCAGTCTTTTTCTGTCCGTACTGACATTTCCAAGACAAAACATCCTTGATGAATCAGCATAAAAGCCGTTAAGTACAGTCGTAGCATCGATATTAATTATATCTCCGTCTTTTAAAATGACATTGTCTGAGGGTATTCCGTGACACACCTCATGATTTATTGAGGTACACACGCTTTTAGGATAACCTTCGTATCCTAAGGTAGCCGGAACACCACCGAGTTCTATCGTTTTCATATATACCAATTTATCAATATCATCGGTACTCATACCAATACGAATTTTCTCTGAGATGTAGTCCAATACAGCTATGTTAACCTTACCGGATGCTCTGATTCCTTCAATCTGAGCCGGTGTCTTAATAAGCTTTCTGCCAGGGACAATACATCCGCTTCTCTTATAAATCGATATTCTTTCATCAATATTACTATGGCATAGTTTATATTTTTTACCGCTTCCACACCAGCATTGATCATTTCTTTCCAGTTTCATAATTAAATATAACTCCTTTAATTTAATTAAGAAGTTGCCACTAAAACATCCGATTTATCATATTCTATACACTTTGGCAGCATTTGGCGGAACTGACGAGGAGAATACCCGTAATATTTATAAAATGCTCTTGAAAATGCCTCATTTGATGAAAAGCCATATTTAATGGCAATATCAATGATCCTGCTATCAGTCTCCTTTAAATCAGTAGCTGCTAAGGCAAGTTTTCGCCTAATAACATATTCCTTAAAGGATATCCCCACTACCTCATGAAATTTGGCAGAGCAATAATAAGACGAATACCCAACATGCTCAGACATTTTATCCAGGGTCGGGTTATTAATCAGATTTAGTTCTACCCAATCTATCATATTTTCAACTGTTTTAATTGACAATATCATTCACTCCTTATATAGATATCCTATCAAAGATTGTGAAATTATACTTGATAGGAGTTGCACATTTTTATAAACAATGAGACAACAATAAATTTCCATTCATTTGATAAATTATTTGTTCTTTCTATCAGTTACTTAGTCATTAAGTTATCAAACTAATATCACTTTTCTCTCAATTAGAAGCTATTGTATATTAATCCAAATTAATTATCTACTAATATATTCTAATTACATGAAAAATCACTTCGTTATGATAATAAAAATTCTCTGATTTATCATAAAATATATGTCAAATCAGAGGATTACATACTTTTCACATTAATTCATATTAAGCAGCAAAATAGGTACTTTTTTAAAATCCTCTAGTTCATCGTATACAGCTACGATGAACCAGAGGAAAATTGGAACCTTCTATTTGGATGACGAAATAGTAATGTGTTTCATCACCCACACATTTTTTCATATATAAAATCATTAAAACCCTTGAAAACACTTACTACTCTTATTCGTTCCAATTATGCCATACTTCCTGCACATCATCATCCTCTTCAAGTAAGTCGAGGATACGGGACATCATCTTGAGATCGTTATCATCCTTTAACTCCACCCAGGTCTGAGGGATCATGGTTACGTCTGCCTGAGCCATCGGGATTTTGGCCTTCTCAAGACCTTCTCTTACCATGGAGAAATCATCGGGATTCGTAAGAATCTCGAAGCTGTCTTCCTCTTCCGCAAAGTCTTCCGCTCCGGCATCCAGTGCCAGCAGCATAAGATCATCTGCTTTCATATCACATTCTTCTTTATCAATGATAATCTGGCCTTTTCTGTCAAAGAGGAAAGATACACAGCCCTGGGAACCAACATTACCGTTGCCTTTGGTAAATGCATTACGTACATTGCCGGCGGTTCTGTTCTTGTTATCGGTAAGTGCTTCAACAATAATAGCTGTTCCACTCGGACCATAACCTTCATAGGTTACCGTCTCGTAATTAACTGCATTGGCATCGCCTGCTGCCTTTTTGATACTTCTGTCAATTGTATCATTGGGCATATTGTTAGCTTTTGCTTTCGCGACAATATCCTTCAGACGGCTGTTGGAGTTCGGGTCAGCACCGCCCTCTTTTACAGCAACTGCGATTTCACGTCCAAGCTTTGTAAAGATTTTGCCCTTCACGGAATCGTTCTTCTCTTTTTTATGTTTTATGTTCGCAAATTTCGAATGTCCAGACATTTTAATTCTCCTTATCAAGCTTACTTACAGGATACCGCTATACGGCATCTAAAATAATACGGAAGAAGTTCAAAAGAAATCTCATTGATTTCATTTTGCAATTCTTCCATGATATGTGTTCTTACGAATTCATCATAAAATAATGTAATTTCTTCGTAGCTGAACAACCGTTAATATTCTATCACCGAATCCTATGTTCGGCAAGTAGATTTTATGTAACCGAGTAACTCGTGTTATTCGGCATTTAATAACTTACTAAGTTTCTCCATAACTGTAACGGTTTCTTCCGCTGAACGGATGGCACACATAACAGTATCATCACCCGCGATACAGCCTACAATGCTGTTCATCTGAAGTGCATCAAGTGCTGCCGCAACTGCCATAGCCATACCAGGAACAGTCTTTACGACCATGATATTCTGAGCCATATCCATGGATACAAAGCCATCTCTTAAAACACGGGTATACTTTTCGCTCATACCAGGCTCGGTCTTCTGAAGTACGATATACTTCTGTCTTCCGCCGTCTACGGCTACCTTAGTCAGCTTCAGCTCTCTGATATCTCTGGATACAGTAGCTTGCGTAACATTATAACCATCCTTCATCAGGCGGTCAGCCAGTTCTTCCTGAGTTTCAATATCGTATTTATTAATCAGTTCAATTATTTTACTTTGTCTGCTTATCTTCATTCTTCTACCAGTACCTTTCTGTGTAAAATGATATTCTCAATCTCCATTATTTCCTAACTTTGACCGCAAAATCTCATAGATACCGGTGCGGTTAAGTTTGATCAATTTGGTACAGTACTTTGCTTTCTTAATCAATACTGCATCGTTCGATCCCAGATCAATTACTTTTTTACCGTCAAATGTAGCAATCGCCTCAGCTTCCTGGGTCTTCTTACTTTTACCTACAATGATTTTAATGGTATCTTCGGCTGATACTACGATACTTCTTGGGCTCAAGGAATGCGGACAGATCGGCGTGATTACCATAACATTTGCTTTGGGAATGATAATCGGTCCGCCTGCGGACAGATTATATGCCGTTGATCCCGTCGGTGTTGAAATGATGACTCCATCTCCAAGGAAATTATCTACCAATTCATCATTTACAAAAATGCCAAGACTGATGATTCGGGAAAAGCCTTTCCGGGTGATTACCACATCATTCAGAGCATAACCTATATTATTCTCTTCACCATCCTGCACCTTTGTATTATAAATGGTTTCCCCTTCAATCATAATTCTGTTCTCAATCCGGTAATCATCCTGAAACAGACGATCCAAAGCCTCCTGTACATTATGCTCTTCGATCTCTGCAAGGAAACCCAAAGTACCGAGATTCACTCCCAGGATGGGTATGTCGTAGGTCATTAAATCATTCGCTGTCTGTATGATTGTACCATCTCCACCCAGTACGATCGCGCAGTCAATCTCATCCGATAATTTTACAGAAGAGGGCTCGTCCTGTATGCCGTCCTGTAGGAA
>DATMUM010000135.1:0-2824 GCA_035564175.1 Mobilitalea sp.
AACTCCGGCAATAGGAACTCCGGCGATGGGAACTCCGGCGATTGGAACTCCGGCGATGGGAACTCCGGCAATAGGAACTCCGGCGATGGGAACTCCGGCAATTGGAACTCCGGCGATGGGAACTCCGGCGATTGGAACTCCGGCGATAGGAACTCCGGGTGTTTTAACACGGACAACCATACAGTCCTAATATTTGATAAACCATCAAGTATGACACTTTCTCAGTGGAGAAGTTCAGATGCTTATTATCTTCTTAATCAAATTGATTTTCGCCCCACTGACTGGATTTGGTCAAGTGATATGACGGATGAAGAGAAGAAAGCACACCCGGAATGTGAGACAACAGGAGGATATCTGAAAGAGAATGATACTAAAGATTGTTGTCTAGAATGGTGGAATGGTTTGTCTATTAATCAGAAATGTATTATTCAAAACATACCAAATTTTGAATCAGATAAGTTCTACCAGATCACAGGTATTAGAGTATAAAAATGGGGTGGTATTTGTCAATGGAATATGTTCCAGATCATGAAGATATCAGAAGATACATAGTTAATGAGCAGGATCGGTTAGATAAATATTTAAAAAGATTTAAAAAAGAAGAATCGGAGGATAGCGATGAACGAATTATCAGTAGTTATAAATCAGAAACCAGGAACGATTGAGTTTAATTTTGATGAATTAAAGAAAAATGTAGAGGGAATTGCGGAAGCGTATGAGGGTACTGATGTAACCGAGAGCACCACAATCACGGCGAAAGCAGATATTGCAACACTTAGAAAGATATCTAATGCAATTGATGATAAGCGCAAGGAAGTAAAAAAAGAATGCCTTAAGCCTTATGACGATTTTGAGAAAAAGGCCAAGGAGATTATATCAATTATTGAAAAACCTATTTTATCAATCGATAAGCAGGTCAAGGTATTCGAGGAAAAGAAAAAAGCTGAGAAGAAGCAAGAAATTAGGAAAAATTATGATGCCTTGATCGGTGATATGGCTGATTACCTTCCTTTTGAGAAAATCTATGATACTAAGTGGGAAAACACCAATGTTTCTATGAAATACATCAAAGAATCTATTGCGCAAGTGGTTGATAGCACGGATATGGCAGTACAGGCAATTAAGGATATGAACAGTGAATACGTTTCAAGGGCTCTGGAACAGTTTAAAAGTGATCTTAGCTTGCCTAATGCAATAGCAGCCATTAATAGGTATGAAGTCCAGAGAAAAGAAATTCTTGAAAGAGAAGAAGCTAAACGTAAGGCAGACGAAGAACGTAAAGGCAGAGAAGAAGCAGATAAAGAAGAACATCTTAAGAAAGAAGAAGAGACAACACGGATTGAGCAAGAAAACCATATGCAGGCAGAAAAGGAACGGATTGCAGAGGAAATTAGACCTTCATTTAATGGTGGATTTAGCAATGCCGTGACATATAGAGGTGGGTTTGTAAATCAACATGAGTTAAAAGCTATTTATACGGTAGCCGGTTCAGAAGATGATTTTATACAGGTTGATGCCATATTAACCAGTTTAGGATTGAAATTTGAAAGGAAGGATGCATAGTGGCAAATATATATCAAACCATTGCTGCAGTAATGGCAGATATGGATTCTGTAGGCAAGAACAAGAAGAATCTGCAAGGAAATTTCATGTACCGAGGTATTGATGATGTTATGAATGCCTTAAATCCTGCAATGGTTAAAAATAAGCTCTTTGTAGTGCCTGAGGTATTAGAGCAGTTAAGAGAGTACAGACAGACCAATAAAGGCGGCAACATTATATACAGTATCTGTAAAATCAAATACACCTTCTATGCCGAGGATGGATCAAACATTGAAGCCATTGTTGTTGGTGAAGCCTTTGACAGTGGAGATAAAGCAACAAATAAGGCCATGAGCGTAGCTTTTAAATATGCATGTTTTCAAGTGTTTTGCATACCTACAGAAGAAATGCAGGACCCGGATGCAGATAAGCATGAATTGGCTAATATGCAAAACGACCAAGCACACCAGGATGAATGTAATAAGATAGCAAAACAAAAGATCGGTAATGTTAAGCTTACAACAATACACAAAGAAATGGATAGAACCGGAATTACCGAAAAGACTATTTGTTGCGCTATTGGTATCCCACAAATAGCTGATATCACAGAAGAATTATATATCCAGGTCATGAACATGTTTGAAAAAACTAAGTCAAAGGGTGAGCAGTAATGGAGTTTACCGGAAAGATATTAGGTACAGGAGCGCATGAAAAAGATATGACTATCATTTTCACAGTAAATGAAAAATCAGACATTTATGAGGAATACACAAAGCTGAAAGACTGTGAAAAACTCCGTATAAAAGTGGACAAGTATCGGGAGAAAAGAAGCCTCGATGCTAATGCTTATTTTCACTTACTCAATGGAAAGATAGCCGAAGCCTTACATATTTCTCAGGATAGATGTAAAAACATTCTTCTCAGCCGTTACGGTCAGCTTGAATACATTGACGGTAAAATACCTACTTATCTTATCAAAAGCCAGTACGACAATGAAATCATGGAACGAAGTGATATTCATTTTAAACCAATAGGACATGAGGTCTTAAATGACGAGGATTATACAAAATATGCGGTCATAAGAGGTAGTCATACTTACGATACCAAGGAAATGTCAGTGTTGATTGATAGAACTGTTGAAGATGCCAAGGAATTAGGCATAAATACGGTATCACCGGACGAAATCCGCATGATGATGGAAAGGTGGGGAGTATGAATTCAATTATTCAAGATAATAAAGAATGCTTTGTACTATCTCACAACCTCGTAAATGCCCCATACA
>DATMUM010000136.1:0-14171 GCA_035564175.1 Mobilitalea sp.
AGATTGGGGATGGGTAGAGGATAACTCATACATATAGTAATAATATGAGATTGGTTTATATATCCATTAATATGTGATGGTGGAAGGATGGGCATTATGGCGAGTAAAATTTTCAATAGTTTGATTGAGCAGAAAATAGTATCTTTTAAAGAGACCTTTGTAGAGAGAAGCATAGAATTATTTGATCTAGATGGAAAACTGTACCATCCAGGTGAGTTTGGTGCATATCGAGAAAAACAATTGTCAGAACTATTGCGGTGCGTAACGCCAAATAATTATGATATAAGCAATGGCTTTATAATTACTGCTGATGACCGTGTAAGCACACAGTGCGATTTGCTTGTTGTTAGTCGGGACTCTATTACTCTATTCGACCATAATTTTAAGTTTTATCCTGCAGAAACTGTCGCAGGAATAATTGAGGTTAAATCAGATTTAACCTACAAGCAGCTAGAATCTGCAATGAGAAAAATGGCATATAATAAGATGCTTTTTTCCTCAAGATATGCAAATACAAACACCTTTTTCGCTGATGAAGCTATACCATTTTCATATCTTGTATGTAAAAAAATCAAATGTGATATTCAGAATAAGGTCATAGATAATTTAGAACTAATATACGATGGGATACCACGAGAATACTGGCATAATGCGATTTTGAGCATTGATGATGGATTAATAAGTTATAGTTTGACTGGTTCTCAATTAAAAACATTGAAAAATAATATTAACCCTTATGCATCAGGTGGTTGGTATGCATCTGAAATAATCATTCGATCAATCAAATTTCATGAATCGTCACAGGCACTATTTGAACCTAGTAATGTTATTAACCCAAATGAGATGATTAAAAATTTTGTAGCCATGTATGCAGTTTATTTACCTAGGATTAGTACAGAAAAAATAAAAATTCTTAAGTACCTCGATCAGGATGCAGAAATATTTGCGTAAAAACTAGATTAAGAATAGCAATTTGTTGATTATGGTTAAATAATACAATTTTGCGAGCTTCCCATTATATCTATTATAAGCAGCGGATGTCAAACATCCAACCAACCCTTGAAGCGATAATAATGATGCTAAGATAAAACGGCATAAATATACAATAATATGCTTAAATTCTATAGAAAATGCAGTGTTATATGAATAAATATACAATAATATTCACAAAATCCGATCGATATGTTCCCGCACACGGTGCACGTGGAGACAGTATTCTTTTGTACCAACAAAAGGTGGATGACCATATAGAAGTCGACTTGGATTTGGATTAGTTGGATATTACCCGTGCATAGGCAAAGGCTACTTATGCTGATATTAAGGATTATGTGCTGAAAAAGCATGGATTGAAAGTCTCCAATTTATATATTTCACAGGTAAAGAGAAAGTACGGAATTGAGGTTGGAGAATTATAACTTGCAGAAGTCAGAGAATGCAAAGCAGCCACAGTGTCCAGTAGAAAAAGAAAAAGCAATTAAGGAAGCTCTGGAGCATTTTGGGATGATGTTAAGAAAGCAATCATTATATGAAAAGGATATGACGTTTATGGCATATAGCAAGGAATTATGGCTTGAAGCCAAGAGAAGATGTAAGCTTAATGATGAAGAAATGCAAATGGCAAAAGAAATGGGACTTAATCCCAAGAGCCTAATAAAAAATATACCAAATAAAAATGAGCAGTGGAAGACTCCTGTAAAAATATGGGTTAGAGATATGTATGAAGATAGATTTGGTAGAGCAGGGGTTATATCAGATAACAAAAGTTTAAAGCCTAAAAAGAAAGTAGAAGAGTTACCATTTGATTGAGAATTGTGTGATAGAAGAAAGGGTATTTCAGTGAACTACGGAGAATATGAAATGCAGTGCAAACAGCAACAAGAAAAAAATATTAGCTACCTTGGAATATTTGAAAGAGATTTGATGGAATCTGGTCTTACTCACAAAACAATAAGTAAAGATGTTAGTAATGTAGATTTTTACATTAATGAGTATCTTCTAAGAGAAGCTCCTTTCGAGATGCAGGAAGGTTGTGGCAGTAAGATTGATATGTTTTTAGGCTACTTTTTCATACATAAGTGTATGTGGTCAACTCCAGGAACAATAAAAACAACGGCAGCAAGTATCAAGAAATTCTACAAGTGTATGAATGAACATGGATATGTATCTAAAGAAGAATATAATTATCTCTGTACTACAATCAAAGAGAATATGGAAATATGGCAGGATGATTGTGCGGCATTTAATAATCTCTACTAATGAATTCACTGAGACTAAGCTTAAGTAAGCACAGCGAGTAGAGTTGATGGCAGATGTCCTGGGAGATGATACTCTCTTTGAAGGATTTTGTTTGACTCTTTATGACACAGATGATGTGTTGCTGCATTTATGTGAAAATTTTGGTTGTCTGGAACGATATAATGAATTAGCGCAAAATGAAGTGTATCAAAAGAGAAAAAAATACAAGTGTATAATAACGGATTATGCAATGGCAGCTAGTTAATACAATTTTTAGTATCCATTTTCAATTTGGAGATATTCATTTAACATAGAAGCAGATAGGAGTCATATATGAAATCATTAGTAATCGCTGAGAAACCCTCCGTGGGCAGAGATATAGCAAGAGTTTTGAAATGTACCAAAAATATGAATGGTGCCCTTGAGGGAGATCGATACATTATCACCTGGGGTCTGGGACATCTGGTTACGTTAGCTGATCCGGAAATGTATGATGAAAAATATAAAGAATGGAAAATGGAGCATCTTCCAATGCTGCCCCAGAAGTTTGAATTAGTTGTAATAAAACAGACAGGTAAACAGTATCAGGTTGTAAAATCACAGCTTCATCGGAATGATGTATCTGATATTATCATTGCTACGGATGCCGGCCGTGAAGGTGAGCTGGTAGCAAGATGGATACTGGAAAAAGCGAATAACAAAAAACCGGTAAAGAGATTATGGATTTCTTCTGTTACGGATAAAGCAATCCGGGAAGGCTTTTCTCACCTGAAAGATGGTAAAGAATATGAGAATCTCTACCAAGCCGCGGTTGCCAGAGCAGAATCTGACTGGATTGTCGGAATGAATGCCACCAGAGCGCTTACCTGCAAATATAATGCCAGCCTTTCCTGTGGGCGTGTTCAAACACCTACCCTGGCAATGATAGCAAAAAGAGAAGAAGATATAAGAAAATTTATACCTGTTCCTTATTACGGATTGATTGGGAAAGTGAATGGGATGACCCTGACCTGGAAAGATCAAAAATCCCAGGGTAGTACCACTTTTGATAAAACAAAAGCGGAAGAACTGCTGAAAGCCTTAAAAGGGAAGAGGGGACTGGTGTCAGATATTAATTCTGTTATGAAAAAATCCTATTCTCCTGGATTATATGATTTAACGGAGCTTCAAAGAGATGCAAATGTACGATATGATTTTTCTGCGAAAGAAACTTTAAATATCATGCAGCGTTTGTATGAAAATCATAAAGTCTTAACGTATCCCAGAACAGATTCCAGATACCTGACTACTGACATTGTAGGAACCCTGAAAGAGAGGCTGGAAGCAATCAGTACAGGACCCTATAAAAAACTGGCTGGTATGTTAATAAGAAAGCCAATTGTCACAAACTCTTCTTTTGTAGATAATCAGAAGGTAAGTGATCATCACGCAATTATACCGACAGAACAATATGTCTGCCTTGAGAATATGAGTACGGACGAGAGGAAAATTTATGATCTGGTGGTAAGAAGATTTCTTGCGGTTCTTTATCCTCCTTACGAATATGAGGAAGCCACTATAAAAGTACAGGTAGAAAAAGAAGAATTTATAGTGAAAGGTAAAATCACAAAGGCCTTAGGATATAAAGAGGTATACGAGAATTCTAGGGACGAAGAGAAAGAAAATGAAAGATTACCAAAACTAAATAAAAATGAAATTCTGAATGATATTGAATTTATTATAACAGAAGGAAAAACAAAACCACCCACTTCATTTAACGAAGCAACCTTGTTATCCGCCATGGAAAACCCTGTTAACTTCCTGGAACAGAAAGAAAAAGAGCTAGTCAAAACTTTGGGAGAAACCGGAGGTTTGGGAACGGTTGCAACCCGGGCTGATATTATAGAGAAACTTTTCAACTCTTTTCTCATGGAGAAAAGGGGAAAAGATATCTTTATCACCTCCAAGGGAAAGCAATTATTGGAATTAGTACCGGAAGACCTAAAGAAACCTGAATTAACTGCATCATTGGAAATGAAATTAGCCAAAATAGCCAAAGGAAATCTAAAGAAACAGGATCTGATGAATGAGATGATGTCTTATACAAAAGAGATTGTATCTGTAATTAAAGACAATGATGGTAAATTCAGGCATGATAATCTGACAAATAAGAAATGTCCGATCTGCGGTAAAAATATGCTGGCAGTAAGCGGTAAAAACAGCAGAATGTTAGTATGCCAGGACCGTGAATGCGGACACAGGGAGACCATAGCCAGAACAAGTAATGCAAGATGTCCGATATGCCATAAAAAGATGGAGCTGGCAGGTCAGGGGGAAGGTCAGATGTTCACCTGTTCCTGCGGACATAAGGAAAAATTGGCAGCTTTCCAAGAAAGACGTAAAAAAGAAGGTGCCGGTGTCAGCAAAAAGGATATTGCAAAGTATATGAATCAGGTAAAGAAAGAAGAAAAGGAACCCATTAATACTGCATTTGCAGATGCCTTTGCCAAGATAAAGCTGTAAAACAAAAACATTTTTGTATCGGAAGGTGATTATATGGCAAAGGTTTATCATTATACAATAACGGATCAAGAGATATTTGAGAATATTTTTAAAGATGAAAAACTTCTAATGAATCATGTTGTTGTTCAACCAGGAAAAGTGTTTCCAAAGCATTCAACTGATGCAATTGTATATGTTCTAATTACTCAAGGAGAGTTGGTCCGCCAAGATCCCACCAGCTTCAAATGACATCTTTTTTGACCGTTCAAGGCATTGTGAGAGTCTCGTGCTTCTTAAAAGGAACACATGATAGGAATCGATATCAATTTGAAGCAGAAATCCAATTGGAATGCAGATAGTAAATTATACCACACATATGTTTTTGTCTGGAATATGAAATTCAACAGACAGAGTCTGTTAAATTAAGTTGGTCTCCTTATTGCGAATTATTTCCAGAAGCAGCAGGACAGTTGAATTTGTACTTAAATTATTATGAGAATGAAGTAAATGATGAAGAAGAGAATAAACCAATGGTATTATTAACACCCTAACCATTATTATTTTAAACAGGCAGCCAGAGGATGGATTTAAATTACCTTCCTTTACTGCCTGTTTGACTATTACTAGAACAAAGAGTTTGATTTGGCAAACTCTCACGCCGAGCAAGGTCAGCTTAGCTGACATAATCTAACGTATATTTTAATATACGTTTTGCGCTGAGTGCACAACCATGCTGAGCATTTTTATTTCATAGGACGCAATTTCCTCGTATGAAATAAAAAATAAGGTAGATTGCAGGTTGCTGCATTCTACCTTATTTTTTATATGCTATATTTTTCTTCTTACCTGCTGGCTGCGGCCTCTTTCCTTTCGTCAAGGCTTTATCCTTTGACATCAGGGCAGGTTCTGATTTTTTCTTAAGAGCATCTGTTTGCTTCTTAATGATATATTTAGCGAGCTTCAGGTTTTTCTCGGTAAATTTACAGCCATAGATGAAAGAACCGAGATGATTTAAGAATTCCTTACGAACGATTACGCCTGACAGATTAATTACATTATTATCATCAGTTAATTTTAGTCGGAAGGTACGGCTTACCTCATACTCATCCTTCGAGATGAATGCAACGCCGGTTTCACTGATGTCCTTAACCAATACGGAGACTGCAGTCGGACCTGCTGAGGTATTCACATAGACAGGCATATCCAGGCCGATATACATACGGAAGGAATTTCTGCGGTTATACGGTTTTCCTTCACCTGACATATCAATTTTATGATAGACGCCCCCATCATATTTTACGAGCTTTACCGTAACGCTTTCCCAGATAAAAAGTATTCCTTCGAATTTATACAGGAAGTTAACCTGATATTTGTCGGAAAAGCCTATGGTGCGGTCATCAACCGTAATACTTTTAATCAATACGGAATTATTATTAACTAGTACGACATCGCTTTTAAAGCTCATGGTCTTACCATCACATTTAACTTCGAGTTCAATTAATCCGCCTACGGCAATATCTTCAATAAGCAACTCGGCACCTCCAAATCTTCAATAAGCAACTCGGCACCTCCAAAACAACAATATAATATCATGCTGTTTCCGCATCATGATATACGAACAAATCCAAAGCATGAAATTTCGCTGCTTTCGGCAGATACACACAATTACCATGCAAAATGATGGATGATAATTGACGTTTTTTTGTATATGTCCTATCAGTTTAAGTATATTACAATTTGTTTTAAAATACAACTCGAAATAGGATATAATAGGTCTAATTGTGTATTTTACCCAATATATTTTTGGTGTAATTGCGGTGGTATATTGACACGGTATGGATAAACTGTATAATTAAGGTAACGATTTTTACGATTTTAGAAATATTCCAGACAACATAATGCATAATTTTATAAAGGAGAAAAGCAGCTATGAATATCATTTTTTTTATGCCTACCAGGGTAATCATGATGGAGAACTGTATTCAGAATAATGCAGCTCTTATCAAGTCACTGGGTCGCAAAGCGCTTATCGTTACCGGAGCCAATTCAGCGAAAAGTAATGGTTCCCTGCAGGATGTAACGGATGCTCTAACCGGCCAGGGCGTCAAGTACTGCATTTTTGATAAGGTAATGGCAAATCCTACAGTGGCATGTGTTTATGAGGGTGCGCAATATGCCAGGGAACATAAGGCAGATTTTATCATCGGTATCGGAGGAGGTTCACCTATGGATGCTGCGAAGGCTATTGCACTTCTTGCAGCTCAGAACATACCCGAAGAGGAATTATTCTTAGGGCATTTTACCGATCAGGCATTGCCGATTGCTTTAATACCGACAACAGCAGGTACCGGATCGGAAGTAACACCATATTCGATACTTACCAATGTGAAAGCCCAGACCAAAACAAGCATTTCATCACCCCTGCTATTTCCAGAGCTTGCGCTTCTCGATGCAAAATATATGAAAAATCTATCGATGGAAATTACCATTAATACGGCATTGGATGCCTTATCCCATGCGATTGAGGGTATGCTTTCTGTCAAGGCAACAGAAATCAGCAGCAGCTTTGCCGTGGAAAGTCTGAAGAAACTGGTGCCTTGCCTTCGTTCTCTGTCGCCGGAGAAGGGTATGAGCGGCTCCGGACTGACCATCGATATCAGGGAAAAATTATTATATGGTTCCATGCTTGCGGGAATCGTTATTTCCCATACAGGGACTACGGCAGTTCATTCCATGGGATATTCGCTTACTTATTTTAAAAATTTAGATCATGGCAGGGCGAATGGGCTTTTACTACCTAGTTTTTTAAGATTTATTATGAAAAGTGATCAGGATATTGTGAAGAAGATATTGACGGTCATGGGACTGAAAACAATCGATGAGTTTGAGGCACTATTCTTAAGGCTGCTTGGAGAAAGGGAACAGATGTCGGAGAAGGAGCTGGAGCGCTTTGCAGGGATTGCCGTCAATGCTAAAAATGTCCTGAATTCAAAAGTAATTCCAACGAAAGATGATATTATTAATATTTATTCCAGAAGCTTGCAAATAGTATAAAGTAAGCCCTGTCTGCGCATAAATCATATCAGTGGAAATAAATTGCAATATGTTTTTATTGACAAGCAATAAACCTGCTGTTATTATCGTAGTTAACGTGGGCGAAGGAGTTCCGGTTCGGAATTCCTTGCCCCTTTTTTATATTTTAATAATAACTTGATGAAATATATTAAACTACTTAAGAAGCCTGGAAATTGATTACCATATAATAAATTATAGTTAGGAGTGGAGATAATGAAGAATTATACGAAGAAAGATATCATGAAAATGGTAGAAGAAGATGATGTTGAATTTATCCGCCTGCAGTTTACTGATATGTTCGGCAACCTGAAGAATGTAGCCATTACTACAGGTCAGCTGGAAAGAGCAATGAACAATGAATGTATGTTTGATGGTTCCTCGATCGAAGGTTTTGTAAGAATTGAGGAATCTGATATGTATTTATATCCGGATCTTGATACCTATGTAACCTTCCCCTGGAGACCTCAGCAGGGAAAGGTAGCTCGTTTAATCTGCGATGTATATACGACAGACCGAAAACCCTTTGACGGTGATCCCAGATATGTCCTGAAAAAGGTGGTTAAAGAGGCAGAGGAGATGGGTTATACCTTTAACGTGGGTCCTGAGCTAGAATTCTTCCTGTTTAACATGGAGGAGAACGGACAGCCGACTACGTTAACGAATGAAAAGGCGGGATATTTTGACCTCGGTCCCCTTGATTTTGGTGAAAATGCAAGACGCGATATGGTTCTGACCCTTGAGGATATGGGGATTTCCATCGAGGCATCCCATCATGAGGTGGCACCGGCACAGCACGAAATAGATATCAAATATGACGATGCCCTTATCACTGCTGATAAAATTATGACCTTTAAATTAGTTGCCCGTACCATCGCAAAACGTCATGGTCTTCATGCAACCTTCATGCCGAAGCCGAAATTCGGTGTGGACGGTTCCGGCATGCATGTGAATATGTCCCTGAATAAGGATGGTAAGAATATCTTTGATGATCCCAACGGTAAGTTAGGCTTAAGTGACGAGGCATATTACTTTATGGCCGGCATCATGAAGCATATTAAGAGTATGACTGCGATTACCAATCCGATAGTGAACTCATATAAGAGACTGGTTCCTAATTATGAAGCACCGGTTTATGTAGCATGGTCCGCTTCTAACCGTAGTCCGCTGATCCGTATTCCGGCAAGCAGAGGTTCCTCTGCCAGACTTGAGCTTAGATGTCCCGATTCAGCCTCCAATCCGTATCTGACCCTGGCTGTCTGCCTTGCAGCAGGACTGGATGGTATTAAGAATAAGCTTACTCCCCCGGAAAGTGTGGATAAGAACATCTTTACCTTAACGGAGCAGGAAAGAGAAGCACTTGGAGTGAAAAGACTGCCTGTGACTCTGAATGAGGCAATCGCAGAGCTTGAAAATGATGATTTCGTAAAGAATGTACTTGGCGAGCATATCGGAAGAAAATATATTGAAGCAAAGAAAGCAGAATGGGAGGAGTACTGTACCCAGGTTACCCAATGGGAGCTTGATCAATACCTGTATCGAATTTAATCTGTATCATCGCTTGATTTAAGAGAAAAGGAGAGAAAAGAGGTGAACAGATGTGTTTAGTATAATAGTTGGATTTCCTAAATTAGAAGATGCAAACAACATAAGAAATGTATTAAACAGGAACGGCTTTAATGTCAGCGAAGCTTGTACGTTAGGTTCACAGGTTGTAACATTGGCAAATGACTTGGATGAGGGCATTGTAGTTTGTGGCTACCGGTTTTCAGATATGCATTTCAGCGAATTAAACAACTATTTACCAAAGGGTTTTGAGATGCTTTTGATTGCTTCGCCCGAGAAACTGGAATTTTGCCAGGATAATAATATCGTCTGTTTACCAATGCCGATCAAGACGCATGATTTGCTGAACACTCTTCAGCTGATGTCTTATCAGTATCAGCGAAGGAAGAAGAAAGAAAAGGAGAAGCCCAAGGAACGAACGGAAGAGGAGAAAGCTCTGATACGGAAAGCAAAAATGGTTCTGATGGATCGGAATAATATGACCGAAGAAGAAGCGCATCGTTATCTTCAGAAAACCAGTATGGACAGTGGTACAAATCTTATAGAGATGTCAGAGATGGTTCTGAAAATGTATTACACAGATTAACAATAAAAATGGGACGCTTTTAGCCTAAGTACCTGCATGGAATTACGTTGTTCAGACCGGATTATGGTGCAACGAATTCCATATACAGTAACAATCGCTTAAGCGTCTTTTATATTTATATAAATTTCATGCTAGCCAACATACCAGCCTTTGAATTGGTTTATGCCATACCATTGTGCGAACTTTGCAGTTCTTCTCGTGTGAATATGCTTCTATTCACACTTAGCACTATATGCAATATTAAAAGCAGTATTGTTCTATTTTTATAAAATAATGTCTTTTAATATGGTAATAGAAGCAGAGGCAGCAAGCATAATCCGATCCTTTTCGTTAATCAGCCTGATTTTGAAAACCTTACCAAGAATAAATTTGGGGGCTTTACCGCAGGATGGGTTTTTGTTATAATTGCTTTCAATAAAATGTTGCTTCCAGGAAAGGTTGGTAACGCATATGAAATTTACAAAAATGCATGGCTGCGGTAATGATTATGTTTATGTAGACTGCACGAAGAGCATGATCAAGGACATTCCAGAGACAGCAATGAAAGTGAGTGACAGACATTTTGGCATAGGATCGGACGGTTTGATTTTAATTAAGCCTTCAGATATCGCAGATTTTACGATGGATATGTATAATAATGATGGCTCCAGAGGTAAGATGTGCGGGAATGGAATTCGATGTGTAGCAAAATATGTATATGATAACGGCTTAACAGATAAGAAGAAATTGAAAATTGAGACTCTGAGCGGCATCAAAGAACTGGATTTAACAGTGGAAGCTGGGAAAGTTGCTTATGTAACCGTTGATATGGGAACCCCGATTATTAAGCCATCCTTAATTCCGGTAATATTGAAGAAGGAGAGTCTCATCAGGGAGCCGATACAGGTTGGCGGTCAGACCTACGAGATTACCTGCGTATCCATGGGCAATCCGCATGCCGTCGTATTTGTGGAGGATGTTAAGAAGGTTCCGATTGAAACTATTGGACCTTTATTTGACCATCATGAGATCTTCCCGGAGAGGGTTAATACGGAATTCGTATACGTAGTTGACCGAAATCATATTGAAATGCGTGTATGGGAAAGGGGCTCCGGCGAGACCCTGGCTTGTGGAACAGGAGCCTGTGCCAGCGTGGTTGCCTGCATTCTGAATGGATTAACGGAGGATGAGGTTACCGTTACTTTACTTGGCGGTGTGCTTAAGATACATTACGATAAAGTGAAGGATACCGTATTCATGACCGGACCGGCTGCTAAAGTATTTGATGGTGAAATAGATCTATAAGATTGGAAGAAAGTGATATAAAAACTTAAAATAAATGGCTGCTCTGGTTCTAATCTTGTGAAAGAAACAGAAAGTAAGAAACAGAAAGTAAGAATCAGAAAGTAAGAATCAGAAAGTAAGAATCAGAAAGTAAGAATCAATTAAGCCCAGAAAGGTATGGTTATAAGTATGTTTAAGATTAATGAGAATTACCTGAAGTTACCCGGAAGCTATCTCTTCTCTACCATAGGAAAGAAGGTAAGAGAATACAGCGCAGCCAATCCGGACAAGAAAATTATCCGCTTAGGTATCGGTGATGTAACGCTTCCCCTTGCGCCCGCCGTTATCACTGCGCTTCACAATGCAGTGGATGAGATGGCTGAGAAAGCAACCTTTAAAGGCTATGCCCCTGATCTTGGTTATGAATTCCTACGTCAGGCAATTGCGGAGCATGATTTTAAATCCCGTGGTGTAACGATTGCAATTGATGAGATCTTCATCAGCGACGGAGCAAAAAGTGATTCCGGTAATATCCAGGAAATATTTGATGTAAATAATAAGATTGCGGTATGTGACCCGGTATACCCCGTATATGTTGACTCCAATGTAATGGCAGGAAGAACCGGAGATTATCTGGCGGATTCCGGCAGATGGACCAAGGTTATCTATATGCCCTGTACGAAGGAGAATAATTTTGCTCCTGAGCTTCCGAAGGAAGAGCCGGATCTGATTTACTTATGTTTCCCGAATAACCCCACCGGTTCTACGATTACCAAGGACGCTTTACAGAAATGGGTGGATTATGCGAACAAGGTCGGAGCAGTGATTATCTATGATGCTGCCTATGAAGCATACATTTCCGAGGAAAATGTTCCGCATACGATTTATGAATGTGATGGAGCGAAGACCTGTGCCATCGAGCTTCGCAGCTTCTCCAAGAATGCAGGCTTTACCGGAACAAGACTGGGCTTCACCGTAGTGCCGAAGGAATTAAAATGCGGCGATGTGATGTTGAACAGCCTTTGGGCAAGACGTCACGGAACAAAGTTCAACGGAGCTCCCTATATCATTCAGGCTGCAGGTGCTGCAATTTATACGGAAGAAGGTAAGAAGCAGACCAAAGAACAGATTGCGTATTACATGAACAATGCCAAGGTAATTCGTGAGGGCTTACAGTCAGCTGGCTTCTCTGTATCCGGTGGTGTAAATGCGCCGTATATCTGGATGGAGACTCCGAAGGGTATGACCTCCTGGGAATTCTTCGATTATCTGTTAGATAAGGCGAATGTTGTCGGTACGCCTGGTTCCGGCTTCGGTCCAAGCGGAGAGGGATATTTCCGTCTGACTTCCTTTGGCAGTTATGAGAGTACGCTTGAGGCAATTGAGAGAATTAAGAAGCTTTAATCGTAAAGAGAATTTCATAAATTAATAAAAAATAAATGCACATTCCATGATAAATTTACATAGGAATGTGCATTTTTCGTTCAATAGGGTTGGCATAAGTTATAATATCGTTTATGGGAACACTGTTAATTCAAAATATCAATCATGACTCCCAAATCCATCATCAATTATTGTTTATCCAGGTTGATTACAATTGCTTTCGGTCTGCTCATTGCTTCCACACTATAGCGGATGCCCTGTGTTCCCATACCGGAGGATTTTACTCCTAAGAACGGGAAATGATCCGGACCGCGTTCCGTCTTATTATTGATTTGAACAGTTCCAACCTCAAGCTTGCTTGCTATCAGGAAGGCGTGATCGATATTCCTGGTAAAAACGGAGGATTGGAGCCCGTATTCTGACTTGTTGGCTATTTGGATTGCTTCTTCGATGTCCTTAACGCGCATGATGGGCAGGACGGGGCCAAAGGGCTCCTCCCAGGCCAGCCGCATATCAATAGTTACATTGTCCAGTAACGTGGGGTAGATCAGATTACCTTCCCGTTTGTTTCCTAAGATCAGGGTTGCACCCTTTGAAATTGCTTCATTGATCAGCTCCTGGACAAAATCAGCGGAACTATGATTAATCAGAGGAGTAATCTGAACACCTTTTGCAGGCTTGCCGACTTTCAGCTGTTTGACATCCTGCTCAATCAGACGGATCAGTTCATCGGCTACTTCATCAATTACTAATACTCTTTTTACAGCCGTGCACCGCTGTCCGGAATAACTGTATGCACCGGCAACGATGTTCTTCGCTGCCATCTTAAGATCTGCATCCTCCAACACGATAGCGGCATCCTTGCCGCCAAGCTCCATCAGAAGTGGAACCATTCCCGCAATTTTTGCGATGTGCTTTCCGACACTGGTACTTCCGGTAAAGTTAATAAAATTAATATCTTCGTGAGTGATCAGGTAATCGCCGATTTCCGAGCCTTTACCGGTCACGGTGTTCAAGACACCCTTCGGAAGTCCTGCCTGTTGAAATACCTCCGTGAGATACAGCGCACTGATGGAACCCTGAGTCGGGGGCTTCAGTATGACGCTGTTGCCGGCAATGAGAGCCGGAGCTACCTTTGATGCTGAGAGATTGATGGGATAATTAAAGGGGGAGATGGCAAGAACAATTCCTAATGGGACCCTTGTTACATAGGATAACTTATTCTTCTTGAACCCGGGGAAATTATCTGCTCCGATTGCCTCGCCTTGCATATGCATTCCTTCACTGGCAGTAAAGCGGATAAAATCAGCAGTTCTCCTTATTTCGGATATCGCAGAATCGGTATCCTTGGCTATCTCAACCTCCAGTATCCCGGCTAATAAATCGATATTTTCCTCCAAGATATCTGCTGACCGTTCCAATATCTTAGCCCGTTCACTGACCGGTGTTTCTCTCCAGATTTTCTGGGCTTCCTTGGAATTTGCTATGATCTCATTAATTTCATCTTTCGTAAGTAATTGGGTTTTGCCAACGAGCCTTCCATCAACCGGCGATAAGATGTCCGTCGTTTCTCCGCTTTTGCAGG
>DATMUM010000137.1:0-31092 GCA_035564175.1 Mobilitalea sp.
TGTTATCCGAGTTCTGAGTGCTTTCCGAGGGCTGATACTTCAGATTGCTGTAAATATATCTGCCAGCCATATGTATGATGAATTTCTTCCCTTCACTGGTAAACATAAGCAGACCGCCGATTACCAGGAGGAGCATTAAAGTAAATAGCGGAATTTTAATCAGCTTTGACATTCTCTTTTTCTTTCTTCTGCGCCTTCTTACCGGCACATCATCTTCCTCATAATAAGTATTGACCTGCTGTGATAAGGACGAATTTATATCTTTGATAAAAGTATCACTGTCTTCGACATCCCTGTAATTTATGAATTTTGGTATATCTATTGTACTCTTTGTTTCATTTTCTCTATTCCTTTGATTGCTCATCAGATACGCCTCACTATCTACGATATTTCTATCTGTATTTTATTAATAATTAACGCCAATATCGTATCACTAAAGCAAACTTATGTAAATACATGAAACAAAAACAAGCCATCATCAGATAGAATTTCATAAGACATAACCTCTTATTTTTTGCGTAGAACCCAGATGAAATTACCGTTGTCTGAGGGTGTTACAAGATAATCGCCGTAAACTTCGAGCACTTCAAAGCCACATAATTCAACTAGATACTCCATTTCCTGCCGGTAGGTTTGCCGCATGCGAACCGGACGAATTCTGGCCTCAATAATATTGCCGGCATCATCTAAAGTCTCAAATATTAATGATTTCGGAACACCACATGCTTGATCTTGTCTAAAGCGAGTAACAATACCATACCAAGTACGCCGGCAGCCATAAGCTCACCTGCTCCTACAGACAGCATCATCAGCGGTATCGGCTGCGCATCACCATAAGCGAATCTCAGTACCCATGGAATAACGATAGCATTCACGATTATCGGGGGGATTGGTACAAGGAATTTGTGACGTCTTAACTTGTAAGACAGAAATGCTGCAATTAACGTTGCCAGAGATCCGAAGATCATATCAAGCGGCGCAGCGTTGGTGAGTACGGCACTAAGGAAGCAGCCGATGGCTACACCGGGAATGGCAGCAGGGGTAAAATAGGGGAGGATGGTCAGGGCTTCTGCTACACGAAACTGCACCGGACCGAAGCTGGATAGCTGAAAGATGATAACCAGGACGGTATAAATGGCAGCAATAACCGCAGCCTCCGTGATAAATAGAGTTTTTTTGTTTTTCATATGTTATTCTCCTTTAGTTTTGTTTTACGTCAGGAAGGTCTCGAACTGACGCTGTAATAATTGGCAAAGCCTTGATTTGTAAGGGTTTGCGACTTTTTTAGTATAACATGAAAACGGAGGTTGTCAAGAGCGGAAAATGAAGTGGCTATTCCTGATACAGTAATGCTTCCTCAAATTGCTAAATTTTTTCAAGGTGCTGATGCAATGTATTCAAAGGCTTTCTGCTATCAGGAGCTTGGAGACATGGAGAATGAAAGTAAAATGTGGAAGAGTTCCAAAGTAACAAATTACTTCATTGGTTATATTTAAAGATACTGGTTACGCGAGATGCAGTGGAAAACACCAGAAGATATCTACTTTACAAAAAGTGAGGCTACTGCTATAATATAGGTAACAGGAAACATAGGGTTAAAACCTATGCTTACCCTAAGCGTTGAATATAATGATTATCCTAAACTTTATCAGGGGTTGTAGGATAATCATTTTTTGTTGTTCATTTTTGTCAAATGAACAACATGAGTGATTAAAGCTACGACAAAAGTAGCAAATGTTATCATTAAAGATAAAGCTTCTGCAACTGTCATAAGGCTCACTCCCCTTTCTATGTAAATCTAGTCAAGGTAAGTTCACCTCCTCCTATGTGAAAATAAGAGGGCAAACGCTCATAATTATCCCAAGCCAATAAAAAAATTGAATCTGTTCCTGTTACCGTCATAAAACGACATCCTCAACCTTGACAAATAATAAACTATAACATAAAGTTAAATTAATATAGAAAAATATACCAAATACGACAAATGCTATGGAGATATCAATATGCAGAAACAAAAGAAGTATAATACGGGAATATACTATTTTACGGATAAGCTTCGAAAGAAGCTGGAGCAGCTTTTTGAATATCCATGTACACTTATAGAGGCACCAATGGGTTATGGGAAGACGACGGCAATCCGTGAATTCTTAAATACCACGGATTCTCAGATACTGTGGCAAAAGATTTATGATAATTCGATTACAGGCTTTTGGAATTCATTTTGCCGTCTGTTTGATGATATCGATGATAGCTGTGCGGACAGCCTGAGGAGTATCGGTTTTCCAAGTGATAGTCCGTCGAAGGAGGAAGTACTTCGTCTTCTTCTAAAAATTGATTTTTCTTCTAGTACAGTAATTGTGATCGATGATTACCACCTGATTGACAGTCCGGAGGTAAATCAATTTATTGAATTTATTGTATGGAATGAGTTGGATAATTTACATATGGTATTAACAGCCCGCTATTCGAATATAGAAAATCAGGAGGAGCTGATGCTTAAGGGGTATCTGCTCCATATTAGTAAGGAAATGCTCGAATTTGAACCCAAAGAAATTAATACGTATTATAAGCTTTGTGGAATTAACCTGAAAGAGGACGAAGTTATTCGGATTTACAGATATACAGAGGGCTGGATCAGTGCGTTGTATCTTTTGATGCTTGGTTTTAAAGAAGAAGGAAGCTTTGCAATAACAGCAAATATAACAAAGCTAATTGAAAAGGCGGTATATCTGCCGTTCTCTGATGAAATGAAAGAATTTCTTATTACGGTCTGTCTGTTTGACAGCTTCACAAGGGAACAAGCAATATTTATGTGGCAAAAGGAAAATGCGGGCGAGCTTCTAACAAAGATTATTAAAAAGAATGCTTTTATTCGTTATGACGAAAAAAAGAAGGTATATCAGATACATAACATACTTTCGGAATTTTTAAACGATATTTTTGAATCAAAAAATGTGAATTATAAAGCCAGTTTATATAGAAAAGCTGCCGATTGGTATATGAATAACGGTGATTATATCACATCAATGCGTTATTATTATCTGCTGAAAGACTTTGACGGTATATTAAACGCTCTTGAAGTAGGCAAGGGGCATAGTATATTTTATGAACATAAAGATGTATTTGTTAAATTTTACAAAGAGTGCCCGGAGCAAATAAAGAGGCACCATCCTATCGCGCTGCTGGTGTATGCAATGTGTCTTTTCACCTTTAATGAGATGGAATTATTTGCAGAGGTATGTGAGGAATTTGAAAAAGCAATACAGGAAGATGACAGTCAGGATTCAGAAACCATTCAAATGCTCTTGGGAGAATTTGAGTTGCTTTTATGTTTTACCAAATACAATGACATTAATAAAATGCTAACGCATATTAAAAACTCGTGGGAGCTTTTGAAGCAGCCGGCAAAATTCATCGATTGCAGTGAAAGCTGGACCTTCGGCTCCCCATCCGTATTATACATGTTTTACAGAGAAGCAGGGGAATTAGAGGAGGAGGTACATAGAATCAAGGAAGCTTTGCCAATGTATTATCAGCTTACCGAAGGACATGGGAAAGGTGGAGAATATGTCATGGAGGCAGAGCGGTATTACTTCTGCGGGGATTTTAACAATGCTGAAATCCTTGCATATAAAGCGATCAGTCAGGCAAATAGTGCTGATAATGCAGATATCCTGCTATGTGCATATTTTCTTCAGACAAGAATTGCGATAGCGAAAGGTGATTATGCAAATGCCTTAACAATTTATCATAAGTGGAATGAGGAAATGAAGCGTAATCAAGGGAATAATCTCCTTCATACCGTTCATCTGTGTGAGGCGTATATACTGGCTGGTTTGCAGCAGGTGAAAAGTATTCCCGTATGGATTAGGGAAGGGGATTTTCTATCCAGCCGCCTGTACTTTCCTACGATTGCTTTTCTTAATATTATATATGGAAGAGTACTGTTGCTTCAGGGAGAATATCATAAGCTGTTAGGTATGGCAGATCAATTTATGGAAACGGCATCAGTCTTCCCCAATCTGTTGGGGATGATTTATACCCATATCTATATCGCAGCAGTGAATGAGAAGCTTTATCGTCGGGAAGCTGCCCTTACTTCCCTGAATATGGCTCTTGATTTGGCTATACCGGATGCCATTTATATGCCCTTTGTCGAAAACGGTGACTATATCAGGCCGCTGCTGGAGATAATTTACCGTAACAGTAATCGCAGGGAGATTACCTTTATACTGAAGCTGGAATTATCCTATCAAAATGCAGTGCAGCAGATTAGAGCGGACTATTTTACCAAAGCCAAACCAAAGCTTTCTGAACGGGAGATGGAGATTGCCAGGCTTGTTGCAGAGGGAATGTCGAACAATGAGATCGGGAGCCGGTTGTTTATTACACAGAATACCGTTAAGACACTGTTAAAAAGAATCTTCGAAAAGCTTGAGATTAATTCCAGAACTATGCTGAAGCTGTATATAGAATCAGAAATATAAAAATCTTAACAAAATAATTTTATAAATTATTCTGCTTTGTCACCCGATGGGTGACAGACAATAGCAAAAAAACCACTATATACTATGTGATATAGTGGTTTTTTGTACATTTCAAGTGAAGTCAATCATTATAATTTTAATGGCAAGTCCGTTGGTCAAAGGTTAACGATACGGCTTGCCTGCAGGGAGGCGAATAGGGACGATTAAGGGGAGGTGGTAAAATGATTCATATCACAAAAGTAAAACCACTGGAGGATTATTGTCTGGAGGTACAGCTGGAGAACGGCAGCAGTGTCATATTAAGTCTTAAAAGCAGGCTTAGGACAGTGAGGTTTGGTATGCTTGAAGATGAAGCCTTCTATCGCAGGGTGACTACGGATGGAAACTGTATCAGGTGGGGCAATAAGCTTGAGCTTTCTGTCAGCGAGATTTTTCAGTTGGTACAAAAGAAAGAATAGGTAATTGCGAAACTCCGATAATTAGGTAGTTTCACAATTACCTAAAAAGAAAGAGTAACATAAGGAGTAAGGTAAGCTTTCGTTGATGAAATGTGAAAAACCGGTGTCAGTGAGAAGGAACCGGCGACAGAATGATGAAGGAGGACATAGGTATGAGAAAAAATAGGATTCAGCAAAAAATTATGATATTTATTATGGTGATTATTATCACAGCAGGATTAATCCCTGGTGGGACTGTTGCGGTACAAGCGGCAGGTGATGTGAGCAATCCTGCCATTGGACAGATTAGTTTATTTCCTTATAATAGGGCACCGCTTGGATGGATGCCATGTGACGGAAGATCCCTGAGTGTTGCACAGTATCAGTCGTTGTATGATCTGATAGGCAATGCGTTTGGCGGCAATGCTACCAACTTTAATCTACCTAATCTAAGTACGAAGGCTCCGATTACAGGGACAAAGTATTATATAGCGGTTGAAGGCTTATATGGTATTGATAATTCTGCTCCCGCCATAGGAGAAGTATGTCTATTACCGGACAGTATAGTACCGGCAGATTCCGATATGTGGAAGCTTTGCGATGGTACAGCCTTAAGTTCAACGGCCTATCCGACGTTATACAGCTTAATAACAACAACCTATGGAGGAACCGCTACGGATTTTAAAATACCGAATCTGAGTACAAAAAATCCAATCAGCGGAGTGAGTTACTATATAGCAACATTCGGTTTATATCCGTCAGCGAGTGGGATTGGAAATGAACCCTATCTTGGAGCGATAGAGCTGTATGCATTCTCATTTGTTCCACAGGATACAATAAATTGTAACGGACAAAGCATTGCGATATCCGGTAATCAGGCTCTGTTTAGCCTAATCGGCTATACCTTCGGAGGCAGCGGGAGCAGCTTTGCGGTTCCGAATCTATCATACTCTCTGCCGTCAATGAAGATGAAGTACTGTATGAGAAGTGTTGGGTTATATCCTTCCTTTGATTAAAAGACCAAATTAATATGATGTAAAATCAAATAGATTATGGAGGTTGGGATGGAAAGAAAGGTTATTAAGCTTCTGGTATTTTTAAAATGTATATGCTTAATAGTTATTCTGTTTGGACTGTGTGAATTTGAAACGAAGACGGCTTATGCATCAGATACAAAGATTACGGGTGTAACTGCAGATGCAAGCTCATATCTTACAGGGTGGCCTGCTTCTGATGCGGTGGATGATGCCGCTGCGGAGAGCTGGTGGACCACCAATATCCCGGGCGAATGCTGGCTTCGATTGGAACTTGATAGAGTATATTATATTGACCGCTGGTATGTAATCAATTTTGGGAATTTTCATGCATATGATCCTATTTATGATGCTAATAATACCAGAGATTACAAATTACAGAGCAGTATGAATGGATATACATGGACGGATGTCGATGTGGTTAATAACAATACGGCGGATATAACAAACCGGACAGTCACACCATTTACAGCAAAATATGTGAGAATCTATATCGTTCATCCGGTACAGGATACGTCCGATGCATTGGGATGCGGGGCAATCGTAGATTTTGAGGTATTTGCCACAGCACCTGTTGTTACATCAGTAG
Organism: Mobilitalea sp.; assembly: GCA_035564175.1. Lineage (GTDB taxonomy): Bacteria > Bacillota > Clostridia > Lachnospirales > Lachnospiraceae > Mobilitalea. The sequence continues at coordinate 6,548 of DATMUM010000137.1, forward strand.
CGGTACCTGCTTCGGGTACATATACAGCAGGACAGACCCTGACATTTACCGTGAACTATTCCGCAGAGGTTGCAGTAACAGGAACCCCGTATATTCCGGTTACGATCGGTACGAAGACGGTAAATGCCGTATATACAAGCGGGACGTGGAATACACTCACTTTTCAATACACAGTGCAAAGCGGTGATTATGACGCGGACGGCATAACGCTTGGAAGCATTAATACAAACGGAGGGACAATCAGGGACTATGCTTCAAACAGTGCCAACCTTACCTTGAATAATGCGGGGACAACGTCAGGAATTACAGTTGATGCACGCACAAAACATAATATCAGTATTTCATCGGGATTGGCCGGCGGCAGTATAACAGCCAGTAAAACCTCCGAGGCAGCCGGAGAAACGATAACTCTGACAGTTACTCCTGCTTCGGGGAAGCAGCTAAAAGCCGGAAGCCTGAAATATAATTACAATGGTACCGATTACGTAATTACAGGTACGAGCTTTACCATGCCGGAAGGGAATATAACAATATCAGCAGAATTTGAGGATATTCCTCATACAGTTACTATAGGGAGCCTGACCGGAGGAAATATTACTACCGATAAGGCAGAAGCAGCAAAAAACGAGACAGTGAATCTGACAATCTCACCGGCTACCGGTATGCAGCTGAAGGCAGGAAGTCTTAAGTATAACGACGGCTCTAATGAAGTAGCTATAACCGGTACGAGTTTTGTTATGCCGGATTTAGATGTAACTGTAACTGCTGAATTTGAGACGATACCATATACGGTACAGTTTAATACTAACGGGATAGTAACTATTCCTGATAAAGAGGTGGGCTATGGCGAAAAAATAACCCCTCCGACAGCTGATACACCGGGCGTCCGTCAAGATGGATGGTATACGGACAGCGGTTTTACTACCATCTGGAATTTTGACACAAATACTGTACAGCAGAACATGACGCTTTATCTCAAATATACTCCAATTGGAAATGTATCCTTTGAATCTAACGGAGGAGGGACGGTTAGTTCCCAGACAGTCGGAAGCGGAGAGAAGGTTCAGGAACCGGCTGGAGTGGTAAGAAACGGAAATACCTTAGACGGTTGGTATCTGAGTTCTGATTTTAGCGGTAATAGGTATGATTTTAATTCGGTCGTAACCTCCACGGAGACAAATCAGATGCGTACTTTGTATGCTAAGTGGATACCGGTATACGATATAATAGTTGATGCCATGAGCGGAGGAAGCATCACAGCTAATCCGGTTACAGCAAAAGCAGGAGATATGATAACCCTGACCATCACGCCGGTTACCGGTAAGCAGTTGAAGGCCGGAAGCTTGAAGTACAATGACGGAACGAATAACGTTGTGATAACCGGAACAAGCTTTACTATGCCGGCAGCGAATGTAACCGTAACGGCAGAGTTTGAGGATATACCGCCAACTACCTATGCAGTAACAGTTGGAGCACTGGCAGGCGGAAGTATCACGACAGACCTGATTACAGCGGCAGCGGGAGATACCATAACCCTGACCATCACGCCGGTTACCGGTAAGCAGTTGAAGGCCGGAAGCTTGAAGTGCAATGATGGAACGAATAACGTTGTGATAACCGGAACAAGCTTTACTATGCCAGCAGCGAATGTAACCGTAGCGGCAGAATTTGAGGATGTACCGCCAATTACCTATACAGTAACGGTTGGAACACTTGTAGGAGGAAGCATAACAGCAAACCCAACTACGGCAACGGCAGGAAAGCCGATAAGCCTGACTGTCACTCCAGATACTGGGAAGCAGTTAAAGGTTGGAAGCTTGAAATATAATGATGGATCGAATAACATTGCGGTAACTGGAACAAGCTTTACTATGCCGGCAGTGAATGTAACCGTAACGGCAGAGTTTGAGGATATACCGCCAACTACCTATGCAGTAACGGTTGGAACACTGGCAGGCGGAAGTATCACAGCAGACCTGATTACAGCGGCAGCGGGAAATATGATATCCCTGACCATCACCCCGGATACCGGTAAGCAGTTAAAAGCCGGAAGCCTGAAATACAATGACGGAACAAATAATGTTGTGATAACCGGAACAAGCTTTAGCATGCCGGCAGCGAACATAACCGTAATGGCAGAATTTGAGAATATTCCGGAAGTGTCAACTGATACGACACTGATTCGAATTGTGAACCCAACAGTAATTACCGGCTTAATGAACGGAACAGCAAAATCAGCAGCAGCATTAGGTTTACCGGCCACTGTAGCGATTATAACCTCCGGTGGAAATATTAATGCAACCCTAGTGTGGGATGTGGCTTCCTGTTCTTATAACCAGAACTCCTTAAGTGCGCAAAGCTTTACGGTGACCGGCATCCTGACTCTTCCGTCGGGAGTAGTGAATACAAATAACATCAGTTTATCAGTAACGATTTCTATATCGGTAAATCAAGGTACGAATCCGGGCAGTGGTTCAGATGGAAGCAATTCTGATGGAGTTCAGCTAGTTGGAAGCAATCCGGCAACCCATACGGATACAGAGCTTCCAAGTATTGAAGGAAGTGAAGCAAAGGGGTGGGATTCCATTACCCAATACATTTCTGGCAATAGTACTGGAAGTATCACGGTGGATATGAATGGGGAGACCACCGTCATACATGATATTTTTGAGGTAATCAAGGGAAAAGACATCGATCTGACCTTTAACCTTGGAAACGGAATACAGTGGATTATCAATGGAACTAATATTCCCGAAAGTACGGATGACTCTCAGCTGCAGGACATTGACTTCAATTTATCAATGGATTCAGGCAGTATTCCCACAGAGCTTCTAGGTACCCTTACAGGAACGGAACAGGTGCAGTTATCACTTGCATATAGCGGAAATTTTGGCTTTACTGCGACATTAAGAATGCCTCTGGATGAAAAGTATCGTGGAAAGTTCGCAAATTTGTTTTATTATAATCCGGTTACGAATCAGTTGGAGCTGCAGGCGGTAGGAGTGGTAGATGAAAACGGAAATGTTGAATTTCCATTTACTCATGCATCCGATTATGTAATTGCAATGAGCGATACAGCAATGTTAGATGATGAAATAGACCAGATTACAGTTACTCCTGGAAAGAAAACACTTTATATTGGAGGAACAAAGGGAAATAGTGTTACTATAAAAACAATAATTCCGGAAGTTATTCAAAAAGCAGTTTACGATGGCTTATGCGATGTGACAATAACCTATAAATCCAGTAATCCCAAGGTGGCATTCGTATCCAATTCAGGTAAGATAATTGCGAAAAAAATTGGTACGGCAACCATTACAGCAACGATTACAATAAATGGGCTTGAAAAAAGCTTCCAGACTGTAATTAAAGTGAAAAGGGCTTATATCAAATTTACGAAAAGCACAAAGACAATGAAACTTGGAGAAACCTATACCTTCCAAGTGACAGGTTATGGAATTGATGCAGACGATATAATATTTACTACATCACAAAAGTCTATTGTAATAATTAATAAGCTTTCTGGGGAGGCGATAGCAAAATCAGCCGGGGTAGATTATGTTATTGTGAAAGCCGGGGATATTGAAGTAAAAATAAAGGTATCAGTTCAATGATAGGGAAAATAGTTATAATAATAGGTGTATGGACTTGTAAAATACAATGGATTTGTATTTTATAGGATTTATCACATGCTGTTTGATTAGGGGGCGGTCTAGTAATAGCAATGTCATTAAGTTAAGACATTGCTAGAAATAGGCCGCCCTACTTCTCTTTTCTGACACAATTTTTGACTCAACCCGGACTCAAAACGGATAACATCTTAGCCATCTTAATTGCATACGCTTTGGAAAGTTATAAATAAAATGGAAAATATAAATTGATTTAAGGATTATTTAATAATTTACCAGTTACAATCAGGTTATAGAAGCGGTTAGGGTACGTAGAGAAAGGAGTTTATAAATGTATTTTAGTATTCTATCAAAGGATTTAAAAAGAAAGAAGACAATGAATATTATCCTGCTGATATTTATTATTCTGGCAGCTACCTTTATATCAAGCAGCATGAATAATCTGATTGTAATAACAAAAGCGATGGACAATTATTTTGAAAAGGCAGGGCTGGGCGATTTTATCATTCTTACAATCAATGAGGAGGATAATGATAGGGCTATTACGGAATTCTTAAATGAACATAATCAGGTAAACAGTTGGATTAGGGATGAAAACATATTTCTGACCAGGGAGAATTTTAAGCTGGCGGACGATAAGGAATTTACCTTGTCCAGTGTTGCATTTGTAAGCAGTTATCGCATCAAGCAGCAGAAATTCTTCGGCAGTAATAATAAAGAAATCACGAAAATAGAAGACGGTCAAATTTATCTGCCACTTAAGCTGATGGAGCAAAACAATCTAAAGTCCGGAGATAGCATTACAATTATTAATGGTGATGTCAGCCTGGATTTTACCATTCTGGGAAACTGCAAGGATTGCTTACTGGGATCGACGATGATGGGTTCTGACAGACTCATTATCAGTGATCATGATTATGAAAAACTGAAGGCAGATCAGGGCACAAGCTTTGGATCTATTTATTCCGTCAAAACAAATAATTTAAAGGAATTAGAAAAGAGCTTTAATCAGATGGGCGTTAATGTTCTTGTTTCCTGCGACAAAAGCTTGATATCGATGACCTATATTATGGATATGATTATGGCAGCCATGCTTTTGGTTGTCAGTGTCTGCCTGATACTGATATCCTTTGTCATTCTACGGTTTACAATCGTATTTACCTTGAACGAGGAATTCCGCCAAATAGGTATCATGAAGGCAATCGGTATTAATAACAGAAAGATCCGCGGGTTGTATATAACCAAATACTTCGCCATATCAGTGGTAGGAGCTGTGCTGGGATTTCTGCTCAGCATACCCTTTGGAGGAATGTTTCTTAAGCAGGTATCAAGAAATATTATCCTATCCAATACCGGCAGCGCTCTTTTTATTAATTTATTATGCTCTGCATTGATCGTAGTAATCGTACTGCTGTTTTGTTATCTATGCACTCGCCAGGTTAATAAATACTCACCGATTGACGCAATCAAAAATGGTTCCAACGGGGAACGTTATAAAAGAAAAGGCTTCCTTCGGCTAAGTACCGGTAGAATACCTGCTTTTTTCTTCCTGGCCTTGAATGACATTCTGAGCGGATTAAAAAGATTTAGTGCATTAATCATTACCTTTACCCTTGGTATTCTACTCATTATACTTCCCGTAAATACAATCAATACGCTGAGAAGTGACAGCATGGTAAAGCTCTTTGGTATGACGGTCAGTGATGTATACATGGTAAATGAGAATAATCTGTCTAATTTCAGGCAGAAGGGCAGGGATTATGTCATGGAATATCTAAAAGCTATGGAGTCGGACTTTGCTGCAAAAGGCATGCCGGCTACGGTAACCTGTGAAACGATGTTTAACTATAAGATAACTTATCAGGATTCCACTTTTATATCGCTCGCTGAGCAAGGCACTAATATAACAGCGGATCAGTATGACTATACCAGAGGTCAGGCTCCGAAATTCGCCAATGAGGTTGCACTTACGCACATTACGGCAGAAAGTATCGGAGCAGATATTGGTGACACCGTTACTATTAAAATAGGCGGTACCGAACAGGAATTTGTTGTTACTGCCATATTCCAGACGATGAATAATCTGGGTAAGGGTATCCGCTTTTCTGAGAAAGCCGTACTGGATTATGCAGAAGCAATCGGTACCTCTGCTGTTCAGGTTACATATCTTGATCAGCCGACGCTACAAGATAAAGAAAAACGGATGGAGGATATCGTCAAATTGTTTCCGGAATATAAGGTATATAACGCAAAAGATTATATCAGCCGGGAGATGGGAAATGTCGCAGGACAGCTGGAGGGTATTAAGCAGATAATCGTTGCAGTGATTATTATCATCAATCTTCTCGTAGCAGTTTTAATGGAGAAGATATTTATCACCAAGGAAAAAGGGGAAATAGGCATGCTGAAAAGCATAGGCTTTAGTAATGCTGCCATAGTTATGTGGCAAGCCTCCAGGATAGGAATTATCCTTTTTATATCTACCTTATTAGGAGCATTGCTTTCCAAACCACTTGCGTTAATTTCTACTGCAAAATGCTTTGAGATGATGGGAGCTGATCACATCGATTTCGTAATTAAGCCCTTTGAAGTGTATTTCATGTACCCTGTTATCATATTCTCGACAACAGTCATAGCAAGCGTTCTGACAGCACTGCAGACCAGAAAAATTACTGCACAGGAAACAAATAATATAGAATAGCCGTTATGGCAGATTGGAGGATATTTATGAATAACATTCTTGAAGTAAAGGATTTGTGTAAGACCTATATCGTAAATAAACGTCAAAACAATGTACTCAGAAATATAAATTTTAGTATCACCGAGGGAGAGATGGTCGCTGTAATGGGGCCTTCCGGTTCTGGAAAATCAACTCTGTTATATTCCGTGTCCGGCATGGATCAGATGACAGCAGGGAATGTAAGGTTCTTTGGTAATGATCTGGGGAGTATGAATTCCAGAAAGCTGACCAATCTCAGACTCGATGAGATGGGCTTCATTTTTCAACAGATGTATATGCTGAAGAATCTTACGATTTTTGATAATATCATTCTACCTGCCTGCCAGTCCAAAAAGAACAAGGAAAGCAGGAAGGAGTCGGTAAAAAGGGGTCAGGAGCTGATGCGTAAGCTTGATATCATTGAAGTTGCAGACAATGATATCACCGAAGTATCCGGCGGTCAGCTGCAGCGTGCCTGTATCTGCAGATGTCTGATCAACAATCCAAAGATGATATTTGCGGATGAGCCCACCGGTGCCTTGAACCGGACGGCTTCCGATGAGGTAATGTTACAGCTTCGCAAAATCAATGAGGAGGGTACGACCATTATGCTGGTTACCCATGATGTTAAAGTGGCTGCCCAGTGCAGCAGAGTCATTTATATTGTTGACGGTAATATAAAAGGCGAGTATCATTTAAACAGATACAGCGGTGAAGATAAGCTAAAGGAACGGGAACGGATTTTAAATAACTGGCTGATGGAGATGGGCTGGTAAGGAGGCCGTATGGCTGATATTCTAATTGTTGAAGATAATAAGGAAATAGGAAATTTGCTATGCGACTTTCTTAAGGCGGACGGTTATAGTGTATACCTTGCCGTAAGCGGGGAAGAAGCATTATCGTATCTGTCGCGGGAAGGAGCACGACTTGTTGTGCTGGATATCATGCTTCCCGGCATCGATGGCTTTGCCGTATGCCAGAAAATCAGGCAGGATAATAATATTCCGATTATCATCGTCAGCGCCAAAACCCAGAAGGAGGATAAGCTGAACGGATTGCTGCTGGGTGCCGATGACTATATTGAGAAGCCTTATGATATTGATATTCTATTAGCAAAGGTTAACGGTATATTCAAGAGGAGATATGATAGCAGTATTATGGTAGACGGCAATCTTAAGGTCGATAAACTGCAGCGGATCGCTTACCAAAGTGACAGAGAACTCCCAATGACCTCCAAGGAATTTGACCTCCTTTTACTATTGATGGAGAATAAATTAAAAACGTTAAAAAAGGAATGGATATTTAATAAGATATGGGGCTTTGACAGCTTCAGCGAAGCCCAGACGCTGACCGTACACATCAAATGGCTGAGAGAAAAAATTGAAGCAGATCCGAAGAATCCCGTAAGGCTGCAGACGGTCTGGGGTATTGGCTATCGTTTTGAATAATTGATCAGAATGGAGATACCTATGAAAAGCTTTCATCGTATCATGGCAGGTATTATACTGCTGTTGGCAGCAGTTATATTAGGGGTCAACCTTTTCCTCCATTTCTTAATGAACGGGAAGGGCGGCCGTGCCTACCAGGTAGAAATCAACCGACTTCAGAGCGAGATTGCTGAGAATGACCTGGAACACATTGATCTTAGTAAATACACCTATGTCAAAGGCGTAACCCGAATGGCAAAGGGAGAGGACATGGCAGAATTTCTGGAGGGTAATGGAAGCGATTATGCGATTAAATACATAGAAGGCAGCTATTACCGATTTGATTATGAAATAAGGATGTCTGAGGAGCATAAAGTAATCAACAGGGCAGTTAATAGCTCGCTGGGGATTATGGCAGCTCTTATCATAGCTGTATTGATTAATATCCGCAGTAAGCTGTTGATGCCCTTTCATGATCTGAGAGAGGTGCCTTACGAGCTTTCCAAGGGTAATCTGGAGGTTGGACTGAAAGAAAATAAGAACCGCTATTTTGGAAGATTTATCTGGGGACTTGATTTACTGCGTGAAAAGCTGGAGAAGCAGAAGATTAGGGAGCTTGCACTGCAGAAGGAGAAGAAGACCCTGGTTCTGTCCATCTCCCATGACATTAAGACACCCCTGAGCGCAATTAATCTATATGCAAAGGCATTATCAAAAAATCTTTATAACAGTGATGAAAAACGTACTGAGATTGCTGAAAACATCAGTGCCAAGGTAAATGAAATCGAGGGTTATGTATCACAGATTATGAAAGCCTCCAGCGAGGATTTCCTAAGCCTCGAGGTTCATAACAAAGAATTTTACCTCTCTGAGGTTTTAGAAAAGATCGAAGCCTATTATAAAGAAAAGCTGTCACTGTTGAAAATTGATTTTAGCATGGAACCTTACGGTAACTGCCTGTTAAAAGGCGATTCCGACAGGACGGTAGAGGTCCTGCAAAATATCATGGAAAACGCTATTAAATATGGTGATGGCACTGGCATCAGAATCAGTGTATCAAGTGAAGAAGACTGCAGGTTGATAACCGTTGCTAATACCGGCTGTATGCTGCCGGAGAATGAGCTGCCCTATATATTCGAAAGCTTCTGGCGGGGGTCGAATACGGATAACGTACCTGGCAGCGGACTGGGCCTCTATATCTGCCGCCAGCTGATGAAGCTGATGGACGGCAGTATTTATGCCGAGAGCCAGGGAGATGAGATGAGGGTAACGGTGGTCCTTCGAATGGCATGAAATAACAGGAAAGGAATTGTGACGGAACCATAGTTGCTACCGGTGATTGGATTTTCGTCGGGTTAAAATTGAACGATACTCTTGTAATTGCAGGTATAACAGAGGATCATAAAAAGGCAGTAGCTGCTACTATACAACGACTAAGGCTATTGTTATAATATAGGTAACAGGAAACATAGGGTAAAAACCTATGCTTGCCCTAAGTGTCGAATAAAAATGATTATCCTAAACTTTCTGAGGGTACAGGATAATCATTTTTTGTTGTACATCTTTATCAGATGAACAACAAGAGTGATTAAAGCTACAACAAATGTAGCAAAGGTTACCATTAAAGATAAAGCTTCTGAAACTGTCATAAGGCTCACTCCCCTTTCTATGTAATGTAGTCAAGGAAAGTTCACCTCCTTCATTTATGGAATGAAGGGCAAGCACCCATAATTATCCCACGTCAAGAACCAGCTGAAGTGGTTTAAAGTTGGAATTGAAAAGTTACCAATGATTGATTTTATATTGAACAAATTTAGACATTGGTATATAGTGGGAAAAGACACATCACTAAGCTATAATAAGTGGACAAGATACATAGAGTGGTGAAAAGAATTATTTCAGTGATTTATCTGTTGTTTAGTGCTACGGTAAAGAACACATTAAGCTATGGAAGCGTAATTTCCTTGTATAATTCTACCTGGGATATGAAACAACGGCTTCAATCGATTGCAAATATCGCTGCTAAGTTCCAGGAAAGCAGTCTTTATATTGAAAAAATCAGAAGCTTTCTAAACTTTGAGCAAAAAATAAAAGATACGGAGGCTTCAAAGACAATACCCGAAGACAAGGGTCAGCTGGAGCTGAAAAATGTATCATTTTCCTACGGTGATAATGATAAGGATATATTAAAAAATATATCTCTCACGATAAAACCGAATGAAAAAATAGCTCTGGTAGGATATAACGGAGCAGGCAAGACAACATTTACTAAGCTGATGATGAGGCTTTATGATGTGAAGAAAGGTGAAATCCTTTATAACGGAGTCAATATAAAGGATTATAAAATTGAGGAATACCGCAGTTGCTTTGGTACAGTATTTCAAGATTATCAGATTTTTGCAGCCAGTGTGTCGGAAAATGTATTAATGGACAAGGTGGAGGAACACCATTATAGCAGCATACAGAATGCGATGATTAACAGCGGCTTTGCCAAAAAATTCAATGAACTGAAGCAAGGGATGCATACCCAGCTTTCCAGAGAATTTGACGATACAGGTATATTACTTTCAGGAGGCGAATCGCAAAAGCTTGCTATTGCCAGAGTATTTGCAAAACCATGCTTCATTCAAATTCTTGATGAGCCCTCCAGTGCCCTAGATCCTATCAGTGAATATAATTTAAACCAGACCATGCTGGAAGCCGCTAAAAATAAGACGGTTATATTTATATCCCACCGACTTTCAACAACAATGATGGCTGATAAAATATATATGCTGGAGAACGGCGAGATAATCGAACAGGGAAGCCACGAAGAGCTCATGAGAACCGGCGGAAAATATGCAGAAATGTTCAACGTTCAGGCCGAAAAATATAGAACAAACCTATAAAATTATTAATTTCGACCTTTATCCATGGGAAAGCAAAACTGTGGAACCCAGTATTTGTACGGTGTGATTTCGTCTGTCGTTAACTGCAAGATTGAGGAAAAAAGCATACTGGCAGATGATGTCTTTTCATAAGTCATTTTATTCATGGTAAGTGAATTATCGTACCGATTCACTTATTTAAGTCAGAAAAAAAGTAAAAATAAACATTAATATTGACTTAAATGTATAAATGACTTATTGTATAATATGTAGGAATAGAAATAAGAAATGAGGAATTCTGATATGAAAAGAAATATAGAAGAACAATTATTGAAATGGAAGAATAAATCACGCCGAAAACCACTTATTGTATATGGAGCGCGTCAGATTGGTAAAACATATAGCGTCAAAGAATTTGGTAAAAAGTATTTTGAACATATCATATACATCAACTTTGAAGCAAACCAGAAAATAGTAAAGGATTTTGAGGAGGATATTTCTCCTTCCTTTCTAATACACAGAATGGAGATATTTTTTAATCAAAAAATAAATTCGGATAAAACGTTGATATTTTTTGATGAGATCCAGGCATGTGAACGCGCATTAGCGTCGCTGAAGTATTTTTGTGAGGATGCACCCGAGTATTTCGTGATAGCAGCTGGCAGCTTACTTGGTGTAGCTATGAATCGAGAAAAATACAGTTTTCCGGTTGGTAAAGTAGACCAGATCAATATGTATCCAATGAGATTGGATGAATTTATTCGTGCGCTTGGAGAAGATTTGCTGTTGGAAGAGATAGTGAGTTGTTTTAAGGAAAAGAAAAAAATAGATCCGGTTTTACATGATAAGGCACTACAGATATATAGAGAATATCTGATTGTTGGAGGAATGCCGGAAGCGGTAGTAATTTATACGGAAGAGAAAAACTTATTAGATGTGGGTGAAATACAGAACCATATATTGAATGCTTATGTTGCAGATATGGCTAAATACGCTACGGCATCAGATACTGCCAAAATCATGGCTAGTTTTGATAGTATTCCGGCACAGTTAGCTAAGGATAATAGAAAATTCCAGTACAAGGTTATAGCACAGGGAGGAAAAGCATCTTTGTTTGGAGCATCGATTGACTGGTTGTTGGCAGCAGGCATAGTAACAAAGTGTGAAAGGGTGGAGCATGGGATTCATCCATTAGAGATATATAAGAATTTGTCAGCATTTAAGCTATATATGAGTGATGTAGGACTTCTTACAACAAAGGCCGGAACAACGGCATACGATATTATCAGTGGTAATGATTATATTTTTATTGGTGCATTAACTGAAAATTATATTGCCAATATATTGGAAATGAACCGATATAAGCTATACTACTGGTCGTCCGGAGGAGAAGCTGAGCTAGATTTTATCATTGAGCAGGATGGAAAAGTTGTTCCTATCGAAGTTAAGGCTAGAGAACATACGAAATCACGTAGCCTGTCATTCTTCCACAGTAAGTATAAAGCAGAGAAGACCATACGCTTTTCAAGCAGAAACTTCGGGTGGGAGAATGGTATTGAAGCGATTCCGTTGTACGCGGCCTGGCTGGTTTAAGAGAATACAGAATAAAAGAGTTGTAGAAATGGAGAATCTTAATAGGGTAATTCAGAAATGGAGGCTGGAAACAGCCTTCTTTTTTTGAAAGAGATTAGCTAACTCAATAACTTTACGATAATATTTTGCATGGATTTAACAAATTTGTGCATATTTTTTACATTATCCTGCTATTAGATTTTACATTCGAAAAGTTATAATAAATAAGTAATTAAGAAAAATGTAGATAACAAGATAAGGAGAGATCTCATGAAAAAGTATTTATCGTTAGTTTTATTAGTGGCATTGGTTTTTTCCAATTTCACTTACATTCCGGCAACTGCATCGGCGGCAGTGACAGGAACAGTCGTATTATCCGGTTCGACTTCAGTTAATCCTCTTATCCAGGCTCTCGCAGAGGCTTTCATGGCAAAAAATTCAGGCATCAAAATCGTTGAACAAAATATTACCGGTTCAGGCGCAGGTATCGCTGATGCAAAAGACGCCAATAGCACAGTTGACTTTGGTATGTCAAGTAGAGACATAACAAGTACTGAGTCAGAAGTATTAAACAAAATTCAGATATGTCTGGATGGACTTGCAGTTGTAGTAAATAAAAATAACCCGATTGATGAGATCTCCCCAGAACAACTTTATAAAATTTATACTAAAGATACTGCAGCACTGAACTGGAATCAGGTAACCGCTTCCTACACAACAAGCGTGAAAATTGCTCCCTTCGGACGTGAAGCTGGTTCTGGTACCAGAAGCTGTTTTGAGGATTTCTTTAAAGTAGATTACGGCAAAGCACTCCCCAGCGGTTATGACGTAGCTCTCGACGGTTCACTTGCAAGTACAGGTGTTATGCAGACTTCAGTACAGAATAACTCAGGAGCTATCGGTTATATGTCCCTTGGTGATATGGATGATACTAAGGTAAAGGCTCTGAAAATCGATGGCGTTGAGCCTTCCAAGTATTCTGTTGCAGACGGTACATACGCAATTAAAAGACCTTTCTTACTTGTTTATAATAAGACAAAGGTTATTACTCCGGCAGCACAAGCTTTCTTAGATTTCATCGCAAGCGCTGATGGTCAGGCGATCATTGATAAAATGGGATTTGTTAAGAACAATCTTGTCAGAGTGAAAGCAACCGATATAACCATAAGAAGCACATCCATCGATATTAAGCCCGGTTCCACTTATTCATTAACTCCATCCGTTCTTCCTGCAGATACAACCAACCAGACATTGACATTTACCTCTTCCGACACTGATGTTGCCAGTGTATCTTCTGCAGGTATGATTACAGGTGTGAGCGAAGGCAGCGCAACCATTACTGTTACGACAAACGATGGTTCCAATATTAAAAGAAGCTGTAAGGTGACGGTCACAAATCCGGTAACCGGCGTTAAATTAGATAAAACCAACGCAACTCTGTATGTTGGAAAGACATTAACATTAAAAGCTACAATTAAACCCTCTAATGCAACCAACAAAGATGTAACCTGGAAGTCTTCCAACACTGCTGTAGCTACCGTATCTTCAACCGGCATTGTTACCGGTAAAAAAGCAGGTAATGTGACCATCACTGCTACAACAAAAGACGGCGAAAAAATAGCAAAATGTAGTGTCAAAGTAATCGTACCTGTTAAGAGTGTCAAATTAAATAAAACAAAATATACAATGAAGAAAGACACCTTTTATCAGATGACCGAAACGGTTGCTCCGACGAACGCTTCAATGAAAAACTGCGAATGGACCTCTTCTAATCCCGATGTTGCTGTAGTACTGCAAACGGGTCTGGTTGTAGCAATTAAACCCGGCACTGTCAAAATTACAGTTAAAACTGCAGACGGCGGCAAGGTAGCTACTTGTTCCATAACAGTTCAATAAGGATTGATATAAAATTATGTTGGTTATTGGCACTGCTGTAAGGCAGTGCCATTAGCCAATTCATAACAAGTGAATGGGCCAGCTAAATCCTTCACCCACAAAATATGTGCCGGTAAAATCCTCGGCACTAACTTCAGTTATGCACATAGTCTCGTAAAGCGAGCTAATAAACTGTGCGCAGGAATGAGGAAAATATGAAAAAACAGAAAGTACATATATATAACAACATTTTTAAGGCAATCGTTTTTTTCTTTGCTTTAATTACTTTTCTATCAGTTATTTTAATTGGAATATTTATGATTGTGAATGGAGGACCTAGCATAGTAAAAGTTGGATTAAAGGAATTTCTGCTTGGTCCTGTCTGGAATTCTGCCAACGAGCCTCCACAATATGGGATATTGGCATTTATTTTATCTTCGTTTTATTCTACCTTTTTTACTGTTTTAATAGCAGTTCCCATTTCAATTCTGGTTGCTTTGGCTATTGGACAGTTGATGCCAAAGGGACTTGGCTCGGTTCTTCGGTCGATTATCAGCTTGCTAGCGGGTATTCCTTCGGTTATTTATGGTTTCATGGGACTGATTTTTGTGGTTCCTTTTGTGCAGAGAATATTTAACCTTTCGTCGGGACTAACCATGCTATCGTCTGTTATAGTCTTAATTATTATGACGCTGCCAACGATAATCAGTGTAAGTGAAACGAGTATTAATGCAGTGAACAAAGGCTACTTAGAAGCCGCCTACGCTTTAGGTGTGCGAAAGGAATACGCCCTGTTTACCATCATTATACCGGCTGCAAAGTCAGGAATTATGACAGCAGTATTGCTCGGTGTCGGAAGAGCAATCGGTGAAACGATGGCGGTTATCATGGTGGCAGGTAACATTCCGCAGATGCCCTCGATGCTGAAACCGGTTCGTTTCTTAACAACGGCTATTGTTACGGAGATGTCTTATGCAACTGAGCAGACCAGAGGCGTATTGATCGGAATAGGCTTAGTGCTTTTTGTGTTTGTTTTAATAGTCAATTCTGTATTTCGTTTCTTTATTAAAAAGGCGGGTAAGATAAATGGATAAAAATATTTATGATAAACAAATAAGACCTGGCGTTATCGCTGTGAGGGCCTTGATATATACTGTTACCGCGGCAGTGGTTACTTTGGTTGTTGCAATTATTGTATATTTAATTATAAAAGGGCTTCCATATATCAACTGGGAGCTACTGTCTACGGCGCCTTCCCGTTTAAATGAAACCTATGGAATTGCTCCTATGATAATTAACACGTTATATATTGTTTTGATAACGCTTGTCGTATCCATACCGCTTGGTATAGGAACAGCAATATATCTTGCTGAATATTCAAAGCCGGGCAAAATAATATCTGCGTTCCGTTTTGCTATTGAAATTCTTGCAGGAATCCCTTCCATCGTGTACGGTTTATTTGGCTTGGCGTTTTTTGTAAATACGTTAAGGATTGGAAGCGGCAGCGGCTCCATGCTGTCAGGTGCCCTTACCTGCGCGCTGATTGTTCTGCCCACGATGATCCGAACCACAGAAGAAGCGTTATTGCAGGTAAATCCAACCTATCGTGAAGCGGCATTTTCTCTGGGAGCTTCAAAGCTTCACATCATCCGTACGATATTGCTGCCTTGTGCGCTGCCGGGAATTGTTGTTGCGGTGATTTTAAGTATAGGACGAATCGTAAGTGAATCTGCAGCACTTCTCTATACCGCAGGCGTAGATTATACCATGCCTACAAATTTTGCCAAGCATATAGTCGAGCCTGGCGCCGGCTTAACGGTACAGCTCTATTTATATGCAACGGAAGGTGGTGCCCCTGATTGGGTTCCTTATGCAATGGCTGCGATTTTAATGATTCTGGTGTTTGTTATTAACCTTACAGCGAATATCATTGCAGGTTTATTCAAAAAGAAAGTGAGTGTTAAATAATGGGCATTATTACTACAAGAAACCTAAATCTCTATTATGGAGATAAACAGGCAATAAACAATGTGAGTATGGAAATAGAAAAGAATGAGATTACGGCGTTAATCGGTCCCTCCGGCTGCGGTAAGTCAACGTTTTTAAGGGTCCTAAACCGGATGAATGATATCATCCCGAACTGCAAAACCACTGGGGAAGTGATTTTTGACAATATTAATATTTACAGCAGCAAAATTGACCCTATGCTAATCCGTAAAAAAATAGGAATGGTGTTTCAAAAGCCAAACCCGTTTCCTTTAAGCATATATGACAACATTGCTTATGCGCCGAAATACCATGGTAAAAAGAGAGCGGAGCTTGATGAAATCGTGGAAAGCAGCCTAAAGGCAGCTGCTCTCTGGGATGAGGTCAAGGATCGTCTGAAGAAGAGCGCAATGTCTCTTTCGGGTGGACAGCAGCAGCGTCTTTGCATTGCCAGAACTATCGCGCTTAATCCGGAGGTAATTCTGATGGACGAAGCGACTAGCGCATTAGACCCTATTTCTACTTATAAAATCGAGGATTTATTAGCAACATTGAAAAAAACTTATACCGTTGTCATTGTTACTCATAATATGCAGCAGGCATCACGTATCGCTGATAAGACAGCCTTCTTTTTGCTTGGTGATTTAATTGAATATGACACAACTGAAAATATCTTCACTAATCCCAAAAACAAACAAACCTTGGATTATGTGAGCGGACATTTTGGATGATGACTGGCTGAAGTCCTCTTTATTGATTCAATTTGACCCATAGACAGAGGAGAAGCCAACTTATTCAGTTGGCTTTTAAGGGGAGTTATGAAAAAAATCTATGTTAAATTTACTTGTTTGCTAGTTGAAGCCAGTCACCACTGCTGCGGCTGTGGCTTCTTTGTTTGATGTTATGTTTAAAGTATAAACAACATATGTGTCTAAAGTATGCAGAAATCGTGAATGTTTTGTGTATAAATTATAAGCATGTTAGAAAGGAATTGTTCATAACTTATAGTGGACGAAGTAGAGCCTGAACACAGGATACCAGAAATAGTTTTACTAATTGAGCTTCAAGGTACTCTCGATGGATGAATAAGTCTGGAAAGGAGAATACATAATGGACTTTTTATTAAAATATGTAGTGGTTGTCGTTCTGGCAATCTGTTTATGCTTAGGATATATAATAAAGCACAGCATATCCTTTATCCCGAATAAATTCATTCCACTGATTATGGCAGTCGTGGGCACGATTCTTAATGTCTGGATCAGCGGATGGCATTTGACTCCGGAGATTTTACTGGGTGGATTGGCGAGCGGGCTCGCAAGTACGGGTACCTATGAAATGGTTAGGAATATCATGTCAAAAGAAGAAACCGGGTCGGCTACTGAAATGAATACGGAACCCAATGTGGCTAAGCCGTAGGAAATAAAATGTACTCCAAATGTCATGGATACTGGCATTTGGAGTACATTTTTCAATATGGCTTTGATTGTTATTGAACGGGTAGGGCTCTTTACTTATATACTCAATCCAAGGGTCTACTGTGTCAGGGCATTGTATACGGCCACTTTAATTACATTGCTGGAATAGGTTGCTCCGCTTACGGTATCAACCTCAAGGCTGTTATTATTCACGATATCATTGACAATGACCTCTGCCGGTTTTCCTTTACCGCATTCATGGGAAAGGATTTTTACATTCGTGATTACATGATCCTTCACGGTAACCTCGACAGAAGCCTTCACAATACCTCCGTCCTCGCTGCCTGTATAGGTTCCGTCCTGTACGTTTGATAAATCAAGACTGGCAAAATCGAATTTATTATAAGTTGATGCTGTTTTCTGCATATTGTTATATAGTACGAATACTCCGACTGCGATGACTGCAATCAGGATTCCGAATATAATAAGAATTCTTGTTAAAAGCTTCATCATTTACCTCCAATACTTTCTAAAATAGGTTTCAGATATTTCTTATTTGTAAAATCCATGGGATGTTCATAGCTTGCCAGAAAGCCCTTAGCATC
The DNA here is from genome assembly GCA_035564175.1 of Mobilitalea sp. Classification (GTDB taxonomy): domain Bacteria; phylum Bacillota; class Clostridia; order Lachnospirales; family Lachnospiraceae; genus Mobilitalea. Next base: position 24,643 of record DATMUM010000137.1, read on the forward strand.
AGGGTCTTTGTCCTGAACGGATTTTACCTGAAGCTTCTTGAGATTCATCAAAAGCTTCATGAAAGGACTAAGTCTGTTATAATCAAAGCCTCCACGCAGATAGAAGAATTGAATATATTCATCAATCTCAGCAGGAATATTGGCTTTGCGGACCACTTGCGCGGTTCCCTCTCTGGAAGGGGATGCTCCGACGGCGAAAATAATGATCTTCTTGCCCTTCAGCTGATCAAAGTTCTTGGTAATCAGTTTAATTCCACTGAGGCCGACAGCGTATAAGCCTCCGCCGTAAACGATCGTATCGTATTTCGTTAAATCTGATGCTTTTGTCTTCTTTCCCTCCAGCAGGTCACATTTTAATTCTTCTGCAAGCCAGGTTGCATAATTCTTTGTAAAGCCTGTGGAAGAGCGGTAGACAACAACTGTTTTCTTATTCTCTGACATAATCCTTTTCCATCCTTTCTAAGGTGTTTCTCATGGTGGACATTACTTTTTTTGTAACGGCTAAGTCTGATTTCTTAAAGCCGTCAAATAATCGTGACATAAATACATTGCTTTTTTCCTGATATGCATCGTGGAACTCATGGCTTTTCGGGGTCATCTTGATACGCAGCCTTCTGGCATCCGTCTCGTCCTTGGTGACTTCTACATAACCCTTTTGCTCCAGCTTTATTACCAGCTGTTTCACATTCTGATGTGAGCTTCCGACAGCCTCGGATAATTCGTTCAACGTCGGCGAATATCCCTCCATGATGCCAAGAACCAACAGCACAAACCATTGTTTTGTGGAAACTTCCTTAAAGAAGGAGTCTCCGATTGTCTGAATTTGATTGGATAACATAAATATCATAGCGAATATAACATATTTATCATCGACATTCTCTGACCGCAGTTCCATGTTGAATTTCCTCCGCATATTAGGTAATATGTTACCTTATATTGTGTAATATATTACATAATTTGTTCTTTGTCAATAAGGGATTCTCTAATTTAGATATGTATTTAGCATATATATATATAATGTTTGAGTTATTTATGATTGCATCAAATATTTGTTTTTAGTACTAATTGATGGAATAATATCATGTGGGAATTCACAGTAAGAATCAGATATGTCTAGCGTTAAGAAAGGGACCTATGAATAATATAAAAACAGCTTTGATACTGATGAACATGTGGCTTATCTGGAAGCAACCGTTGCTGGTCACAAATTTATTAAAGTGTGGATTTTTAAATGCAAGTAATGAAATGGTTTTTATATAATAAAAAGGAGGGAAGATATCGCAGCTATCCCTCCGATCTTATTACATGATCAAATCTACATAATATTATGTTTCTTAACGGATACAAGAATTTATCCTATACCACTTATACTCACACCATTATATAAATACTGTTATTTTCTCTCGCTCCTTCAATTGCTTTATAAAGATCCGTGTAAAGATCCTTATAACGGACATTACTTCCGATGATCTTTGTGCAGCCGGCGCGCATCCCAATCGGAATTTCAGCATTATTATGCAGAATGGTCTGACCGTTCAGAGCAAGAATCCTGTGGCCCAGTTTTCGGACTTCTTCACTATCCTGCAGATTGGTAACCAGAGCAAATTCATCACCGCCGATACGGAATAACAGACAGCTTTCCTCCGACAGGGAATCAATTCTTCGTAAGCATTCCAGGATGGCTTTATCTCCGGCCTCACGACCATAATTACAGTTAATGGCCTCCATCTCAATCATATCAAAACATAATACATAGCTGTTGGTCCGGCTCTTTAACAAATCATATAATTCCGAAAGATCCAGCTTTCTTCTGCTCATAATTGTACCTCCGTCATATTCAAATAATAGTTTAGGGAAGATTCCTGCGAATCTCCATTGCTTTTTGAAGGCAGAAGGGGTGGTTCCCCATATTTTGAAAAACGCTCTTGTAAATACTTCCGGAGAATTATATTGATACTTTAGAGCAATGTCGGTGATGGAAGAATCCAGCTTCAATAAATCCTGGGCAGCATGGGTCATCCTGCGCTTGGATATGTATTCCTTAAGCCCAAGGTGGAAAGTATAACCGAACAGCTTCTTAAGACCGGAGAGGGAAGAGTAACAAGCTTCTGCCACATCCTCCAGGGTAAAGTCATTACACAAGTTATCCTCAATATAATTGATTGCGTCCGTAAGGATATAAAAGTTTTTCAAAGATTTCACCTGCCTTGCTGGTTGCTATTACAGATATTACGGTACCGTATGATGTAATATTAGCATAGGATATTGCGAATTACTTGATTTTTTGTATACAAATATTTCTTTACCAGAATACATCTTTATTTATTCTTATTGCTCCATTCTTCCTTAGTCATGGAGTAGCAGGCAAGATCATATGTCCTTGCGTCATACAGCTTCGTAGCATGTCGCAGGGTCCCTTCATAGAGAAAGCCGCATTTTTCAATGACACGCCTTGATTGGTTATTATAAGGGTAATGATGAACGGAAACCAATGCGACTCCTAGTTCCTCGAAGGCATAATCGATGACAGCTTTCGAAGCTTCAGTCACGAGACCGCGGCCCCAATAATCTTCGGAGAGAACATAGCCTAACATCTTAATATCATCCGTGGAGCGGAGACGGTCTCCATGCAGTCCGACGGAGCCGATGACCTTCTTATCTGCTTTGTATTCGATTGCCCAGACCTCGTTACCTTCCATAAACATTTTTAAAATCTGTAAAGAATCTTCCTTGCTCTCATGGGGCGGCCAACCGGCATTCGGCCCTACATTCGGGCTCTTTGCGTATTCGTATAAGTCATCCAGGTCGGATTCCTGAAATGATCTCAGGATTAGTTTCTCAGTTTCCAGTGTTTTCATAAGCATTCTCCTTCCAGTATCGATTAAAATAAAAGAGTATATAATTATTTCTAACGCTAACTTGCATTCTGTCAAAGTACCGCGAAATTGGGTATTAACACTTATTCTCCGCGTGAGAAATTTTGATTTTTGTCAAACTAATATTTGCCAAGTACCGTGAATTTAAGTGTTAACACATATTCGCAGTGAAGAAATCTTGATTTTTCACACTCTGCACATAAATAAGTAATATTATGGTCTTGTACTCAAGCGGTTTATACCAATACCTTTTTGCGTTAGGCATTACTTGGGGTGATTTGTTCCATAGTATACTATCTCACCACCATAATTGCAAGAAAATTCCATCAGAATAAATGTTCGAAGGGAAGCTTGCTAGATTACAATTTATTTGATAAAATATCTCTTATAATAATCAGGGCACTCCTGCATCACTGTTATATTTATGGTGACAGGAGTATTCAGCCTTTACAAGGAGGAGCCTATGAAATTCATACATATTGCGGACGTACATCTTGGTGCCGTTCCGGATTCCAACCAACCCTGGGGATCGCTTCGGGAGAAGGAAATCTGGGACAGCTTTCAGCATATCATTGATATTTGTAATAAGGAAAAGGCAGATCTGCTGCTGATTGCGGGGGATATGTTCCACAAGCAGCCTCTTCTCAGGGAGCTGAAGGAAGCTAATTATTATCTCAGCAAATTAGTTACAGCAAAGGCTGTCATCATGGCGGGCAACCATGACTATATCGGTCCCAGGTCTTATTACCAGGACTTTGTTTGGGACGAGAAGGTTCATATGTTTCTGAATGATACGATTGAGTCCTTCGAATTCCCCGAGCTGGGAGCAGAAGTATACGGCCTGAGCTACCGAAGCAGGGATATTACCGAGCCTCTGTATGATTCAGTAAGACCAAATCAGATGAATAAAATTAACATCCTGCTGGCTCATGGAGGAGAAGAGAAGAATATTCCGATGAACCGGAAGAAGCTGATGGATTCCGGCTTTGATTATATAGCGCTGGGTCACATCCATAAGCCGGAGATCATCAATGAAAGGATGGCATACCCTGGCTCCATGGAACCGGTCGATAAAAATGAAACCGGCGAGCGTGGATATATCCTGGGTGTAATAGATGAGGAGCAGGGACAAAGAAAGACGTCAATCCGTTTCGTTCCAACCTCTGTCCGGGAGTATAAGAGAGTAAAACTGACGGCTACCCAGGAAACAACGAATGGGTCACTTCTTGATCAGGCACGGGATATTATGCGCGCTGCCGGGGAACAGCATATTTATTCCTTCTGTATTCTGGGAATCAGGGATGAATTCATTCATTTTGATAAGGAAGCACTGAAAAGCCTTGGAAATGTTCTTGAGGTAGAGGACGAGTCCGTACCGGATTATGACTTTGATGCTCTGTACAAAGAGAATGCCGATAATATGATTGGCCTGTTCATTCAAAGAATCAGGGAGAATACCAAGCAGGATGAGATTGCTAAAAAGGCCCTGTATTACGGTATTGAAGCATTGCTTGGGGCCAAGAATTAATTGTTATAATGAAGGATACAGATAGTCTGAGGAAGGGTATGGTACACTAATGCTGATTACAAAGCTTAAATTGAATTATTTCGGTCGATTCCAGAACCGGGAAATCGAATTGCAGCCTGGCATTAACCTGATTTGTGGGGATAATGAGGCAGGCAAATCGACGATACATACCTTTATTAAGGGAATGCTGTTTGGGATCGAACGTATGAGAGGCAGGGGTGCTGCTTCAAAGGAGGATACTTATACCAGATATTTGCCCTGGGATTACCCCGGTGCCTACAGCGGGAGCATGGATATCCGCGTTGGAGATAAGGAATATCGTTTACAGAGAAGCTTTCATGCCAATGATAAATGCTTTGTGGTATTGGATTTATCAACAGGGAGGGAAATGAAGCTGAAGGAAGGCCAGATCAGTGAGCTGGTACCCGGACTGACGGAGTCAACCTTTAAGAATACCATCAGTATCGAGCAGCTGAAGGCTCAGACGGATTCAGAATTGGCCTCACAGGTACGTAATTATATAACGAACTTATCCATTGCCAAGAGTAAGGAAGTTAATGTTGCAAAGGCAGTCAGTATCCTGACCGATCAACGAAAACAGCTTGAGCCGACGCAGAACCAATCTGCATTAAAAGCACTCCAGTCTGAGATTGATGACGGACTGGAGAAAGAGACAAGGATTGACCAGCTGACACTACAACTGAAAGAGCTTCTTGCTAAGGAACAGGAGCTGAAGGAACAGAAAGATAAGATAGCAGCTTCTTCGGATCAGGAGGAGACACGGAGGATGGAACAGTTTCCGGCGATTCTCGAAAAATACCGTTCCCATCAGGAGCTTTCGAAGCAGTCAATCGCGATTGAACTGCAGGAAAAGGAGCTGAAGGGGAAGATGGCCTCCTGGGAGATGGAGCAGCTTTCCACGGATACGCTAAAGGAAGAGATGAAGGAAGCGGAGCAGCTAAGGTTAAAGCTGATGGAACTGGAGAAGCAGGAACCGGAGCTGCAAAGTAAGAAGGAAACCTTACATAGCAATATTCGTAGATATCATTTGGCAAGTATGGTTCCAGCCGTACTTTTGTCAGTCCTGATCCTTCTTCTCTCCAAGTTCAATCCCGTTGGAATCGTAGCAGCGGTCGTTTTAATGGCAGCAAGCTTTGTGATTAACAGCACGCTGGATAAGAAAAACAAATCAATCATCAATGACATAGATTCCGCTGCGCAGGATCTGAAGCAGCAGAAGACTCAGGCGCAGAGCAGGATAGCAGAGATTATCAGGAAGAATCAAGTATCGGATATCTCTGAGCTTTCTCAGAAGCTGGAGGTAATTCTTAAGAATTATTATTCCCTGGAGCATGCTAGGCAGCAGCAGAAGGAGCTGGAGCAAAGAAAGCAGGAACTGGAGGATAACCGGGATGTTCTTTACGAGACCATCATGAAGTATATCCAGTATTTTATTCAGGAAGAGGAGTTAACTGAAGCTTCGATGCAGAAGCTTCAGGAAGAAATCAGACGCAGAAAGCAGGATACCCAGGGCAGGTTATCGGAGATCAGCAGCCAGTATGACAGCTGCAGACTGCGTATCGAGAAGCTTCGTTGGGAAATTTCGACGATGGAAGGAAATGAAGAACTGCTTCTGAAGAATAAGGAACGTTATAAGGAACAGGAACAGAAGATGAAGGAGAATGCAGTAGAGCTGGAAGCAATCAAGCTGGCACTATCCGCCATCCAGGAGCTTTCCACCGATATTCATGACAGCTTCGGCCAGCAGTTGAATCAGGCTGTATCTGAGGTAATCCGCGAGGTTACCGGAGAGAAATATCAGGATCTTAAGGTGGACGAGAAGCTGGAGGTTAAGGTGGGTTGGAACGGTGACTATGTTCTGTTAGACAGACTCAGTGCCGGAACCATAGACCAGGTGTATTTTGCACTTCGCCTGGCAGTTGCTGATTTACTGTTAGGTAAGGATGAAATTCCGCTCCTGTTAGATGACAGCTTTGCTCTATATGATGATTCCCGAGTGAAAGCTGCATTATCAAAAATAGCACA
>DATMUM010000138.1:0-18340 GCA_035564175.1 Mobilitalea sp.
ATAACAATATCATCTTTTTTTGAAATTACTCCGCCTTTTGCACCTTATTTTACCGAGGATAGAATTAAGAATAATATATGGGCAAAACAATATCTTGATGAATTAGGAATCAATATTAATTACTTATGGTATGCAGCCCAGTCTCCGGAAGATAGTGTTCAAAAGAAGAATGTTGCAATTGCATCCGGCGAAATTCCTGACATTATGATGGTTGATAGTGAGCAATTAGCATTATTGGCAAAAAGTGATTTGATTAATAAAGATATGGGTACTATTTTTGATCAGTACGCATCCCAACATTTGAAAGATTGGACCTATGGCGGTGGAGATGAGGCTATGTTATCTGCAACTTTTGATGGTAAAGTTATTGCTATTCCTCAGATTCAATCTTCCATCGATACAGCTCCCTTCCTTTGGATCAGAAAAGACTGGTTGGATAAATTGGGATTAAAGATGCCGACAACTATGGAAGAATTATATAATGTAATGGTTGCCTTCAAGAATAACGATCCTGATGGAAACGATAAAGCAGATACTGTTGGATTAATACTGAGTAAAGATTTCTTGTTGATGGTATCATCAGCGGATGCATACGGTCTCTTTAATGGCTTCGGTGCATATCCGGATGCCTGGGTGGACGATGGAACCGGTAAATTAGTATATGGCAGTACGTTACCAGAAACCAAGGAAGCGTTACAGTTCTTAAATAAATTATATTCAGAAGGCTTAATCGAAAAGGATTTTGCAGTTAAGGATACTCAAAAGGTATCAGAATTACCGGCTGCAGGTACAGCTGGAATTCAATACGGTGCAATGTGGAATGCAATGTGGCCGTTACAGAGTTCCTTGGATAACGATCCTAATTCCGATTGGGAGCCAATTGCAATAGTTCCTGCAGAGGGTAAACAAGCTAAGCCTCAAATTAAACTGAATGTGCCATATTATTATGTTGTTAGTAAAAAATGTGAACATCCGGAAGCTTTAATTAAACTGTTGAATTTCTGGGTTGAAAAATTCGCTTATTCAAATGCTGATGAGTATCAAAAATACTTAACAAATGATAACGGTGTCCCGAGCTTTGCTCAACATGAAACATTATTTAAAACCTTTAATTCATTAAATAATTTACAGGCCTACAGAGACGTTACCAAGGCGTTTGATGCGAACGATACCTCCACACTGAATGCAGAAGAGTTGAATTACTATAATTCTATTAAGGCATATCGTGACGGAGATAAGTCATTGGCGGGAACTGAAAAAACATTTGGTAAAAACAGTGCCTATTCTATAATGGATTATTACTATACGAACAACATGTTTATGATGGATCAGTTTTATGGTGCACCAACCGATACGATGAAGCAGAAAATGCAGCTGATCAAGGATAAGGAAATTGAATATTTCACTAAAGTTATAATGGGTGAAGAAAGTGTAGATAACTTTGATCAATTTGTTTCTGAGTTAAATAAGTTAGGTCTTGATAAAATCACTGAAGAAGTTAATGCATGGAAATCAAGTAGATAGTTAAACGGAAGGAGTGAAGCATTATCTTTGCTTCACTCCTTTCTAAAAAAGGAGGTAAAGAAATGAAAAAAATTTTAAAAAATGAATGGCCATTGCACGTCATGATGCTTCCGGCTCTCATCATACTACTGGTTTATTCCTATTTACCAATGGTCGGTATTGTAATCGCATTTCAGGACTTTGTGCCCTCAGGTGGTCTCGGACAGTTTTTCAAATCGGAATGGGTTGGCTTAGATAATTTTACTTATATATTTGGTATGGAGGACACTTATCGTGTTCTAGCTAATACAGTTGTAATTGCACTTATGAAAATAATCGCTGGCATTATAGTACCTTTGGTGCTGGCTCTAATGTTAAATGAAGTAAGAAGTACCTTTTTTAAAAGAACTACTCAAACCATTGTATATATCCCGTTTTTTTTATCCTGGGTTATTCTGGGAGGTATTCTTATTGACTTGCTTTCTCCTACGGATGGTTTTGTTAATCAGATTATCATGGCATTCGGTCATAAACCGGTTTATTTTCTCGGAGACTTACATACGATTCAAGGTGTGCTGGTAGCCTCGAACATATGGAAAGAAGTCGGCTATAATATGGTTATATTCTTAGCTGCGTTGACAGGCATTGATCAATCACAATATGAAGCAGCTAAAGTAGATGGTGCAGGTCACTTGAAACAATTACTGTATATCACTTTACCGAATATACTTCCGATGATTATTCTTCTCACAGTGTTGAGTATGGGTAATATTCTGAATGCAGGCTTTGATCAGATATTTAATCTTTATAGTCCGGTTGTGTATGATAAGGCTGATATTATTGACACCTTTGTTTATCGTATCGGTATGCAACAACTGCAATACAGTATGGCGACTGCAATGGGTGTATTTAAATCATTAGTATCTCTGGTTTTTGTATCTGCGTCCTTTTATCTTGCCAAGAAATTTGCCAATTATCAATTGTTTTAATAGGAGGTTAGGATATGAAAGTAAAAACATCTTTGTCCAGAAAGATATTTGTTTTATTTAACTATGTTTTTCTATCAATCATCACAATTATTTCCCTTTTTCCGCTGCTACATATATTGGCGATATCCTTCAGCTCGAATGCAGCAGCTCAAGCAGGATGGATCACAATCTTTCCGATGGATTTTACATTAAGTTCTTATCAATATATATTGACGAAAAAGGAATTTTTTCAGGCCTTCGGGGTCTCCTTATATCGTGTAGTTTTAGGGACTTCAGTAGGTATGTTTTTAACCATTATTAGTGCATATGCGTTATCGCAGCCGGATCATAAATTTCATGGAAGACGAATTTATTCATGGCTATTCATTTTTACCATGATATTTAGTGGAGGATTAATTCCGTTATTTATCGTTATTAAAGCAACCGGTATTTATAATTCCATTTGGGCGTTAGTTTTACCATCTGCTGTCCAGGTATTTAACATTATCCTGATGTTAAACTTCTTTAGAGGATTGCCGTATGCATTGACGGAATCGGCATTTATAGACGGTGCAAGTCACTTTACGATACTGAGAAAAATCTATTTGCCTATTTCTAAACCGTCTTTAGCGACGGTTGGATTGTTCACAATTGTTTTCCATTGGAATGCCTGGTTTGATGGGCTCGTATTTATCAGCAAACCAGATAAGTATCCGTTACAGACTTATTTAAGAGGTGTCATCCAATCTGTGAGTGCCACCAATCTTGACCTGAATAATGCTCAGGTTATGAAATTAATCTCTCAAAAGACCTTAACAGCTTCACAGATTTTTATCGCGATTGTTCCGATCCTTATTATCTATCCGCTACTTCAGAAATACTTTGTTTCAGGAATGACACTAGGAAGTGTGAAAGAGTAAGTAACTAAAACCACTTAGTTGACAGCTAAAGTAATGCTTGATTAATCAGCGTAAATAAATTGAATACTGATTTTATCAAGCATTATCAGTTATAATAACATTGTAGACCTTGTATTTAACTTAAAAGGATTTGGTGATCATATGTTTAATCTGCTAATCGTCGATGATGAAAAAATTATCCGTGAAGGTATTCATGAGCTTCTGTCTATGGAAGAAAACTTGGAGCTAAATTTATTCATGGCAGCTTCGGCTGTTGAGGCTCAAGCTATACTGGAATCACGAAAGATTGACATAGTCTTAACGGACATTCAGATGCCTCAGATGACAGGTATAGAGCTCATGGATATTATTTTAGAACGCTGGCCTCATTGCAAGGTTATCTTCTTGACCGGTTATTCTCAATTTGAATATGTTTACAGAGTATATAAACATGCAAAATATATTTTAAAAGCGGAAGAAGACAGTAAGATTATCGATGCAGTAAAAGAAACGATTGAGGAAATTGAGAATGACTTTTTGATTCAGCAGATAGTATTGGATTCCGATATCTTAATCCAGCAGAAAAAGAAAATCGAAAGATTAACGCTATTGAAAGATATTGTAGAGGGGTTCATTCCGGTTAGCAGTTTGACACAGAATTTGGTTAAAAAGCTGGACATACCATTTGATATCGAAAAAGAACTGTACTATGTGGTAATGCATCATGAATTCAAAAATTTTGATTCTTATGAAATGCAAATGCAGCTTAACGAGAATATACATCAATTATTAGAAAAGTATTATTTTGATTTAATGCGCGGAATCAGTATACAGTATAATAAAAACTTCAGGTTAATTATACTGCAGCCTAAAAAGCTGATTACCGTAGAAAGAAGTATTGCAACATTGAAAGGGATCAGTGAGTTATTTCAGAAAGCTTATATGAAGAATATGAATATGTCTGTTTCCCTGTATATTGGCAGTAAACCCATGATATTTGAGGATATAGTCAGTCGATTTCATCTTCTAAAGGCTAAATTGATGATGCATTCTGAAGAAGTACTGTTGCTGGATTCAGGCATCATGAATGAGGGAATGAATAAATCAGATAGTAATGAAAATCATGTTGTTCAAGGAAATCTGCTTTATTCTAAGATACAAATGATTGATTACTATTTTGAAAATTCTGATGATGAGATGGTAATCGCTGTAATTCAGGAAGCTATGGATAATTATAAAAATACGGTAAGTATGCATGATTTATCTGCAGTAAGTATCTACAGTACAATTGCCTCAAAATTAATAACTTATATTAATCAAATTGGTTTATCAACGGAAATGTGTTTTAAGATAGGTGTGATAAACCTTTATAATTTAACTTTACACAACAATTGGCAGGAAGCATTTCGCTATTTGATATCAATCACAAATACTATTTTTGAATTAAAAATGGCGAATGTTGAAAAGCAAGGTAAGGATGTCATAAATCGAGTAAAAATTTATATCAAAGAGAATTTAAATCGAGATACATCATTGGATGTTTTATCAGATTACGTAGACTTAAGCCCGGAATATTTATTACGGCTTTTTAAAAAAAGAGAAGGTCAGACTATTTTGCATTATATTAATGAGTTGAAAATCGTTAAGGCCAAAAAGTTAATTGTCGATGGAAATCTTGCAATTAAGGATATCGCAACGGAATTGGGTTTCACTAGTGCCGGGTATTTTAGCCGCTTTTTCAAAAGTAAAACCGGCATGACTCCACAGACCTTTCGTGAAAACACAGAAAGTAATCGAATTAATTCTCATTAATCAATAATTGAGTAGTTTATAGGATGTTCCTGCCGGATATTGCAAGAGATTGGGATGAATAGTCCTTGTTTTTCATTTGATATAAGGAAAGGAGTTAATATGGAAAAATATATTGTTGAGACAACCAGTGGAAAAGTAAGAGGATATGAAAGAAACGGACTAATTGAGTATTTGGGTATTCCCTATGCACAGCCACCTTTGGGGAAATTGAGATTTAAGAGGGCTCGTCCAATCTCACAGTGGAAAGGAATTTTCGGTGCGAAAGAATATGGTCATGTATCTGTACAGCTTGAAGAAGGAGAGCTAAAGGGGGATGAGGATTGCCTGACTTTAAACATACAAAGACCATTAGAAGGGGAGAATTTCCCGGTGTTGGTCTGGATACATGGAGGGGGATATAATACTGGTTCGGCATCTGATCCGTTGTATAATGGAAAAGCATTTGTTGAGGATGGGATTTTATTTATTTCTTTCCAGTATCGTTTAAATGTGTTGGGATTTTACGATTTTACCACATATCCAGGCTGTGAAGATTTCGAGAGTAATTGCGGAATATCGGATCATATTATTGCCATGAAATGGATTCATGAGAATGTGAAAGTCTTTGGTGGAAATCCCAATCAGGTAACTATTGCCGGGGAATCAGCAGGTGGAACATCCATTATGAATATGCTGGTAATACCATCTGTAAGGGGAATGTTCCAGCAGGCAATCCCAGCAAGCGCAATTCCAAACGGCATTTTTACACATGAAATTGCTAGAGAGAATATGGATTTGTTTCTGGAAGGTATGAAATGGACAGATAAGGATTTACCTAAACTGCGTACGATACATCCTTTTGAATTACAAAAAGGAAATACTTATGTGGCTGAAAAACATCAATATAGAAATCCGGGAATGTTTCTGCCATCTCCTGTACTGGATGATTTGATACCAGTGCGACCATTAGATGCTATCAGAAATGGAAGTGCAGCTGGAATTAAACTGATGATAGGTACAAATCTTCATGAGGGAACCATGTTTGTTCGTTCGGAGAAAACTGTATTCCCCAGTAACTGGTCCATGGTAGAGGAAATGTTTAAAAAGAATGGAAATGAAGAAGCGTTACCTGCCATAATGGAATACTATCAATCTGGGGGACATGAGGATTTTAATGGGATTGATGAAGCGTTTATTCAGTTCGCAACAGATTATGCATTTCAGATGCCGGCGCTAAAAATAGCGGAGGCGCAGAAGGCTTATGGTGAGGTATGGATGTATCGATTTGAGTTTATCTCAAAATTTGGTCAAAAAACGGGGTATAAAGCAGCTCATGCATTCGAATTGCCATGTGTATTTAAGAACAGGAATTTCAAATTCAGCAGACTGATTTTTGATGATGAGCCGGAAGAAAAAGTAGAAGCAATCATTAACTCCATACATACATCCTGGGTACAATTTATAAAGACAGGAAAACCTGATGCAGAAAACTGGCCGAAGTACACTGGTTATGATTCACCAATACGTATCTTTGATGAGAAAACACGAACTGAACAGTTGAATCGATCTGAACTGATGTCAGTATGGGGTGATTTGCGATTTTATGAAGACTCCACAAGTTCATCGTGAAAATATCGAAAATAAATTAAATTGTTATGTCTGGATTATAAATGGATATGATGATTTATAACCATATGGGAGGAGAAGCTTGAGGAATTTAAAAAATAGAACAGGATGGATATGGTTAAATAATTGGAATGAAACAGCAGATATCAAACCTCAAATTGTATATTTTAGAAAGGTTATTCAGTTAGAAACTTTACCTGACCAATTGATTCTTCAGTTATCTGCAGATTCCAAATATAAATTATATATTAACGGTAATTTAATTACCTATGGACCACAAAAAGGTGATCGAAGCATATGGTATTACGATGAGCTTGATATAACAGCATATCTGAAGCAAGGGGATAACGTCATTGTAGCAGCCGTAGTACGTTATCCAAACTTACATCATCAGGGAAACCATAGCATATATAGAACGCACACCCCCGGATTTTACCTGAAGGGTTTTACTGATAATCAAATGAATTGCTGTTTCAAAGCGGATGATACCTGGAAGGCATATTTGTCAAAGGTAGAATTAATAGCAGAGAATTCATATTTTGCACCGCTTTATATCCAAGAGATAGCCTATGGTGAACAAGCTTTAACGCAAATGATGACAGCACAGTTTGATGATTCATCATGGCACGAAGTGGTTGAATATGATATGTTCCAATTAGCAGATATTATCAAACCGGATAGTTTACAAAAACGTTCAATTCCTCTCATGTTTATGAAGACATGCCGATTTGACGGTATATTTCATATGATTAATCATCAGAATTCGGAGCAGAACTGGAATCGAATGCTCCAAGCGGATATACCGATTGTGATTCCTCCAAATAGTGAAGAAATCGTGGAAATCAGTGCCGGAAAAGAAATGACTGGTTTTCTGGAACTTGCCATGATGGGAGGAGGAAAAAGTGAAATTCGAATCTTATCTTCCGAGTGCTATGCTTATGAGCCAGAGGGGGAAGGCCCAGGGTATATGCCGTTAAAAGGAGATCGAACCGATTACATCAACGGCAAACTTTACGGGTTTACAGATATTTATCAAGTTCTTGGCATAGGAGAAGAAGATCATCCTGAAAAATATGAACCGTTTTGGTTTCGGACCTTTCGGTTTATTAGGCTTGCAATTAAAACGGATTCAGAACAGCTAATCCTTAAGCATTTTAAATATATGCAGACGGGATATCCGCTTAAAATCGAAACAAAGGTAGATACATCCGACACCACTCTGGGAAAGATATGGGAAATCAGTGCACATACGCTTCAATGCTGTATGCATGAAACCTATGAGGATTGTCCGTTTTACGAGCAGCTGCAGTATGCGATGGATTCTAGAAGCCAGATTTTATATACCTATGCAGTTTCGGCAGATGATCGGTTGGCGAGACAATGTATGGATGACTTTAGAAGAGCGGTAAGACAGGATGGAATGATTAACTGTTCCTATCCGAATTATGAGATGAACGTAATACCTGGTTTTTCAATCTATTACATCGGTATGGTGTATGATCATATGATGTATTTCGGTGATAGGGTACTCGTTCGAAAACATGTTCCGACGATTCTGGGAATCTTGCAGTTTTTTAAGAGTAATGTTAATGATATTGGGATTGTCGGTAAAATTGGAGGACCGAACCTTAGGGAACACTACTGGTCCTTTATCGATTGGACCAAAGAGTGGAATGAAACGATGGGGGTCCCGTTAGCGACTTATCAAGGACCCATCACAATGGAAAGCCTTCTGTATCTTCTTGGTTTACAATATGCGGAGGCATTGTTTCGATTCATCGGGTATCAGGATCTGGCTGATGAATGTTTTTCTGATTCTGAGAAAATGAAACAAGCAATAAATCAATATTGCCGCGGTGAGAATGGAATGCTTCAGGATGGACCGGCTCTGGAACAATATAGTCAGCATTGTCAAGTTTTTGGGATTATAACCGGAACGATCGGAATCTTAGAAGGAAAACAGTATTTAACAGAAACACTTGAAAATCCAGAGTTATATGCGCAGTGTTCGGTTGCAATGATGTATTATTTGTTCCGGGCTTTAGAACTATGCGGGATGTATTCCTATACAAATACTTTGTGGAACCTATGGAGAGATATGGTTGCTAAAAAATTAACAACCTGTGAAGAGGATGCTGTAAATAGCAGGAGCGACTGCCATGCGTGGGGTGCTTTGATCCTTTATGAATTACCTTCTGTCATTCTGGGGGTGAAACCCATCGCACCGGGGTATTCGAAGATAAGTATATCACCGAATACGGATTATTTATCGTGGGCAAAGGGAAGTGTTATTACACCTAAAGGTATGCTGACTTTGGAGTGGAAGCTTGAGAGGGAGAATTATATGGTACAAGCAGCTGTCCCGAAGGAAATTGAAGTAGTATTTCATGATATACCTAAGAACATGAAAGTAGAAATACAATTCATTTAATAATGAAAGTAGAATACAATCCATCAAGTATATATTGCGAAAGAAGTAGGAGAAAACAAAAAACGAACAGATGGTGGTTTGGGAAATATCATTTATGATAAGGAAAAAGTGTTTAAAAACAGTAATTAACCATCGAAAGAGAGGATAATATGGCCAAATTTAAAGCATCAAGAACTTCGGAAATCAGTCAGATGGAAAAGGAGCATATGGAGCTTGTCAGGAAAATGGCAGCAGAGTGTATGGTGCTTCTTGAAAATGATGGGACATTGCCGCTTAGCGGTATAAAAGGGAACATAGCCCTTTATGGTAATGGTGCAAGACGAACCGTTAAAGGGGGTACTGGCTCCGGTGATGTTAATTCGAGAACTGTAATTAATATAGAGAAGGGGCTGGAAGAAGCAGGATTTTGCATCACAACCAAATCCTGGCTGGATGCTTATGATAAGCTGGTAAGTGAAGCAAAAGCGCAGCATATGAAAAAATTGGATCAATTATCAGAAGAGACAGGTGTACCGGCTGGGATGCTTCTGATGTTTGATCATCCCTTTAAAGAACCCCAGATTCAGCCAGTATCTATAATAGATGTAGAGAAGTCCGATACAAATACTGCAATCTATGTATTGGCACGAAATTCAGGAGAGGGACGTGATCGCTTCAATCAGGAAGGTGATTACCTGCTTTCGAAAGAAGAAATCGATGCAATTACTATTCTTGGCAAGGAATATGACAAGTGTATTGTCTTACTGAACATAGGAGGAGTAATTGATACGAAGGAATTGAAAAAAATACCCGGTGTCAATTCTGTCATGCTTGTTGGCCAAGCGGGCAATATCAGTGGTTTGGCAGTTGCTGATGCAATCTGTGGAAGTACCATACCATCCGGTAAACTGGTAGATACCTGGGCCTTAGACTATTCCGATTATCCGTCCTCTGAGGGTTTTAGCCATAATGATGAGAATGTAGATGATGAATATTATACGGAAGGTATTTATGTTGGTTATCGCTATTTCGACACTTTCAATGTTACTCCGAGCTATTGCTTTGGTTACGGTATCTCATATACAGATTTCAAACTTGAAACTCTTGATGTTGCTGCAACAGAGGAAGCTGTCACGGTAACTGTGAAGGTTACTAATACAGGCAAACTGTATAGGGGTAAAGAAGTAGTACAAATATATTACTCCGCTCCCGCTAAAGAGATAGAAAAACCTTATCAGGAATTGATAGCATTTGGAAAGACTAAATTACTTGAACCGGGAGAAAGCCAGACGCTTAACATCAGCTTCAAGACCACATCAATGGCATCCTATAATGAGAAAAGGGCTTCCTGGATTATGGAATCCGGTGAATACTTTATCCGTGTTGGTAACAGTTCCAGAAATACAAAGATTGAGGCAACAATCATTGTAGTGCAGGAAGCTGTGATTTCCGTAATAAATAATCTGTTCCAGAATGAGTATCCTCTGTCTGAAATCAGTTCGAAGGGAGTTAAGCCATATTCCTATCCCAAAGAGGAGTCAGAAAAAGCTGCATCAAAAAGAATTCCGATTGATACCTCAAAGATAAAAACTGAGAAAATTATATATCAGGGAGAAAAGCCTGTTTACCAGCCACTTCAGTCAGATCAAAAGTTAACGATGGATGATGTGATTGCAGGAACAGCAGTTCTTGAGGATTTGGTAGCACAACTTACCATTACTGAGTTGGCAGAGTTATGCGTAGGAACCTCCCGCGGGGGTATCGGTTCTCAATCAGTAATAGGTGCAGCATCCGCTGCGGTACCGGGTGCGGCAGGGGATACCACATCCTTAATGCTTGACGATAGAAACATAAGAAACATGATTTTTGCTGACGGACCGGCTGGCTTAAGACTGAATCCCCACTATATTGCAACAAAGGACGGAGAGCTACTTTCAGGCGGAGAAGTATTTGGTGAAGTGGAAATAGGAAACAGCCATGCCAAAGAGATTCCGGAGGATGCCTTACACTTTTATCAATATTGTACAGCAATACCGATTGCTTCTTTATTATCAGGTTCTTGGGATATTGAGCTGATTGAGAAAGCCGGAAGTATCGTTGGAAAGGAAATGCAACAGTTTGGTGTAACCCTTTGGCTTGCACCGGGAATGAATATACACAGAAATCCGCTTTGTGGACGGAATTTTGAATATTATTCAGAAGACCCTTTACTGACCGGAATGTGTGCAGCCGCAGATACAAAGGGAGTTCAAAAGTTTCCTGGTATCGGAACCACAATTAAACATTATGCAGTTAATAATCAGGAAGATAACCGGTTTTTCTCAAATTCTCATGTCAGTGAACGTGCATTAAGGGAAATCTATCTGAAAGGCTTTGAAATTGCTGCTAAGACCTCGCAACCAATGTCAGTAATGTCCTCCTATAATCTTCTGAACGGTATTCATACTGCAAATCATTATGAGCTGTTAACCTCAGTACTTAGGGATGAATGGGGCTTTGCCGGATTTGTTATGTCGGATTGGTTTACCTCACAGAATATCAGCTTTCTTGTAGGAGAAGAGGAGCATAAGTATCCGATTTCTTCTTCGCCGTTATGTATCAAAGCAGGTAATGATATTCAGATGCCGGGATGTCAGCAGAATGTAGATGATATTGTTGAAGCCGTGGATGCAAAAGAAAATTCAGTACCTTATCCGCTTACTTTAGGTGAATTGCAATATTGTGCATTAAATATATTAAAGAGCGTCAGACAATCCTCCTGCTATGAGGGAGCAAAGCCATATAGGGAGCAGTTTGGCGAGCTGCCATGGATTATGAAGGTTGAATAAGATTATATAATTTTTGATAATTTGAGGGCTGAGTATTGGTGCATTGAGATTGCCGATGCGATAAGAAGCTTATAGTAATTAAGTAACAATGAAAAGTAGATGTCACTCTTAAGGTATGGGAGGGGTTGTTTCATGTATTTGTACTGTTCCCATGTTTGGAAACAGAAGTGGCATTAAAGGATATCGGAGAATTTATTAGGAGTTAAAGATTGATGGCGTTATCACATCTGATAACAAATGTGATAGGAAGAGGTGAATTATGAAAAAAGGTGACTATTTATGGGGGCTGCTCCTACTTATATGGATTGTGATTTTAGTGATTCCTGTCTCCCGTACAGTTTTTTTTAGTGTGACAGAAGGACATCCATATTTGGCAGGGTTTGTAAAATTTGCAATCCTTGCTACAATGGGTGACTTACTTGGAAAACGCGTATCAAATAAAAACTGGATTATTCCCAAAGGTTTTTTGGCAAGAGCTGCCGTATGGGGAATTATCGGTATAATGATTACACTAGTCTTCACAGTTTATATGGGGGGAGTAGCTTCAGCACAAACAGCAATGCGATTACCCTGGAAAGGCTCCATTATTGCCCAGGCACTATTCGGAAGCATTATAATGAATTTAACTTTTGGGCCAATGATGATGACCTTCCACAGATTTATGGATATGTTGATTGATTTGAAATATGAAAGAAGAGGAGGAAGGGTAACAATAACAGAATTGGTTGATAAAAATGACTGGCATTCTCTTGTAGAATTTGCATGGTTAAAAACCTGTATCTTTTTCTGGATTCCGGTACATACACTAGTTTTCCTTCTTCCGGGAGAGTATCGGGTACTCGTATCTGCATTTTTATCAATTGCCTTAGGACTTCTACTGGCTGCAGCAAATGCAAACAAAAATCCTGATAATCTAAAAATGAAGTGTGCTAAGCAGAATTGAAGTCCAAAATAACAGAATATTCCAGTAACTAATACGTAAATTAGAAAGACGTCTTGCAGTAACACTAAGTTAATTGCAAAACGTCTTTTTCTTGCATGGAAATTACGACCTATGAAATAGAAATGCTCCGCATAGATGCACACTCGCACCGAGCTATGTCAGCTAAGTTGACATAGCTAAGTGCGAGAGAGTTCGCCAAGGCATACTCTTTATTCTAAGCTTTATATTTGTTTTGATTACGGTACACCTTGGGTGATATGTTGAAATGCTGGCGAAACTGCCTTGAGAAGTAATTACTGTCATTAAATCCGCTTTGAAAGGCAATCTCGGATATGCTATAGGATGTATTTTTCAGAAGCCGGCAGGCATGCTCCATTCTAAGTAAGAGTAGATAATTTCCAGGTGTTGTCTGATAAGTAGCATGAAAGATTCTTGTAAAATGGCGTGTAGAGATATTTGATTGTGCTGCAAGCTTTTCAATAGCAATGTCTTCGGTGTAGTTGTTTTCCATGTAGGATACGGATTTTGCAATGTTAATTACGTCTGATTTATCATTAGAAGCTGGAAGACTATAGGTTCTTGATAAAAGGACCACCAGCATCATAAAATGTGCATTCAGCATCGTTTTCCAGCCATCTGTTTTCTTGTCATATTCATGAACCATGCTTGAAATGATGCCGCTGACCTGTTCGAAATCAGCTAATTGAAGCTTCAATCTACTCTGAAAGCTGCGCTCCATCGTAAGGTATGGTTCTATCACAAAGAGTGCATGAAATCCTGCCAGTTTACGAATATCATAATCAGAGGACAGCAGATTCTCAGGATGGTACATAATATTACAGATACGAAAATCATTCGTATTCACATATCCATGAGCAGTGTTATTACTGATAACAAATACATCACCTTTTTTAATAAAATAGGATTCATTGTCAACTTTATGCATTGCAGTTCCGTTTAGTACTATAACCAATTCGGAAAAGTCCGCGTGAGTATGCATAAATACGTCGTTATCATGAAATCCATATTGAATATAAAAAGGATAACTTACATCCTCCGTGAAATATCTTAGGTACATTGTTTCCATGAAAATGGCATCCTTTCATAATGTCTGAATTGTGCTATTTTACGTCCTCTTAATTATAGATTTTTAAATATGCTAGAGATATACTACAAGCAATATAACAAATTTAATTCAAATATACAAGGAGGTTTTGTATGCCTAATCCTTATCTTCCTAGGTGGGAGTATATCCCTGACGGAGAACCCAGAGTGTTTGGCGATCGTGTCTATGTTTACGGATCACATGACAGTGCCGGCTCCGATAAATTTTGCGATTTTAAACTAAAAGTTTGGTCAGCACCAATTGATAATCTGAATAACTGGACCTGTCACGGTGATGCATTTCACACGAGAGTGGACATTGATCATGCCAGTGATACACCTTGGACAGATGGTGATCTCTTTGCACCTGATGTGGTTGAAAAGGATGGAAAATATTATTTATATGCTTATATTTTCTATACCATAGGCTGTGTCGCTGTCAGTGACAAGCCGGAAGGTCCCTTCAAACTTTTATCACAGTACGAAGTACCTAAGAATTCACCCCACGTATTAGAGGAGCGTGTCTTTGTTGACCCGGGTGTACTGGTGGATGATGACGGCAGAGTCTACGTTTACTGGGGCTATCAAGGTTCTCACATGGCAGAGCTGAAGGCTGACAATATGTATGAGGTTATTGATGGTACCTATATCAAAGACATTATTCCAACAGAGGAACCACATAGGTTTTTTGAAGCTTGTTCTCCGAGAAAAATTGGAGATACCTATTACATGATTTATTCCCCGAATCCGGGCAGCAGACTTGTTTACGCAACTTCAGCATCTCCGACGGGACCCTTTGAATTCAGAGGAATCATCGTAGACAATGCAATAGATTATCCAGGCGGCAATAACCATGGCTCCGTATGTAATATTAACGATCAATGGTATATCTTCTATCACCGCATGACAAACGGAACAATTATGTCAAGACGCGGTTGTGTTGAAAGGATAGAAATATTGCCGGATGGTACCATTCCTCAGGTTGAGATGACCTCCCTGGGTTTTGAGAGTTCTCTGCCACCCTATGAGATAACCCCGGCAGATCTTGCCTGTGTGTTAAAAGGTGGTTGCTTCATCACGGAAAAGAATATCTTTACAAGAGTTGTTACAGGTATTACATGCGGAAGTATCATTGGTTTTAAATATTATGATTTTGGCGAAGATTACAGCAGTAAAACCATGGAATTCCATGCTACGGTGAATGGTACAGGCTGTAAATCCAAGATCCGTATCCTGATTGATAATTATGAAAATGGAGAAGAAATCGGCTGCTGCAATGTTGGTGCTGACGATGGAGTAGTCAGTGCAGTAGTTAAGAATGTTACAGGCAGACATGCAGTTTATTTAGTCGTTGAGGATAGCTTTGGGGGCTTCTTTACGGACATGTTCAAAGGAAGACAGTTATTTGAACTAGTTTCCTTTGTATTCAGTAAATAATGTTTTGGTAATTATTTTGCCATACGAATCTGCAGCAAAACAGCTTAGTACGGCGGATTACATAATAATATTATTATCTAAGTTCTATTCAAAAGGGAGGAGATATTATGAAGAGAATGAAAAAACTAATTTCGTTATTACTGATCGGTACTGTTGTATTTTCTACTCTGTCATTAACAGGATGCAGCAGTGGTAAAAAGGACAAACCCATCACTTTAACAGTGTATTCGCAACGGGCAAATTACAGCGGTGAGCAAGCGGGGTGGTTCGCCAAGGTTCTTCTGGATAAATTCAATGTTAAGATGAACATGGTAAATGATGCCGACGGAGTATTTGTTACACGTATGGAAGCCGGTAATTTGGGAGATATCATCATTTTCAACAATGACAGTTCTGATTATCTTGAAGCAATTGATAAAGGCATGTTATTTGACTGGAATGAAGATAATTTATTAACTGATTACGGTTCATACATAAAAGATCATTTGCAAAAAGCATTAGAGAAAAATATGGGTCTTAGCCCTGACGGAAAATTGTATGGATATGGTTTCGGTGTAGCATCAAATTCACAAGATCATGCATCCACAATCTATCATCCGGATGTTCGATTTGATCTTTATAAGCAATTAGGTTTTCCTAAGGTTTCAACCTTAGAGGACTGGGTTGATGTATTGGCTCAAATGAAGGAAATTTGCCCTACTTCGGACAACGGACACGAAACTTACGGCGTATCCCTGTTTAATGACTGGGATGGTAACATGGTAATGTTCGTTAAAGCAACTGCTGCATTGTATGGATATGAAGAATTGGGAATCGGTTTGTATGATGTGGATAATCAGACATGGCAGGATTGTCTGGCGGATGGCGGAATGTATTTAAGATGCTTGAAATTCTATAATCAATTGTTCCAGAAGGGCTTGCTTGATCCGGATTCTATGACACAGGGAGCAGATGGGGCTGGAGAAGATTATGTCGGTGGAGTGGCTTTCTTTAATATTTTCAACTATGCCGGTTCCATTCAGTATAATACACCGGAGCATTTGAAAGCCGGAAAGGCAATGTATCCGGTTATCATGGATGACCAGAAGACATTAATGAGTGGACTTAATGTATTCGGCGGCAGCAGTGTAATAACCATCGGTGCTCAGACACAGTATCCTGAGCTCTGTATGCAAATCATCAACTGGTTAAGCACACCAGAAGGTACTATGACCAATAATTATGGACCGAAAGGTGTAACCTGGGATTATGATGAAAATGGTAAGACCTATCTTACTGATTTGGGTCTGAAAACAGTTGCTGATGGTAAAACCGAGATGACCGGAGATTATACCGGAATGTTTAAAGATGGTGTTAATACGATGAATTTTCAGACCTGGAATATTGATGCTTCTAATCCGGATTCCGTTGGAGAATCTTATAACTATCAATCTTGGGCAAGCTACAATTCAACATTAAATTTTGACATCCTAAATGACTGGAGACAATACACAGGATTTACAACACAGGATGAATTCATCGATTCAAGAAATCATTCTGTTGCTGTAGGCACAAGTTATTCTGAAGGAAAAAGAAGTGATGAACTTGAAATCCAATGGACGCAGGTTTCTAAGGCTATCTGTGATTATTCCTGGCAGGCGATCTATGCTCAGAATGATGATGAATTTAATAAGATCGTGAAAGAAATGAAGGATGCCACAGCTGGATATGGTTACAAAGAAGTATGTGATTTCTACCTTAATGAAGCTGCTAAGAGAAAAGCACTGGAGGATGCAGTAAAAAATTAACTAAGTTTATATCTATCATCATTGAATAAAGAGCTGCTGCAAAACGGTATATGTTTTACAGCAGCTCCTTCTCCGTTTGCTATTCTCTGCATCTGTTATGTACAGCGTTCCGCCTATCACAAGAAATAGTTCATATTCACTTAGTTTCTGCCCATATTAATCCATTCCCTGGAGGAAACTTTAAATTTACCTGAAAATCGATAGGTTATGGGAATATTAATAGAACAGCTATTATTAACATCTTACATTTTCACACCCTTTACTAATTAATAGTGTTTACATTTTTTACTAGAATTGTTAATATAAGGTTATGACATAGGCGTACTGTGGCAATTTCATTTTACCCGACATTCATATAAAAAATATATGAAAAATTAGACGGGAAGAGTGAAAAAAATCACACATATTCTAAGGAATTATTGAGACGTAATTCTTTAGAAAGCTGATTATTCAGCAGGATGTCAAGCAATCTTTATCTAATTCTGTATAAATAATGAGGAGGAGTTATGAAATGAAAAGAATGAAAAAAATAGTTGCATTGCTAATTGTATTCTCAATTGTATTATCTAGTCTGACGCTGGCTGGCTGCAGCAGCTCAAAAAAGGATGAACCCATTACTTTAACGGTGTATTCGCAATTAGCTAATTACAGCGGTTTACAGGCCGGATGGTTTGCCAAGGTTATGTTGGATCAATTCAATGTGAAGATCAACATTGTAAATGATGCCGATGGAGTATTTGTAACGAGAATGGAAGCCGGCGACTTGGGTGATATCGTTATCTTTGGCAATGATAGCGGTAATTATCTGGAAGCAATCGATAAGGGTATGTTATTTGACTGGAATGAAGATAATTTATTATCTGATTATGGTGCTTACATAAAGGAAAACATGCCGAAGGCATTAGAAAAGAATCAGAGCCTGAGCCCTGACGGGAAGTTATATGGATATGGTTCCGGTGTGGCTTCTGCCCCGGATGATCATGGATCTACTATTTATCATCCGGATGTACGTTTTGATTTATATGCGCAGTTAGGTTATCCGAA